>DASXJP010000541.1:0-14452 GCA_036497345.1 Thermoanaerobaculia bacterium
TTTGTGCGATGCGGGGGTGAAGGAGGGGCTTCGGGAGGGGGGGATCGAGCTCAGGGGGTTTTCGGCGGTTCCCGCCCGGGCATGAATCCCCGGGTGGGACCTACCTCTGCTTCTCCTCCAGCTCCGCCCACCGCGCATACAGCCCCTCCACCGCCACCCGCGCCGCCTCCAGCTCGCCGCACCGCTCCTGGAGCGCGGCCGGATCGGTGGCCACGGCCGGATCCTCCACCGCGGCCTGGGCGGCGGCGAGGCGGTCCTCGGCCTCCAGGATCTTGGCCTCCATCTGCTCCCACTCCTGCCTCTCCTTGTAGGAGAGGCGCTTGGGGTCCTTGGCGGGCTTGGGCGGCGCCGGCTTGGGGGCTGTGGGCTTGGGAGGCGGCGGAGCGCTGCCGCGGGCGGACTCCCACTGCGCGTAGTCGGCGAAGTACTCGGCGCCCCCCTGGCCGTCGAGGGCGAGGACGACCGTCGAGACGCTCTCCAGGAGGTAGCGGTCGTGGGTGACCAGGACCAGCGCGCCCGGGAACTCCAGCAGGCTCTCCTCCAGCACCTCCAGCGTGGGGATGTCGAGATCGTTCGTGGGCTCGTCGAGGATCAGCAGGTCGGCCGGCCGGAGCATCAGGCGGGCGATCAGGATGCGGGCCTGCTCGCCGCCGGAGAGGCGCGAGACCGGCGTGTCGAGCTGCTCGGCGCGGAAGAGGAACCGCTTGGCCCAGGCCGCCACGTGGATCGAGCGCCCCTGGTAGAGCACCGAATCCCCCTCCGGCGCCAGGGCCCGGCGCAGGCTCACCGACCTGTCCAGCGTCTCGCGGCTCTGCTCGAAACGGACGATCCTCAGCCAGTCCGCCCGGTGGATCGTGCCGGCGTCCGGCGGCAGGGATCCGTCGAGCAGCGAGAGCAGGGTGGTCTTGCCGCTGCCGTTCGGCCCGATCAGGCCCAGCCGCAGGCCGGGGGTGAGCTTGACGTCCAGCCCGCTGACGATCTTCCTGCCCCCAAAGGATTTGGCGAGACCCTCGGTCACCAGGAGCTTCTTGGTCTTGCGGTCCGTGGCGTTGAAGTCGATGCCCGCCCGGGCGCTGGCGGCGGCGCCGGTGCGCGCCTTCAGCTCCTCCAGCTCGGCGATCATCCGGTTCGCCTCCTGGATGCGCCCCTTGGCCTTGGTGGTCCGCGCCTTGGCGCCCCGCTTCAGCCACTCCACCTCGGTGCGGACCTTGTTGGCGAGCGAGGCCTGGTATTCCTCCTGGTTGCGGAGCACCTCGTCCCGCTTCTCCAGGAAATCGCTGTAGCTCCCCTGGGCCTGGAACAGCCCTTGCGGGTAGCGGCGGTCGAGCTCCAGCATGCGCGAGGCGACGTTCTCCAGGAAGTAGCGGTCGTGGCTGACCACGAGGTAGGCGTGGGGCTCGCTCTGGAGCAGGTCCTCCAGCCAGAGGATGCCCTCGACGTCCAGGTGGTTCGTGGGCTCGTCCATCAGCAGGACGTCGGGTTCCCTGACCAGCTCGCGGGCGATCGCCAGCCGCTTCCGCCAGCCGCCGGAGAGGATGTCCACCGCCTGCGCCGGATCGTTGAAACCGGCCCGTCCCAGGGTGACGGCGACGCGCGAGAGCTTCTCGAAATCCTCGGCGGGATCGTCCGCCAGGGCCTCGATGACCACCTCCTCGACGGTCTTGCCCGTCGGGAAGCCGGGGTCCTGGGGGACGTACCCCATGCGGACTCCCCGCCGCGGCGAGCGGGTGCCGGAATCCGGCTCCTCGCTCCCGGCGAGGATCTTGAGCAGGGTCGACTTGCCCGACCCGTTGGGCCCGATGAGGCCGACGCGATCCCCCTCGAAGATGCCGAAGGAGAGATTCTCGAACAGGGGCCGGGCGCCGAAGCCCTTGCCGATCGCGTCGCAGCTCAGGAGGAGAGTGGGGGGCATGAATCCTGCGCTTCTGGGAGATCAACTTCCAGCAAAAGGGCTTCCTTCGCGGCCTTCCGCATCCCCTTGATGCGGATCTCCTCGCGGAGGGCGAGGCTCCAGGACCGCACCTCGCGCGACCAGACGAGCCTCACCGGCAGCCGCGCCCGAGTGTATCGCGACGCCCGCCCCGCCCGGTGCTGCGCCAGACGCCGCTCGACGTCCTTGGCGATCCCGGTATAGAGCGAGCCGTCGGCGCAGCGGAGGATGTAGATGAAGGGCACGGGGGGATTATAGGGGGGCTCTTTCAGGGTCCGGCACCTCCCCGGCTGTGCTGAGGACCAGCGCATAGAGATCGGTACCGACTCGAAATCCAGCCTTCGTCAGCAGATCGTCGAGAACCGGGCGGACTGCCGGAAGATACCCCTTTGTCTTGGCTTCGAGAAGCACGCCGAGAACCCCCACCATCGAGAGCCCCAGCCGTAAGGCAACCCTGCGCGCCAGTTTCTCGTCTATCAGCAAGAGCTCGGCCCGGACTTCGACCGCGAGGGCTATGGCTTCCGCTTCGCCTCGATCCAGCTCTCCATGGAGAGATCGCAGGAGGACAGAGTCCTGAACGGCTTTAACCGTAATCCAGTCGAATGCCCTGATCTCGTCGGCTCTCGCCTGCCCCGCTCTGCCCCTGGTAACCTCCTCCGCGACAGCCTCGGGGATGAGGATCTGCCCGTAGAGCTGCTGAAGAAGCGAGAGCCGGCCTATAGCCGAAAGAGCGATGATGGGAGAAGCATCGCAGACAACGATCACAGGCGGCCCAGACCGCGTAGGGTAGCCATATCCTGCTCGAAATCCTCAACGCCGTAGTGGATGGTTAGGCCCCGGCTCGCGAGCAAGTGCTGAAATTGAAGCCGGTCCATCTCAGCCAGTCGACTGGCCTGCGCCAGGGTGAGCTTTTCCTTCTGGTAGAGGACGACCGCGATCTCCTGACGGAGCTCGGCCTCCGACATCCGGGCCGACTCGAGGACTGAATCAGGGATCGTGATCGCCATGGCTCAAGTATATCAGTCGGCCCTTCTCAGATCTCCTCTCGGACCACTGGAGGGCGATGTAGACGAAGGGCACGGGGGGATTATAGGAGGTGGCCGGCGCCGGGCGAGGACCGCCGGCGCCCCCTCGCCGCACCCTTTCTCATAAGGGACCATCCCGATATGGACCCGCAGGCGGTCCGGCGCGGTGCCGGACCTTGAAAGGAGGCCGCTCCGCCATGAAAAGACTGTCCCGTCTGCTGCTGATCGCCGTCCTGCTGCTCGCCGCCGGCGTCTTCCCCGGCCGGTCGAACGCCGCCTCGACATCGATCGACAATCCAATCCCCGTGCGGGAGCCGATCGCCTCGACCTGCGGCTACAGCGCCGGCGGCGAGGAGAACGCCTACGACGACGCCCTGGCCAACGCCAATCGCTACTGCATCAACATGGGGTGCCTGTCCGCGACCGTGACCACCACCTATGACCCCTGGGTCGACAAGGACGGCTACACGCACGTCTGCGTGTCTTTCTACTGCAACTGCGTGATCATCATAGGTCCACTTGCGGAGTAAGGAGGAGAGAGGCCGGAGGAGAGGCCGGACGGGTCCGCCCGTCCGGCATCCTGCCAAGGCGATGAGGCGCTTCCTACATCACCGGATCGTCGTCCGTCCGGAATTCCCGCTGCGGCAGACGGCGATCGCGGTCGTAGGGCGGGTCCTCATGCTCGGGGATCTCGTCCTCGGGCCAGTCCTCTTTCCAGCTCTGGCGCGTCCGTTCGTCCGCGTAATGCTTCAGATAGAGATGGATGTGCTCCTCGCTGCCGCTGCCGACCATGTCGATGTGGTAGCCGAAAGACGTGTCCTCGGGCATCACGACGGTCGGCTCGCGCAGCTCCTCGTGCCAGAGCTCCGTGTACAGCTCGCGGTCGCTCAGATGGTCGGTGTTGTGCAGGAACGTGCCGGCCAGCGAGAGCCAGCGGATGAGCTCCCAGAGCTTGGCGCTGATCTGCGCGTCGTCCAGCTCCTCCGGGGGCGGCAGGGTCACGCCCGACTCCGCCAGAGTGTCCAGCAACGGCCTGGGCTCCTGGCTCTCATACGCGGCCATGCGGTCCAGAAACGCTTCTTTCAGATCCTTCGGATCGTCTTCCGACATCGCAATCTCCCCTCTTGACGTTACGCGTAGCATACATCAAGGCAGGGAGTGCTGCCCAGGGGATCTCCCGCCGGCCTTCCGGGGCGAGGATGATGCCCATCGCCCTCAATACAGCGGCTCAAAAAACACCGAGAGATCCTCCGCCAGCTGCTGCTCGAAACCCCGGTGCTTCCAGCTCTGATAGGTGATCTCGCGGCAGTATCTCTCATCGTTCGCGAAGGTCGCCTCCACCTGCGCCGCGAAGTCACGGTCATAAAAGGCGAGGCTGTCCTCCTCGTTGGCGCGCAGGGAGCGGCCGTCGAAGTTGATCGATCCGATGGTGCTGAAGAGGCCGTCGATCACCGCGTTCTTCTGATGCATCATCGTGTGGTTGTATTCGAGGATGTGGACCCCCGCCAGGAGGAGGTCGCCGTAGTGCGAGCGCGAGGCCATGCGCACCAGCGGCATGTCGATGTGCCAGCCGGGGACCATGATCTTCACCTCGACGCCCCGCTTCGCCGCCTGGATCAGCGCCTGGCGGATCTGCTCGTCGGGCACGAAATAGGCGTTCTGGATATGAATCGATTTTTCGGCGGACTGGATCGCCACCAGGTAGAAGATCTCGGCCTGCGAGGACGCGTCGCCGCGCGACACCTTGATTCCCTGGGCCTCGACGGTCCCCGTGCGCTCGAGGTGAGGATAAAACTTGTCGCCGGCCAGGATCTCGCCGGTGGTGTACGTCCAGTCCTGGCTGAAGATCGCCTGCATCTGCGCCGAGACCGGCCCAGTGACCCGCACCATCGTGTCCCGCCACTCCTTGGGATTGCGGGCGTCCCCCAGCCAGTTGTCGGCGATGCAGAAGCCGCCGGTGAAGCTGATGGTGCCGTCGACCACCAGGATCTTGCGGTGCGTCCGCCAGCCGATGTTGTAGAAGCTCCAGAGCCCGATGGGGTGGAACACGTAGACCTTGGCGCCGGCCTTCCGCATGCGGTCGAGGATCGGCCCGGAGTGGCTGCTGCCCGTGCCGTCCACCAGCACCCGCACCTCGACCCCCCGCCGCGCGGCCTCGATCAGCGGCTGGGCGAACATCGCGCCGGCCTTGTCGTCCTTGAAGATGTAGGATTCCAGGTTGACCGTGACCTTGGCCTGGCGGATGGCCTCCGCCATCGAGGAGATGATGGCGTCGCCGTTGTTCAGGAGCTCGGCGGTGTTTCCCCCCACCATGGTGTTGCCGAAGGTGTCGAGAGAGCGGCGGAAGGCGGCGTCCTTCACCGCGAAGGGGTGATCGAATTGGTAGACGCTCCGCTTGACCGCGATCAGGGTGCACCCCTGGAACAGGAGCGCCGCGGCCAGGCCCAAGGCCAAGAGGGAACCGAAAAGGGAGCCACGCCCTCGGCGATTCCTGAACGGTCGTCTTTGCGAATCCGCTTCCACGGTCTGCTCGTCCTCCCGCCTCGACGTCTAACGGCTGGCGGGCGGGAGATGCATGGAGCATGCCGGTGATCAATCAGGCTTCTTGAAATACCGGCCGGGCGTGGTGCCGAGGGCGCGGCGAAAGGCGGCGACGAAGGCGCTGGGGCTCTCGTAGCCGACCGCGCCGGCGACCTCGGCGACCGCGCTCCCCTCGGCGAGGAGCCGCAGGGCGCGGAGCAACCGGGCCCGCTGCCGCCAGACGCCGAACGGCAATCCGGTCTCGGCGCGGAACAGGCGCTCCAGGGTCCGCTCGCTGGCCGCCGAGGCGCGGGCGACCTCGGCCAGCGTATGCCGCGCCGCCGGCTCCCCCCGGATGCACGCCGCGGCCCGCACCCCCCGCGGGTCCCGCGGCAGGGGCAGGTCGAGAGGGGTCAGCGGCAGGACGGTGAGCTCGTCGAGCAGCACGTCCAGCAGGTGCCGCTCCGCCGCGATCCGCCGGTCGAGCGTACGCAGGCGCATGGCGCGGCGCAGGATCTCCCGCAACAGCGGCGAGATCTCGACAACCCGGCAGGTCCCCGGCAGGCGGACGCGGACCGCCGGATGGAGATGCAGAGACCGCAGGGCGACGCCGCCGGCCACCTCCACGGCGTGCCGCACGCCGGCCGGCACCCAGACGGCCTGATGGACGGGCACCACCCAGAGCCCCTCGTCCGTATAAACCGTCAGCGTGCCGCGGGACGCGAAGACGATCTGCCCCCATTCGCTCACCCGGTCGCGCCAGGTATAGGCCGCGGCCCAGGCGACCGAGCTCAGGCGGACCTGCGGACCCTCCGGTTGGCGGGATCTCGACATTCCTTGTCAGTATAAGGTTAACCGCGCGGGGTGGGACAGGCATATCGTCGGGTCAAAGGGACGCTTTGAAAGGACGCTTTGAAAGGAGATACCCCGCCATGCCGCCATTCTCCCCCCCGCCCGCCGGTCACGTGGCCCATTTCGCGATCAACGCCGACGACGTGAGCCGCGCGCAGAGCTTCTACGGCAAGGTCTTCGGCTGGCGCTTCGAGGCCTGGGGACCGCCGGGGTTCTTCCAGATCCAGGCCGCCGACGGCGGCCAGCCCGGCCCTCTGGGGGCCCTCCAGAAGCGCCGCGAGCTGATCCCCGGCCAGCGCACGGTCGGCTTCGAGTGCACCGTCACGGTGGCGGACGTGGACGCGGTCGCCGCCGCCGTGGTGGCGAACGGCGGCACGATCCTGATCCCGAAGGTGCTCATCCCCACCGTGGGACACCTGATCTTCTTCCGCGATCCGGAGGGCAACGCCGTGGGGGCCATGCAGTACGACGCGACGGCGATCGATGAGATCTGATCGCCGGAAGGGAGGATCGAGATGACTCTCAGCGGCTTTCTGATCCTGACGGCTGGGCTGTTGCTGGCGGCTCCGGGCGCCGGCCAGGAGGAGCGTCCCCAGACCGACGTCGCCAAGCTCCAGGGGACCTGGCAGACCGTCTCGCTGGTGAGCGACGGCAAGGTGCTGGTGGGGGAGAACGTTCCGCCCAAGCCGGGGCCCGCCACGACGTTCGCCTATGAGGGGAACCGGTGGCTGGTCAAGGTGGGGGACAAGACCGTCGCCTCCGGGATCCTCAAGGTCGACGCGACCAAGCTGCCCAAGGAGATCGACATCCTGGACGAATCGGGGATGAAGAACGACAAGACCAAGCTCGGCATCTACGAGCTCGACGGCGACATCTATCGCTACTGCCTGGCGCCCGCCGGGAAGCCCCGGCCGGCGGAATTCGCGAGCCCGGAGGGGAGCGGGTACTCTCTGGGGGTGAGCAGGCGCGAGAAGATCTGAGGGGTGAAGGCGCTTGGCAGAGCGTCATATCGTGTGGTACCCTCCGTAAGTGCCAGTGGCACGAGAGGGGAGAATACGATGCCCAAACACGCGACCACCTTTATCAGTACCAGCGAAGCAGAGCGGCAGCGGCAGCTGAATGACTTGGCGCCTCCTGAGGAGATGGAGCGCCGCAGGGAGTTTGTGGCTTGGTTGCGGGAGCGGATGGCCGTTCCTGCCACGGAGGAAGACTTGAAGATCTGGCGGGAGTTTGCGGCGGATCTTGAAAAGGACCGCTCGAATTTCCACTGGTGATATGCCACTACTCCTTCTGCTTGACAACAACATCCTGTCGAAGGTTCTGCGGCCGGAGCTGAGCGAGAATAAACCGGTCGCCGATGCCATCTCTCGTCTCCAGGGGAACCCCCGGCTCCGGATCTACGTACCCGAGATTGTTGATTACGAGATTCGCCGCAAGCTCCTTCACCTCGGGTATCGGCAACGCCAGACAAGGAAATGGGCCCGGGAGGCTCTCTTCGATTTGGACAAGTGGGTCTCGATAGGGTACATACCCCTCACGACGAAGGCCCTGAGGCTGGCGGCCGACATCTGGGCTCAGACGCGGGCGACCGGGCAGTTGCGGGGCCCGGAAGACCGCCTGGATGTGGACGTCATTCTGGCGGCCCAGGCGCGACAGGCGGGCGGACGCATCCTCACCACGAACGCGAAGCACTTCCGGAACATCGCCGAGGTCTTCGACTGGAAGACCGTTCCAGGCGCCTGATCCCTGCGGCTTTTTCTCCCTCTTCTCCCGGCGGACCGGGGGGGAGGCCGGGAGAAGAGGGCCGGGCCCCGATGAGGGGATCAACTGAGGGCCAACCTGCCGAGGAGTCCAAACCTGGCGGTGCCCCTCTGGACTTCCTGCCGGGGAGCCCTTAGTCTTCGCGGCGCCATGGGAATCCTCAAAGGACTGCTCGACTTCGTCCTGCACCTGGACAAGCACCTGAGCCCGATCATCCACGAGTACGGGGCCTGGACGTACCTGCTGCTCTTCGCGATCGTCTTCTGCGAGACCGGGCTGGTGGTGACCCCCTTCCTCCCCGGCGACTCGCTGCTGTTCGCGGCGGGGGCCTTCGCGGCCAACGGCTCGCTCTCGGTGTGGGCCCTGGCCGGCTCCCTGATCGCCGCCGCCATCCTGGGGGACACGGCCAACTACTGGATCGGCCACTTCCTGGGGCACCGGCTGCTCAATTCGCCGCGGCGGATCATCAAGCCGGAGCACATCGCCCACACCCACGAGTTCTTCGAGAAGTACGGCGGCAAGACGGTGATCATCGCCCGCTTCGTCCCCATCGTGCGCACCTTCGCGCCGTTCGTGGCCGGGCTGGGGAGCATGAGCTACGGCCGGTTCATGAGCTACAACGCGGTCGGCGGCGCGGCCTGGGTGCTGCTCTGCACCTTCGCCGGGTACTGGTTCGGCAACCTCCCCTTCGTGCAGAAGAACTTCTCCCTGGTGGTGCTGATGATCATCGTCCTCTCGCTGCTGCCGGCGGTCTGGGAATTCGTGCAGGCGCGCCGGCGGGCCCGGGGGTTGGCAAGCTGAGCCTATTCGTGAGATACTATGCATGCGCCCGCCTCCTGGCGGGCGCGAACATGAAGCGGCTCTGACCTACGAGCCCGAGCGGCGGCCTCGCCGGCAAGTCCCCGTTCCAAACCTCTTTCGCCGGAAACGTCAACGCGGCGCCACGCCCTTACGCGACGGTGTGTGCGCCCTGGAAGGATTGCGACGCTTGAGCAATTTCTCGGATTTCGGCCTTCACCCCGACCTTCTCCGTGGCATTGAGACCCTGGGCTTCGAGCAGCCCACCCCCATTCAGCAGGACGCCATCCCCCCCGCGCTGCAAGGCAACGACGTCCTCGCCTGCGCCATGACGGGCAGCGGCAAGACGGCGGCCTTCCTGCTGCCGATCCTCCAGCGGCTGCTGGACAAGCCCCGCGGCACCACCCGGGCGCTCGTGCTCGCCCCCACCCGCGAGCTCGCCGCGCAGATCGTCGAGCACATGCAGGCCCTCGCCAAATTCACCGACGTCAAGGGCGCTGCCGTCTTCGGCGGCGTGGCCATGGGGCCTCAGGAGAAGGCCTTCCGCAAGGGGGTGGACGTCCTGGTGGCGACCCCGGGGCGGCTCCTCGACCACTTCCAGAACGACTACGCCAAGCTCGACGGCCTGGAGGTCCTGGTCCTCGACGAGGCCGACCGCATGCTCGACATGGGCTTCCTGCCGGACGTCCGGCGGGTGCTCCAGCACCTCCCCCGGCCCGAGCAGACGCTCTTCTTCTCGGCCACCCTGCCGCCGCCCATCGTCGAGCTGTCCGAGGAGATGCTGCGCGAGCCGGCCCGCCTCAACGTCGAGCGCAAGGCCGCCCCGGCGACCGGCATCACGCAGGCGGTCTATCCAGTGCCGGAGGATCTGAAGCCCTACCTTCTGGTGGAGCTGCTGCGCCGGGGGGACATCAAGAACGTGCTCGTCTTCACCCGCACCAAGCACCGCGCGAACCGCCTGGCGGATTTTCTGGACCGGCAAGGCGTCTCCTGCGACCGCATCCACGGCAACCGCAGCCAGGCGCAGCGCACGGACGCCCTCTCCCGCTTCAAGAACGGCGACCTCCAGGTGCTGGTGGCGACCGACATCGCCGCCCGCGGGATCGACGTCGAGGCCCTGTCGCACGTCATCAACTTCGACGTCCCCAACGTCCCCGAGGACTACATCCACCGGGTCGGCCGCACCGCCCGGGCGGAGATGGTGGGGGACGCCTTCACCTTCGTCTCCGAGGGGGAGCAGGAGGAGCTCCAGGCCATCGAGCGCGCGGTCGGCTCCCGTCTCCCCCGCCGGATGGTCGAGGGGTTCGACTACCAGGCGACGCCGGCGGAGCGTTTCGAGATCCCGCTCCAGGAGCGGATCGCCGCCATCCGCGCCCGCCGCGCCGAGGAGCGCGCCCGGGCCAAGGCCAAGGCGGAGAAGAAGGCGCAGCGCGAGGCCGAGGAGAAGGCTCGCCTGGAGGAGAAGGCCCGCCGCCGGACCGAGGGCCGGCCGGCCGAGCACCAACCCCGCCAGCAGCACCAGCAGCAGGGGAAGCAGCGCTCCGGACAGCCGCGGAACGACGGCCCGCTGCCCGAGCGGGGGAACCGGGCGACCGAGGCGCCGACGCATCTCGGCCGCCAGCATCAGCCGCGCCGGAAGGACTTCGCGCGGCGCGGCCGCCATCCGGTCCCCGAGCCGGTGGTGCAGCGCGAGGTCGATCCCACGACCAAGCCCACGGAAGAGCGGCTGACGCAGATCCGCTCGGCCTTCTCGCCGGCCCGCTTCAACCGGTTCCGGCGGTAGGCCGTTTCAGAAGCCGGTGCCCGTCAGGGCGCCGGCGCCGGCTTCACCTGCTCCACCTTGATCGTGTAGCTGTCCCCCTTGCACTGCACGGTCGCCCGGTTGACACGCTGCGGGTTGAAGGTCTGGACGCCCTGCCGGCAATGACCGTCGGCGGTCACCTTGACGGAGGCCATGTCGGAAGGCACTGTGGCGTCATGGGTCTCGCCCGCCTCGAGCTTGACGGGCGCGACACCGCCGCCGCTCCAGAGGATCGCCACCGTCACCGGGCCGTTGGACGCGTTCAGGACCGTGACCGTGTGATCCTCCGCCCAGGCGACCGCCGCGCCGAGGGTGAGCGTTAGGATGAGCATGAGGATGGTTACTATTCCTGTTTTCTTCATAGTGGCCTCCTTGTCTCCGGGCTGATGTATGGGGCAAACGCGCATGGCGTCCGCCGGCAACCAGGACACCCCTTTTCTCTATCAAGATGGATGCCTACTGGCGGTGAACAAGCCGGCGGGCCTCGCCGTCCACCGCGGGATGGCCCGGGACCGGACCTTCGCGCTGCAGCTCGTCCGCGACCAGATTGGGCGGCACGTCCACGCCGTCCATCGGCTCGACCGCGCCACCAGCGGGGTCCTCCTCTTCGCCCTCGATCCGGAGACCGCCGGCCGCATGCAGGAGCGATTCGCGGCAGGGAGGGTCGAGAAGCGCTACCTGGCCCTGGTGCGCGGCATCCCGCCGGAGTCGGGGGTGATCGACCATCCCCTCCCCCGCGACGTGGGCGGCCCGCGGGTGCCGGCGGTGACCGAGTTCCGCCGCCTCGCCACGTTCGAGCGCTACGCCCTGGTGGAGGCCCGGCCGCGCACCGGCCGTCGGCACCAGATCCGCCGCCACCTCAAGCACCTCAGCCATCCGCTGATCGGCGACGTGCGCTACGGCAAGGGGGAGCACAACCGCCTCTTCCGCGAGCGCTTCGGGCTCCACCGCCTGGCCCTGCACGCCCTGGAGCTGGCCTTCGCACACCCGCAGACGGGCGAGCCGGTGCGGATCGTGGCCCCGGTGCCGGAGGATCTGGCGGGGCTATTGCGGGCGATGGGGTTGGAGGGGGTGTGGGGTTAAAAGGACCCAAAGGACCAAAAGGACCAAAACGACTTCAAGGACACGAAAGACCGCACCCAATTCGTAATAGTTGTCCGTGTTTGTCCTTGCAGTCCTTTTGGTCCTTGCTCCGCTCGCTCATACGGGAACGGCTTCGCGGAGGATGTTCTGACCGATCCTGGGCTTGAGCGCGCTTTTCATCACAAGATCAACCTTGACTCCCAGGAGATCACTGAGATGGTTCTCAAGCGAGATATATCCCAGAAGCCCGGGCGCCTCGTCGAACGTCACCAGCACGTCGAGATCGCTCTCTGGGGTCTGCTCGTCCCGCACATAGGAGCCAAAGACTTCCAGAGAGCGCACGTGGTGCTTCTCCGCGAGCTCTGGAAGAAGCTCATGGAGTAGGACGATATAGCGGTCGACGGGTCTTCCTGCCATGGGACCATTATAGCCGTGCTACCCTTCGCCGCCATGACGATCCAGAGCCCCTCCTCCGACTCGACCACCCTTCAGGCCTTCCGGACCGTGCCGCGCACGGGGGTGGTCTTCGTCACCAAGGAGGCCACGGCGCGGGGGTACGCGTCCGGGGACCCGGCGTGGTCCAACCTCGGCCAGGGGCAGCCCGAGACCGGTCCGCTGCCCGGAGCGCCGCCGCGCGTCGAGTCGATCGTCATCGATCCCGCCGACCACTACTACGCGCCGGTCGCCGGGCTCTGGGAGCTGCGCGAGGCCGTGGCATCGCTCTACAACCAGCTCTACCGGCGGGGGATGCCGTCGCGGTACACGGCGGAGAACGTGGCGATCTCGGGCGGCGGCCGGGCGGCCCTGACGCGCGCCGTGGCCTCGCTCGATCAGGTCAACCTCGGCCATTTCCTGCCCGACTACACGGCCTACGAGGAGCTGCTCGACATCTTCCGGCTGGTGACGCCGATCCCCATCCTCCTGCGCCGCGAGCAGGGGTACAGCTTCGGCGTCGAGGACCTGCGGCGGGAGGTGCTGGGTCGCGGGCTCTCGGTGCTGCTCTTCTCCAACCCCTGCAACCCCATGGGCAAGCTGGTCTCGGGCGGCGAGCTCGCCGACTGGATCGCCGTCGGCCGCGAGCTCGACTGCACCCTGCTGATCGACGAGTTCTACTCGCACTACGTGTGGAATTTCGGCGAGGGGGAGCCGGGCCCCATGGTGAGCGCGGCCCGCTATGTCGAGGACGTGGACCGCGATCCGGTGGTGCTCGTGGACGGCATGACCAAGAACTGGCGCTATCCCGGCTGGCGGGTGACCTGGACGATCGGGCCGCGTCCGGTGATCGAGGCGGTCGAGAGCGCCGGCTCCTTCCTCGACGGCGGCGGCTCGCGCCCGCAGCAGAGGGCGGCGGTCGATCTCATGAAGCCTGAGCTGGTGCTCGCCGAGACGCGGGCGATCCGCGACACCTTCCTGCCCAAGCGGGAGCTGATGCTGCGCCGGGCGCACGAGATGGGGATGCGGATCTATCCCGAGCCGGCCGGCACCTTCTACACCTTCGTCTCCGTGCGCGACCTCCCCGGAGAGCTCTCGGACGGCATGGCCTTCTTCCGCGCCGCCCTCGAGCACCAGGTGATCTGCGTTCCTGGTCTCTTCTTCGACGTCAACCCAGGTCACCGCCGCTCGCAGCGCCTCTCGCGCTTCCACCAGCACGTGCGCCTCTCCTTCGGCCCCACGCTCGAAGAGGTCCGCGCCGGCCTCGACCGGCTGGAGGAGATGATCCGCGAGGCGAAGGGGTAGCCAGGACACCTCCGTCCCCGGTGAGAGACATACTGTTCGTTTTTTCTATCGGAACCTCCGTAACATCAAATCATTGAACGGCCGCTGATTCATCCTGTTGAATTCAGGCCGCTCCCTGGAAAATCTTTCGCGGCTCAAACCCTTACTGTATAAGCATTTTCCCGATCACCGATCCAACTGGCATCCTCCTTGCGCTCTATAGGTGCAGCGCAACACGGGCCTGTCTTCCCGGGAGGACGGTCCAAATTATGGGAGGTTTGGAAAATGCGATCGAATCTCGTTCGAATGGCAGCGCTTTGTATACTTTTCCTGACGGGAAGCGGTCTGGCCTGGGGATCGGGCTCCGGCCAGGGATTGTTCTTCCCGGGCAAGGACGGCAGACCCGTGCCGGCGCCCGTCCTCGGCGCCACGGTCGAGGTGAAGGTGACCGGAATCATCGCGCGGACGCGGGTCACGCAGATCTTCACCAACCCTTCGCAGGAATGGCTGGAAGGGGTCTACGTCTTTCCTTTGCCCGCGGACGGCGCGGTCGACACCCTGCGGATGAAAGTCGGGGAACGCACGATCCAGGGGCTCATCCAGGAAAAAGAGGAGGCGCGGCGGACCTACCAGGCCGCCTGCGCGCAAGGGGTGAAGGCCGGGCTGGTCGAGCAACAACGGCCCGACGTCTTCACCACCAAGGTGGCCAACGTCGGTCCCGGAGAGACGGTGGAGGTGGCGATCGAGCTGCAGCAGGTCGTGCAGTGGGACCGCGACCGTTTCCGGCTGCGCTTCCCCATGGTGGTCGACCCCGGGGAGAAAGCGGCGGGAGGCGGCGGGCCGCCGCCGCCGCCGGTGCGCCGGCGGGGCGCGCCGCCGATCAACCCCTTCGCCTTCCACGCCGACCTCAATCCCGGCTTCCCGCTCGCGAAGGTGGAGAGCCCGAGCCACGCCGTCACGGTGGTC
>DASXJP010000542.1:0-26330 GCA_036497345.1 Thermoanaerobaculia bacterium
CTGGAGGAGGAGGAGATCCATCGGCGCGAGGACGAGGGGGTTCAGCGGGCTATGGAACTGGTGACTCGCCTAGTGGAGCGCCCTGAGCCTGTCCCTATCAGCGTGCATCTCCTCCAGCAGATCCATCGCGAGCTCATGGAAACGATCTACCCCTTCGCTGGAGAATGGCGGAAGGTCTCCCTCCACAAGGGGGACGGTCCCACAAAGTGGCCCTACCCACCAACCGGAATCCAGCCCCTCATGAATGTGATGGAACGAGACGTGCTATCCCGCTCGCCAGTGATCTCCGAAGAGGATACTGAAGTTTTTGCGTATGCTGGTGAGGTAATGAACGAGCTTATTGCCATCCACCCTTTCCGTGAAGGCAACGGGCGAACAGCCTTCATTCTCGGGAATCTGATCCTCATGCAAAACGACATGCTTCCTCTGTCAGTCTATGAACGTCGCTCCGACGAGGACCGGTATTATCAAGCATGCGAAGCGGGCCGAATCTATAAGAAGTATCAGCCTCTGGTGGAGCTTCTTGAGGAGTGGGAAGAGCGGGCAATCGAGCGGTGGGAGCAGAACCATGGCTAAGGTGCGTCGAGTCAATTTGCGCTCCATCCTCGCCGATCCCGAACTCCGCCGGGAGCTGATGGTTCCTACACTCCAAGCGACGCAGGCCCGGGAGGGAATCGAGACTAGTCGAGAACAAGCGGAACGAGCATACTACCGGGTGACCGAAGGAGAGCGTGCTACATTCTTTGACTTGGAGAGATTCGGAGGCAGTAGAGGGCTTTCAGGCCGGAGAGAAGAAATTTTTGTACGCACCCTTGCTTCCGAGTCTGCAGAGGTGCGCTTCGATGTTGCTCGACGTGACTTTGGGTTCATCGAAGGTTCACCGCTGGCCTACCGCCGAATCGGCATAGTTGCTGATGTCTTTAGGAGATTTGCGGCTCTGGAACCTACCCTCGGCAGAGCTAGAGTAGGCGGCTATACAGGTAACGATGAGAAATATATTCGTATGTGGTGGGAGCCCTTAGCGAATCTCGGTACGCGTCCGATTTCCTGGAAGCCTTATGCAAAAGGAGGTGGATTTTCCAGATTCTATTCTGATGTTTATCTGGTAGTTCCATGGGACTCGGAGCGGCAGACTTATGCGGGCTTCTTCGGCCGTGCGGGGCGCTCCTCTCATCTTCCCGATTCCGTCGAAGATTACTTCCTTCCTGGCCTCACATGGCCACGAAGGACTCAGCGAGGATTCAATTTACGCTACCTTCCTGCCAATTGCGTATTTTCCAACAAAGGGCCTGTGATCATTGCCGAGCAAGAAAACACACTATGGTATCTTCTTGGAGCTGGGAATTCCGGGCTTGCCGAATTCTTGTTGCGAGCCGTTACATCGTTCGGGTCTTGGGAGGTAGGTGTCGTTCGAAGGCTGCCGGTTCCCGAGGTTGCACAGAAACGGAAGATAGAAATCGGTGGGCTGGCCAAGGAAATCCATGATCTCAAGGCAGCGTGGGACGAAGGGAACGAAATCTCTACACGGTTTCGACGGCCATGGCTCCTGCGATCAGATATTTCAGCCACTGCATTATCGACTCGACTTCAGGCACTCGCCGCTCTTGAGTCCTCTCAAGAGGCGCGCATTCAGCAGGTATACGCTGAGCTTAATGACACTATCTACAAGATTTACGGCATCTCAGACCCCACTCGCGATACCATCGAAGGGACACTTGGAGACCGTCCTCCGGAGGTCCTCTGGCCTCAGATGGAAGGCCAAAGCGTCGAGCAGAAGCGGATGGAGCACGTCTTCCGCCTACTCTCCTACGCCGTCAAGCGCGTCGTTGAAGCCGACGAGGACGGCGTCGTTCCATTCGTTTCCATGGCCGGCGAGCCGAGCCTGCTCGAGCGGGTGCTCGACCAGCTCCATTCGTTTTTCCCGGACCGTGATATCGGCCAGGTCGAGATCGAGATCGTCAACGAGATCAACCAGAGCGTCAAGGGCTATCGGCGAACGCGGAGCCTCGCGGAGTGGCTGGAAAACGTCTTTTTCGGCTATCACACCGATCTGTACAAGAGCCGTCCTATCTTCTGGCATATCGCGTCGGGCCAGGGGACCTCTCCCTTTGCTTTTGGAGCCCTCGTCCACTATCACAAATTCAACCGGGACCGCATGGCCAAGCTGCGCTCGCAATACCTGCGGGAGGCGATCGAAACCTTCCGGCGGGAGGCGGCCCTGGCCGACAAGGAAGGCCGGGCTGACGACCGCGCCGAGTGGCAGGCCCGGCTGGAAGAGGCCCAGGACCTCGACGGCCGGCTCCAGTGGATCCAGGAAGGCCATCACGAAGGGCCGGAGGGCGGCGAGCGCGACTTCCGCATTCTGACGCCCTGGAAGACCTCCGAGGAACGTCCTCTCGGTTGGGATCCCGATCTGGACGATGGGGTCAAAGTCAACATCGAGCCTCTCCAGAAGGCAGGCGTGCTCCGCATCGCGAAAGTGATCTGATGATCCTCGAGGCCCTCGTCGACCAGATCGCGCAGCGCTTCCAGTACGAGAAGCGGGCGCAGGTCTGCCTCTGGTTCGACGAGAGGCAGGAGATGGCACGGCTCCTTCCGGCCCTGCACGCCCATCTGGAGAGCCGCGGGGGGCTTCCGTTCCGCCTGCTCGAATACGATGCGGCGCGCCATCGCGGGCAGATCTGGCTCAAGCACCAGATCCACCAGGCTCTTGAAGCGGCGGAGCCAGCGGTGCGCCGGAGCCTGCGGTTCGTCCTCTACCTGCCGTTTGCCGAGAGCCGGCTGGAAGGGCCGGGCCCCGACGGCGAGCCGGCGCTCGACCTTCTGGCCGAGTATCGGTTCAACGGCGTGACCTGGCGCATCGGAGGCAAGCGCCCGACCCTGTTCGCGTTTCTGCGGCAGAGCGGCGTGGCGCTGCCGGAGAACGCGAGCGAGCAGAGAGCTCTCTATGAAGGGGGGCGGGATTCACTGCTCGCGAAATACGTCGCCAAATTCGCCGACCGGCCGCGCGACTTCTGGCAGACCACGCTCACACCGGAGCAGGCGCAGGCCCGCCTGGTGGGCGACGCCGACCAGATGCTCTTCGAGCTCGCGATCGATCCTGACGCCGCCTGGAAAGGCCTGCGGGAGCGGGGTCTCGACCGGGAGCTCGTGACCCTGGTCCAGGCCCGCTATGGCTTTGCCGAGCTGAAGGGGACGCCCGCGGAGTGGATCGAAGAGATCGTCGCCACCGTGGCGTTGACTGAGACTTACCTGGGCTATGGCGAGCCGGAGGACTTCCCGTTCGCCGCGCGCCTGCCACCGGTGGCCTTGCGGCCCCATCACGTCCAGCTCCTGCAGCGATGGCTCCGCGACGCCCAGAGCCGCGCGGCCTGGGACCGCTGGATCGAAAGGGTGGAAGCTCGCTTCGATCTGACCACATGGGCCCGGGGACGCGAGGGGCTGGCCTTCGGTTTTCCACACCTGGTCAGGCTCCGCTGGCAGGAGGTCGCGGCGGCCTTCGAGGCTGCGGCGCCGAAGGAGACCACCACGGCGGCGTTCTTCGCGCGCTATGGGGACCTGGTGAGCCGAGAGGCCGAGCTCTCTCGGACGAGCTACAGCCCGGTGGGAGCTTGGGACCTCCTGCGCAATCTGCGCGAGCTCGTGGCCGCATGCGAGGAGGGGCGGCGGCTGGCGGAGCGCGCCCGGGACATCTCGGCCCTCGCCCGTGTCTACACCGACCATGCCCGGAGCATCGAGGGGCGCCACTTGAGCATCCGGGCCGAGGCGGAAGAGAAAGGTTTTCCGACGGCGGCCCGGGTCGCGGACCGCGCCTACGCGGCCTACGCGCATGCTCTGAGCACCCGCGCCTTCGAGCGCTTCGTGGAAGCCGGATCGACCGAGATTCCGGGAATCGCGGCGGTCGGAGCGCGGCTCAAAGACGCGATCTGGAAAGCCAGGGGACGGCGCGCCGTGGTGATCGTGGACGCCTTGCGGTACGACTGCGCGTTGGCGATCCAGGACCTCCTTCGCGAGCAGGACACCGACGTCGAGCCGCTGATGGCCACCCTTCCCACGGTCACACCGATCGGGATGACCGCCCTCCTCCCGGCAGAGGGGGAGATCACTGTCGAGGTCAAGGGGAACACCCTGCATCCGATACTAGGGGGAAAGGACCTGTCGGTGCGCGCCAACCGCCTCGCCGTCCTGGCGGGCTTCGGAGCGGACTGCCGGGACATCGGCGACGTCGAGGCAAGCTCGGAAACGCCCGCAGACCTGGGAGAGCTTCTGGTGGTCTTCGGCCACGATGAGGTGGACCGGCTCGGGCATGGAGATGGACAAGCGCTCGTCCGTCATGTACAGCTCGAGGTGGACCGTCTCGCGCGGCTGATCCGCAAGCTGCACCGGTGGGGTTATCCGGTCGTTCACGTAGTGACCGACCACGGATTCATTCTCCTCGACGAAGAGCGGCTTCCGGAGGAGGTGCCGTGCGACAAGAGCTGGTGCCGTGTGTACAAAGAGCGCTTCGCCCTGGTCGACGCGAGGGCGGATCTGCCGCTCGCGAGCTTCCCGTTTCCCTGGAATGAGGCATTGCGTGTCGCCGTACCGCCGGGGTTGGCCTTCTTCAAGGCCGAGAAATCGTTCTCCCACGGGGGCGCGACGCTCCAGGAGCTGGTCATTCCCCACCTGGTCTCCAGGTGCCAGGTGACGCGGGAGAAGCGCGTCGGGATCGAGGTCGTGCTGCCCACGTACGAGCTGATGCGGACCGCGGTCAAGGTCGTCGTTCGGCCCATCTCCCAGGCGCCGGCCCAGGGACAACTGCAGCTCTTTGCTGAAACCGGGCGGACCCTCCTGGTGGACGTGCGGCGGAGCGGAAGCGGGCGGGCCTCGGTTCTCGATTCAGGTAGCAAGGAGATCCGGCTCGAGCCGAAAGAGGGTGAGAAGAGCGTGACTCTCTTCTTCCGCACGGCTGAGGCGTTCGAGAAAGGCGAGCTGCTCGAGCTCGAGATCCGGGATGTCGAGACGGGTGAGCCGTTTCCTCCGGGAGGGATCAAGTTGACGGTGGGGAGAGACATGTGAGGTGTCGATGAGCGATGCGCCGCTGATCCTCGACGATCTGGATAAGTTGGCCACGGAGATGTTTCCTGGCTTGGTGGTGCGCAAGGACCTTCTGCGGCGGATGCGCAGCGCCTATAGCGTTCCCGCGTTCGTGATCGAGTTTCTGCTCGGCAAGTACTGCGCGTCCACGGACGATGAGGTCATCGAAGAGGGGCTCGACTTCGTCAAGCAGACCCTCGCGGCCAAATACGTCAAGCCCGACGAGCGGGAGGCGGTCAAGTCCACGATCAAGCAACACACCACGTACGAGATCATCGACAAGATCTCCGTGCGGCTGATCGAGACGCATGACAAGTACTGGGCCCGCCTGGCGAGCATGAGTCTCGATTACATCAACATCGACGACAGCCTGGTGCGGGAGCACGACCGGCTTCTGATGGGGGGGATCTGGGCGGAGATCACGCTCCGGTATGATGACACGTACGTGTTCCGCAACGAGAACCGGCCTTTCTTCGTGGAGGCGATCCGGCCGATTCAGCTTTCGACCCGGAACATCGAGAGCTTCGTGGCGGCGCGGCGGCGCTTCACGCGGGACCAGTGGCTCGACCTTCTGGTGCGCTCTCTTGGGGTTGAGCCGGAGCATGCCACCCGGCGGCGCAAGATGCACCACCTGCTGCGGCTGGTGCCGTTCGTGGAGAAGAACTACAACCTGGTCGAGCTCGGGCCGCGGGGGACGGGGAAGAGCTTCGTCTATCAACAGCTCAGCCCCTATTGCCATCTGGTGTCGGGGGGACAGACGACGACGGCGCAGATGTTCGTCAACCTGAGCACGGGGCAGAGAGGGCTCGTGGCTCTCTGGGACGTGGTCGCCTTCGATGAGGCCGCGGGCATCCGGTTCACGGACAAAAACGGCATCAACATCATGAAGGGGTACATGGAGGACGGCACCTACAGCCGAGGGCGGGACATCATCACGGCGGAGGGATCGATCGTCTTCGTGGGCAACATCGACGGGGACTTGGAAACCATTCTGCGGACGTCGAGCCTCTTCTATTCGATGCCGAAGGAGATGGACACGGCGTTCTACGACCGGATCCATGCCTACGTGCCCGGTTGGGAGATGCCGAAGACCTCGGATGCGCTGTATACGAGTCACTTCGGGTTGGTGACCGATTATCTGGCCGAGGTGTTTCGCGAGCTGCGACGGCGGAGCTGCGCCGACCTGGCCGAACGGTTCTTCCGGCTGGGAAGCCACCTGGGAGGGCGTGACCAGAAGGCGGTGCGCAAGACGGTCTCGGGGCTGATCAAGCTGCTCCATCCGGACGGCGAGGTGAGCAAGGAGGAGCTGGAGGAGTACCTCGTCTATGCCATGGAGATGCGGCGGCGGGTGAAGGAGCAGCTCAAGAAAATGGGCGGTCTGGAGTACTGGGACACGAGCTTCTCCTTCATCGATACTGCCAGCGGCCAGGAGACCTTCGTGCCGGTTCCGGAGATGGGAGGAGGCGCGCTGATCGCGCAGAGCGGTCTGCCCGCCGGGAGCGTCTACACGATCGGGACGGACGCCGCGGACAACCGGCTGGCCTTCTTCCTGCTGCAGACGCAGATGAACCGGGGCTCGGGCCGGCTGATCCCGCTCGGGAGCCTCTCGCCGCGGATGAAGGAGGCGATCAAGACGGCGGATGCCTACCTCAAGGCCAACCTCAAGAACCTGGGGATCGACCAGGACCTCAACGCGTACGACTTCTCGATCCAGGCGATCAACCTGAACCAGGCGAAGGAGGGAGCGGAGACCGCGGTGGCCTTCTTCATCGCCCTGGTGTCGAGCCTCAAGGGCAAGCCGGTGCAGGATCAGACGGTGGTGTTGGGGGAGATGAGTGTCCAGGGGATGCTGCTCAAGGTAGGCTCGCTGCCAGAGCGGATGCAGCTCGCGGTAGAGGCGGGGGCGCGGCGCATTTTAATTCCGAGTGAGAACAAGAGGGATCTGGCAGAAGTGCCGGATGCGGTTCTGACGGCCATTCAGTGGCAATTTTATGATTCGCCGACGCGGGCGGCGATCTTGGCGTTGGGCTTAGGGTAAGGGGTGCGTTCCCACACGCCTGGAATGGACGAGGCGGTGCAGGCGGCCCAGAGGGCACAGGCGGTATGGAACGGTGTGCCTATACCGCCGGAGGCCGGAGCTGCAGCCCCCGCAGCCTCTCCACCACCGGCGACAGGCGCTCCAGCAGGCTCGGCACGTCCAGCAGCTCCAGCCCCATGCCGGACAGCAGGTTGGGGCTCCCGGTCTCGGATTGCGGCTCGAAGCGCTGGACCACCCGCGCCCGCACCATCACCGGGTCCACCAGGAGACCCGGCGGGTAGAGCTCGACGTTGACCGTCTCCTGGAGACGGGCGGGATAGCGGGTCGAGACGAAGAGCCCTCCCTGCAGGAGGTCCCGGCGGTAGACCTCCAGGAACTCCTCGACCCCGGAGAAATGCACCGTGAACGACCCGCCCGACGGCTCCACGGGGGCCGGAGGCCGGCGCGGCGGCAGCGGAGGGGGCGGCACCACCACGACAGGCTTCGGACGAGGAGCGGCGGCGGGCGCGGGGGGATGCGGCTCCGGCGGAGGTGGAAGCGGAGGCGACGGCCGCGGCGCGGCGGCGGGAAAGGCCTGGGTCACGTCCGGCAGCGGCGGTGGTGGTGGCAGCGGCGGAGGCTCCAGCCGGGGGGCGGCCTCCTGGGGGATCTCCTCGGTCCCGCCGGCGAGCCCCGCGGGCATCAGCTCCCGCACCAGCTCCTCCACGGAGAGGAACCGGATCCCCATCCCTGACTGGTTGAGGCGCGCCAGCTCCAGCGGGCTCTTTCGCGCGTGCGCGACCACCCCTTCCACCATGAACCCCCGGTCGCGGTCCACCACCTCGATGCGGACCCGCGAGCCGGAGGACACGGGGCTGTTGGTGGCGATGAACATCCCGGTGAGCGAGATGTTGGTGGTGTAGCCGATGTAGGCGGTGGGATCGCCCTGTCGCCAGAAATGGACCTGGACCCGGCGGGGCCGGCGGGTGGCGCGTCTGCGGGAGGACATGGACATTTATTCTACCCTGCCACTACGATTCTCGGTGCATGGAGACCACCGCGCCCCTCCGGACCCGGACCGATACGACCACCGTGGCCTCCTGCGCCGCGGCAGGGGGGGTGCGCATCGAGACCCGCCCGCGCCCCGCGCCCGGCCCCGGCGAGATGCTCCTGCGCCTGCGCTGCGCCGGCCTCTGCGGCACCGACCTCTTCAAGCTGCGCCACGGCACCGCTCCCGACGGCACCGTGCTGGGGCACGAGATCGTGGGCACGGTCGCGGCCCTGGGCGAGGGGGTGGCCGGGTTCGCGCTCGGGGACCGCGTCGCCGTCCCCCACCACGCGGCGTGCGGCGAGTGCGCGCTCTGCCGGCGCGGCAGCGAGCCGCTCTGCCCCGCGTTCCGCGAGAATCTGCTCGTGCCGGGGGGGTTCTCCGAATGGGTGCTGGTGCGCGAGCGCGCCGTGCGGCAGGCGGCGTTCGGGCTCCCTCCCCATCTCGCGGACGAGGCCGGCGTCTTCCTGGAGCCGGCCGCCTGCGTGCTGCGCGGCATCCGCCATGCCCGCCTGGCCGAGACGGCCCCGCCGCCCGGCTGCGCCGCCATCCTCGGCGCCGGCAGCATGGGGCTCCTCCATCTCCTGGTGCTCAAGGCGGTCCATCCGGATCTCCGGATCGCCGTCTCCGATCCCCTGGAAGAGCGGCGCGATCTCGCCCGCCGGCTGGGAGCGGACGTCGCGGCGATCCCTGGCGAAACGACCCTCCGCGCGGTGGCGGACCTCTCGGACGGCCTCGGCGCCGACGCCGTCTTCGACACGGTCGGCGGCGCGGGCCCGCTGGAGGCGGCGCTGGCCCTCTCGCGCCCGGGTGGCGCCGTGGCACTGTTCGCCCACGCTGAGGAAGGCGAGCGGGCGGATTTCGATCTCAACGCCTTCTTCAAGAGCGAGCGCCGGCTGCTCGGCACCTATTCGAGCTCGCTCGCCGATCAGCGGGAGATCTTCCGCCTGCTCTCGCTGCGGCGGCTCGACCCTTGCCCTCTCGTGACCCACCGGCTGCCGCTCTCCCGCTTCGCGGAGGCGGTGGGCCTCGCCCGCGAGCGGCGGGCGCTCAAGGTGCTGCTGGTGCCGGACGGCGAGGCGGGATGAGCCGGGCCAACCCCCTCGCTCCGCCGCGCGCCGCCCGTCCGCGCGCCGCGCGGCCGGTCACCCAGACCACCGCGTTCCTGATGGGGCCGGAGCGGCTGGAGCTGCGCGAGGTGCCGGTGCCGGAGCCGGAGCCGGGGGAGCTGCTGTTGCGCGTGGGCGCGGCCACCACCTGCGGCACCGACCTCAAGGTCTTCCAGCGCGGCGGCCATCCGCGCATGCTCAAGGCGCCGACTCCATTCGGCCACGAGATGGCGGGCACCATCACCGCCGTGGGCCTGGAGGCCGGGCGCTGGCGGCCGGGCGACCGGGTGGTGGTGGCCAACTCCGCGCCGTGCGGCGCCTGCGAGTGGTGCTCGCGGGGGCGGGAGAACCTCTGCTCGAATCTCCAGTACCTGAACGGCGCCTTCTCCGAATACCTGCTGGTCCCCCGCCGTTTCGCGGAGGTGAGCACCTATCCTCTGCCGGCGAGCCTGCCGTTCGAGATCGCCGCCCTGGCCGAGCCCCTCGCCTGCGTGCTGCACGGCCTGGAGATCTCGGGGCTGGAGCGGGCCTCGGAGATCGTGATCTACGGCGGCGGCCCCATCGGCCTGCTGTTCGTGGACGTGCTGGCGAATTCCCCCGCCGACTTCCCCGCCGGCGGCGAGCATCACATCGTGCTGACGGACCCCAACCCCTGGCGCCTGGAGGTGGGGCGGGCGATCGGCGCCGACGCCACGGTGCAGGTGAGCCGGGACGGCGGCGAGGCGGCCCGCCTCTGCCGCCGCTCGCGGACGGGGGACGGCTTCGACGTCGCCATCGAGGCCACCGGCTCCCCCGCCGCCTGGCAGGACGCCCTCGCCTCGGTCCGTCCGGGCGGGCTGGTGCAGCTCTTCGGCGGCTGCCCGCCGGGCACCACCGTCCCCCTGGACACCCACCGTCTCCATTACTCGGAGATCACGGTGAAGAGCGCCTACCACCACCGTCCGGCCACCTTCCAGCGCGCCCTCGACCTCCTGGCGAGCGGCAAGCTCCACCCGGAGGCCCTCCTCTCCGCCGAGCGCCCCCTCTCCGAGCTCGAAGCCGCCCTGCGCAGCATGCGGCGGCGGGAGGCGCTCAAGGTGGTGATACGGCCGTAAGCGCTACTTCGCCGCCTGCTCCGGCGCCTTGAGCATCAGCCGGCAGAACCAGGTCTGCTGGGTCTCGGGATCGACGGCGACGATCCCCCAGACCAGCGAGCCCTCCCCTTCCAGGCTCGTATCGAACGTGGCGCGGTTGGCGGCGGGGACCGCCTGCTGAGCGTCGAAGTGGAGGATCTTCCCCTTCCTTCCCTCCCCGGGAGGCTCGAAGAGGACGTTGTAGACGTCGAGCTTGCGCGTGGCGAGGTCCGCCGGCCACGCGGCCTCGAACCGCAGCCCGGGATGCCCGGACGCTCCCTGGCCGACCACCCGCCCCGGCAGCGGCTGCACGCTCAGCCGCACCGGGTCGTTGGCGCGCTGGGCCGCCGGCCCGCCGGAGAGGAGGTCGATCACCATCCGCCGCTTCTCCAGGGCGCTCAGATCCAGGTAGGACTCCCGCGTCCGCACGGCGGCGGGCGCCCAGACCTTGACCCCCGGCCGGCGCACGGCGACCTCGACCGCGGCGCTGTCCCGCTGGAGCAGGGAGGCGGCGGGGTGGAAGCCCGCTTCGTAATAGGCCGTGGTCGAGCCGGCGATCCGCTGCTCGAGCTCCCGGGGGTCCCGGCCTTCGACGTAGAGGCCGCCCGCGGTCTGCGCCATGTGGTGGAGCACGGCGTCCGCGTCGTCCTCCGGTCCCCGGTCCGTGTTGACGAAGAGCAGGACCGTGCCCGACTCGGCGAGAGCGGCCAACGGCTGCCGGAAGCGGTCCACCAGCGGCGGCGCGCGCCGGGAGTCGACCTCGACGCTCTCGTCGCTGTAGACCTTGAGCCCGTTGTTCCCCACGAAATAGAGATCGCTATCCATCCCCTGCGAGAAGAGCACCAGCAGCTTGGGCCCGGAGATCCGCCGCAGCTCCGCGGCGAAGTCCCCGAGCGAGCCGGCGAAGTCCCGCGCGACGTTGTGGTACTCGTTGCGCACGCTCCCCTGGATGCCGTCATTGACCGAGGCCCGCTGGTCTTGCGGCGCCGCGCTCGCGACCACGCCCCGGGAGGCTCTCCCGGTGGAAGGGCCGAAGTCGGCGTTCGTATTCTCCTGCAGCTCCAGCCGCCGGACCTCCGGCTGCAGGGCCTCGATGGCGGCGAGGAGCTCCTTCTTCCCCTCGGCGTCGGGCGGCACCGGGCCCAGCTTCCGCTCGATACCGGCGGCCGTCCCATGCACCATCAGGAACAGCCGGTCCCCTCCCGGCCAGCTCTGGACCATGCGGGCGGCGAGGCGCTTGTCCGTGTTGAAGCCCGTGAAGGACGAGAACGCCTGATCGAAGAGAAAGAAGACGCTGCGCGAGGGGGTCGGCGTCAGCGGTGACGCCTGGGAGCCGGCGCGCCCGGATTGGATCACGTAGCGGTCGAACGACTCGACCGGCACGGGAGCCCCGCCCACCCGCAGCTCGACCTCGTCCTGCCGGAGGTCGTAGACCGGATTCCCCTGCGCGTCGACGGCGTAGAAGGGGACGATCTTGACCTCGACGTTGACCGTCTCCCCGGCGACCTTGGGCGGCGCCGGGGATTGACTGGAAGCCGCGGAGGCGAGAGCCAGAGCGGCGGCGAAGGCCACGGCGGCGGGACCAGCGGTACGAAAAGAGATCGGCATGAATCCCTCCCTTTTTCAAGGCTGCTTTCCCGGCAGCTTTCGCAAAACCCGTTCCCGCCCCGGAAGGCCCCTCGGAGCCCGGTTTCGTTCTCCGAGAAGGTCACCGCCGTCCCCGGTGGAGGACGCTCAGCCTCCGGAGGAGGGGGGGCTCGGGATCGATCCCGAGGCCGTCGGCGAGCCGGTTGTAGTAGGAGAAGAAGCCGGTGATCTGGACCACGTCGTGGATGGCCGTGTCGCTGAAGCCGGCGGCGCGGAGAGCCTCGACGTCGCCGCGGGTCATCGCGCGGGGCTCGCGGGCCAGCTTGACCGCGAAGGCGAGCATGGCGCGGTCGGCCGTGGAGAGCGCCGGGCCACCTTCCGTCCAGGCGCCGCTCCGCACGGCCGCCACCAGCGCCTCGCCCCTCTCCCCCTGATCCGCGACCTCGGCCCGGAGATCGTCCGCGTGGGCGTCCGTTCAGTAGTGGCAGGCGTTGACCTGGGAGACGGCGGTGGCGATCATCTCCCGCTGCGCCCGGCTCAAGGGGCTGCGCGGCGAGATCATCAGCTCCTCGTAGAGCGCCACCCCGGCCCGGAGCACCTCCGGCCGGAGGCTCTGGATGCGCAGCACGTTGAACACCTTCCCCGCGCGCGCCAGGGCTTCGTCATAGAGGCGCTTCAGGAGGCCGGTCGCCTCTCCCGGCGCGATGGTGCGGATCCAGGCCATGGGAAAAGGATAGTCGATTGCCGCTCCAAGTATCTTTGCCAGCAGGGGCGTCCTACGCTCCGAAGCCTCACCCCCTGGCCCCCTCTCCACTCCGTGGAGAGGGGGAAACCTGTCTGCAAAATCCTTCCGAGCTCGAACCACACCTTCCTACGCGGGCCCTCCCTCTCCACGCAGTGGAGAGGGACCGAGGGTGAGGCTTCGGAGGGCAGGACGCCCAGCCAGCACCGTCCTCCCTGAGATACTCTTCGATCCTCATGAGACTCCCTTATCTCATCCTCCTCCTCGCCGCTTCCCCTACCCTCCACGCCGCCACCCTCGACGACGAGGTCCAGGCCTTCCTGAACGTCGCCGCCGTCTCCGGACGGGAGCGGCCGGCGGCGGATTTCATCGCCGGGCGGCTGGCCGGATTGCCGGCGTCGCGCGACGCCCTGGGCAACGTCGTGCTCACGGTCGGCTCCGGAGAGCCGCGGCGGCTGGCGGCGTGCGCGCTGGGCGAGCCGGGATTCATCGTCAGCTCCATCCAGGAGGACGGCCTCCTGCGCGTGGTACCGGTGGGCGGGCCGGTCGGGACGCTCTGGACGCAGTCGTTCGAGGGGCAGACGGTCGTGATTGGCGGTGCCCAGGGGTGGCGGCCCGGCGCGGTCGTCCTGCCGTCGGTCCACCTCCGGCAGGGCGGAGGACCGCGGGAGCGGCCGTTCTCGGTGGAGGACCTCTACATCGACGTCGGAGCCGCGAGCTCCACCGAGGTGGCGGCGATGGGGATCCGCCTGATAGACCCGGTCGCCCTGATCCGCCGTCCCATGAGGCTGCGGGGCGGCCTCGTCGCCGCTCCCGACGCCGCGCGGAAAGGGGCCTGCGCGGCCCTGGCCGACGTGGCGCGCCGCTATTCGATCCAGTCAGGGGCCGCTCCGGGCGCCGGCACCGTGGTCTTCGCCTGGACGGTCTCCGACGAGATCAACCGCTCCGGGCTCCAGCACTTGGCACGCGAGCGGGGGCCGTTTCAGGAGGCCCTGCTGATGGATTCCGGCTTCGGCTGGGAAGCCGCCGAGGGGAAGCCGCCCGTGCCCCGGCCCCTCCCGACGCCCGGCGTCGGACCGATCGGCGCCGGCAAGCTCCCGGAAGGCTTCGCGGGCCTCACGGTCGCTCCCCGCCTGGAGCCGGCCCGAGGATCGGCGATCGACTGGGGGACCACCCGCGTGGGCTACCTGGGCCTACCCGCGCGCAATCCGGGGACTCCGGTCGAGACCATCGCCCTTCAGGACGCCCAGTCGCTCGCCGACACCCTGCTCCAGGCCCTGGGCGGACGGAGCGCCGCCGTTCCCGGTCCCCCTCTCCCTCCCCCGCCGGTCATCGTCGAGACGTCCACGGGCCACGGCGAGGCGGCCCGGCTCCTGGCCTCGCTGGTCGCCCGCTATGGCGTGAGCGGCGCCGAGGGGCCGGTCCGCGAGGAGGTGCTACGGAGCCTGCCCGCCTGGGCGAAGCCGGAGACGGACGCCAAGGGGAACGTCACGGTAACGGTGGGACGCGGCGGCGATCCCCTCCTTTTCGTGGCCCACATGGACGAGGTCGGCTTCCGCGTCGAGCAGGTGCTGCCGGACGGCCGGCTCCGCCTCCAGATCCGCGGCGGGCTCATCCCCTCCGTCTGGGAGGCCCAGGCCGCCCTGGTCCACGGCGACCGGGGTCCCATCCAGGCCATCTTCGAGCCCCGCGAGGACTGGTGGACGGCCACCAAGGGGCTCCTCGCCGATCCGCCCACGGTCTACCTGGGGGTCTCCTCCGCGCGGGAAGCCGAGGCGCTGGGCGTCCATGCCGGCAGCACGGTGACCATGCCGAAACGGATGTTCCGCATCGGCCCGCACCGCGTCCTCGCCCGCGGCTTCGACGACCGGGTGGGCTCGGCCGCCCTGCTCCTCGCCCTGCGCCGGATCGACCCGGCAAAGCTCCACCGGCGGGTAATCTTCGCCTGGTCGGTCGAGGAGGAAATCGGTCTCAACGGCGCCCAGGAGCTCGCGAAGCGCCTCAAGGGGCTCACCGAGGTCCACGCCATCGACACCTTCGTCTCCTCGGATTCCCCCATCGAATCCAAGCGCTTCGCCGAGGCCCGGCTCGGCCACGGCGCCGTGTTGCGGGCCATGGACAACGGCTATCTCGCCCCGCGCGAGCGGATCGATCGTTCCTTGAGGATCGCGAAACGGGCCGGAATACCGGTCCAGGTGGGATTCACGGGCGGCGCCACCGACGGCATCCCCTTCCTCGCGGACGGCGCCGCCATGCTCCCCTTCTCCTGGCCGGGGCGCTACTCCCACTCCCCCATCGAGGTGGCGGACCTGCGGGACGTCGAATCGCTGGTGCGGCTGATCGTGGCGGTGGCGACCCGGTGAAGAGACCGCTCCCTGCGTTCCTTAATTTGCTTTTCTCTTTGCCTCCACCAACCAGGCGATCTCGTTCAAATCGATGAAGGCAACGTCTTCTCGGGGAACGTGCGCCTTCTCGAGGTGAGCCAGAACACTATCCTGGCTCCAGCGCCTTGACCAGAATCCCTTGTCTGTCGCCACGAACCGCGAGCCGAAGTCGGTGAGAACGAGCTGGCCGGTACGCCAGTAGAAAGATCGCTGCGCTTCCTCGGCTTGAGGTGTATCCTTGTAAAGGGTGAGAAAGAGCGAGCCCCCCTCCTCCAGGGCGGCGAAAAACTTATGGATGACGGCGATGAAGTAGCTGTTATCGTCGAGGTAGGCGTCGTCGTAGTCCGACAGGAGCTCACGGATTTCCCGCAGATTGCCGGGCGTGAAGTAAAGACACCAGATGACGTCGTACTTTTCGCTCCCAAGCTTCGCCTTCAGAGCGTCACCTTCAATGATCTCGACGTTGTTGAATCTCGCACAACGGTCGCGCGCCAGCTTGACCATTTCCAGCGATCTCTCATAGCCGTGATAGAAAGAGCACTGAGCCGCAAACATCTCAGCGTGGTGGGCATCGCCGCAGCCAATATCGGCGATCCGAATCGCCCGATCTCTATAGCGTTCTTCTAAAATCCTGTCCTGCTTTTCCCGGGCTTGACGAATCAACCACGGAATATTCGACGAGCTCAGGGTGGCTTGGACGCTGGGATCGTCGTACTCCGCCGCGGGTCCCACCCTCACTTGCGCGACACGGCGTCTCACAGGAACCTTCCCGCGGTCCTCTTGCTCCGCAATTGGGTCACCAACTTCCTTGTCGTGACAGAAACGGAAGACCTTGTCATAGAATTCTTCCGGACAATCGAGCATCGGCCAGTGATGACCGCCGATGATCTCGTGGCCTTTGAGGCCATTCCGGGAGGCGAAGCGCCTGCTCTCATCATCCAGGCTCTTTTGGCCGAACACGAAGAGCTTGGGAATCGGGTCCAGATCACGATACGACGTACCCGCTCCGGCTCCACGACGTTTGAGCTCGATTGCGTTCAGTCGAAAGGCCGCGGGATCGCAGAACTGGAGCGACGCGAGATAGCGTCGCCCGAAAAGCCCACACTGACACCAATCGCCATACACTTTTCGGAAAGCGAAATCCCAGGTAAACCACTCCTCGAATCGACCTTCCGCGGCGGCTCGCGCCGCCTCTCCCGAGATGAATAGATCCCATTCGGTGAGGTTGCCTTCGACGTTGACAAAGCCCACGATCTTCGGCTTCCCTCCAGGAGACGGTGCTCTGTGGAGGTCCTGCCAGCAGAGAAGGGTGCCGAGATCGCCTCCCATCGAGTGGCCTACGACAGTAATCTCCTCCAGGCCGAAATGATCGACGATCCTCCAGAGATGGTCGATCTGTACATCAAAGCTGTACTGAAGCGTGGGAGAGTGTGAGCTGCGACCATAGCCCAGAAGGTCGGGGATCACGATATTGAATTCCCTGGACCGTTCGTCCGCGAAAATGCCGGCGAACGACAACCCTGAGTCGCCGAGCCCGTGGATCAGCAGTATGCTCGGTCGATGCTCGAAAATCTCGTTATGGCGGCAGAAGAGAACATCTTCGCCAAAGGAGAGGTAGGTTTCGTCAGGCATGCTCAGCCCTCGGCCATGGCGGAGAGACCCGGTCTCTACGTCTTGATCCCGTAGCGCTCCATCTTGATGGCGAGGCCGTTGCGCGACAGCCCCAGCAGGCGCGCCGCCTGGGACTTGTTGCCGTTGGTGCGGCGCAGCGCCTCGCGGATCGCCACCTGCTCGGTGCCGCTGACCAGGCGCTCGAGCTGCAGGTCCGAGGCGGTGTCCACCCGGGAGGTGGCGGCGAGCGGACCGTTGCGCACCCGCTCGGGGAGGAGATTCACGTCCACCGGCCGCCCCACGGGCGCCATGTAGACGAGTTGGCGGGCGATCGTCTCGAGCTCGGCGAGGTTCCCCGGATAGTCGTAGCTCAGCAGCGCCGACATCGCCTTCACGGTGATCCCCTGGATGCGCTTGCCCAGCTCGTGGCAGAACTTGTTGATGTACGACTGGATCAGCAGCGGCAGATCCTCGCGCCGGTCCCGCAGCGGGGGCACCTCGATCATGAGCTGCGACAGCCGGTAGGCGAGATCGACCCGGAAAAGGTCGCGCGCCACCACCGAATCGAGCGGCGCGCGGCTGCCCACCACCAGCCGCACTTCCACCGTATGGGCCTCGTTGCTGCCGGCCGGCTCCACCTGTCCCGAGCGCAGGAAGCGCACCAGCCGCGACTGGAGGTCCATGGGGAGCTGCTCGATCTCATCCAGGAAGAGCGTGCCGCCGTTGGCGAGCACGAGCTTCCCCTCGCGCCGCACCGGTCCTCCCTTGCCTGGGATCTCGGCGCCGAAGAGGTCGGCCTCGATCTGTTGCGGCCGGGCGCCGCCGCAGGTGGCCATGATGAACGGCCCGTTCCGCCGCGGCCCGGAGAGGTGGAGCGATTTGGCCAGCAGATCCTTGCCCACTCCCGGCTCACCCGAGAGCAGCACGTGCACCGGCGGATCGACCGCCGAGCGGAGCTGCTCGATCACCTGCTTCATCGCCTGCGACTCGCCCACCACGAGATTGGGATCGAGCGTCAGGTCCTGCTGCCCGGGGTGCCCCGGCAGGATCGGCTCGTACCAGCCGACGTGATGGACCAGGCCGAGCACCAGCAGATGGCCGAGGGCGCTGAGCGAAGCGGCCGGCGACCACTCCTCGGGGGAGAAGCGCGGGAAGGCCGCCACCAGCGTGTAGCCGCGGTCGAGGGCCACGAAGGAGTCGTAGAAGATCCAGGCCGGCGCGTCCCCGAGCTCGCCGGGGAAGGAGCCCGCCTTGTCCAGGGGGCTGCCCGCCGCGCGGCCGGCCTCGCGCTGGCGCAGCACCTGGGCCACCAGCGGCTCGCCGCTCGCCAGCCATGAGGAGTCCGTGGTCACCACCAGCTTGAGGGCGGCCCCCTCCACCTCCCCCACCAGGAGGAAAACGGCGCCGCCGCCGAAGTCGGCCAGCACCTCGCTGACCAGGGCCTCGGAGGTGGTGCGGCTCTCGGCGTCGCCCAGCACCCACTCGCTGATGCGGTTCAGGTGCTCGATCATCCGTAACGGCGTGATCACCGGCGGCCCGTCCACCACCTTCTCCTCGACGGGCGGCGGCGGGGCCTTCTCCGGCCCCGGGACGACGTCCTCGACGAGCAGGGTCACCCCGCCCAGCCGAATCTCGTCCAGCACCTCCAGCGCCGACTCCCGCACCTTCTTCCCGCTCACCAGCAACCCCTTGCGCGTCCCCAGATCCTCGATCCGCAGCTCGTTGCCGTCGTAGATCAGGCGCGCGTGCCTCTGGGCCACCCCGGTATAGGGCAGATAGATGTCGCACTCGGGCCAGCTCCCGATGATCAGCTCGCTCCGGTGGACCGGGAATCGCCGGACCCCGTCCGGCGCGTAGGCGACCAGTCTCAACATCGGAGGGGAGTGTACCCCACCCGCCCACCCGGGTCGAATCCGGGCGGGGCTGTGCAAGCTTCTTGCAAAGGGCCCCCGCGATACAGGGTGAGAGATACCGAGGAAACCATCAAGGAGACACCCATGACCCTCAATTCCGTGAAGAAATCGCTGCTCGCCGCCTGCTGTCTTTATCTTGGAGGTACTGGCGCGCTCGTGGCGCTGGCGCCCGCGAGCGCCCAGACGGCGAATTCCCCCATCCGCGTGCTGCAGAAGGAGAGCGGGCGCGTCAAGGCGGTGGACGCCACCCGGGCCGGCAACAAGGCCTGTGCCCTGCAGTCCATCAGTTGCGGCCAGACCGTGAGCGGCTCCCTCTCGACCAGCGACTGCGCCCTCTCCGACGGCTCGTACGTCGACTATTACCAATTCACGGGCACGAACGGGCAGGACGTCACGGCCACCATGCGCTCGACCAGCGTCGACTCCTACCTGGCCCTTCTCGATCCCCAAGACAACGACGTGCAGGAGAACGACAACGGCGCCGGAGGCAACGACGCGCGGATCACCTACCATCTCAATTCCAGCGGGCAGTGGGCGATCGCGGCGGGCAGCTACTCCTCCGGAGAGACGGGCCCCTACACCCTCACCCTCACCTGCTCCGGCTCCACCGGCGGCACCGCCCCGGCGGCGCCGTCCAACCTCCAGGCCACGGCGGTCTCCAGCACCGAGATCGACCTGAGCTGGCAGGACAACTCCAACAACGAGACCGGCTTCGCGATCGAGGCGCTGATCAACGGCACCTTCCAGCAGATCGGCACGGTCAGCGCCAATGACACTCAGGCGCGGATCGTCAACCTGACCCCGCAGACGAGCTACACCTTCCGGGTGCGGGCGGTGAACGGCAACCTCAGCTCGGGGCCCTCCAACCAGGTGACGGCGACGACCCCGGCTGGGGGCGGTGGCAACGACGGCTACCTGACCACGTCCGCCATCCCCAACTTCCGCTTCCGGGTCCGCATCTTCAACACGTCGACCCCGATCGCCGGCGCCAAGGAGAGCGACTGCATCCCGGAGACCCTCTGCGTGAGCGGCGCCGTGCCCGGCCGGTCGGAGATCTTCCTCCGCGTCATCGGACCCCGTCCGAACGGCTACCTCTGGCCGACGATCGTCCGCTTCACCCCCTCACGGGTCGAGGTCGACGTCCAGCAGATCAGCACCGGCATCACCAAGACCTACGTCCTCCCGGCCATCCCGGCCGATTCGGACGAGCTGACGGGCTTGCAGGACCGGACCGGGTTCCTGCCGTAAAGGCGTTTGTAGGGGCGGCCCGATGTGGCCGCCCTCTGCTATCCTCCCCCACCGTGAACGACCTCTTCCTCCGCACCTGCCGCGGCGAGGCGACCGAGCGGCGGCCCGTCTGGCTCATGCGCCAGGCCGGCCGCTACCTGCCCGAATACCGCGCCGTCCGCCAGAAGGTGGACTTCCTGACCCTCTGCAAGACCCCCGAGCTCGCCGCCGAGGTGACCATCCAGCCGGTCGACATCCTGGGCGTGGACGCGGCCATCCTCTTCGCCGACATCCTGCTGCCGCTGGAGGCGATGGGGGCCGAGCTGCAATTCGTGAAGGGGGACGGCCCCAGCTTCCCCCACCCCGTGCGCACCCGCGAGGACATCGCCCGCCTGCGCGCCCCCGAGGTGGACGAGACCCTGGGCTACGTCTTCGACGCCATGCGTCTGGTCCGCCGGGAGCTCGCGGACCGGGTGCCCGTTCTCGGCTTCGGCGGCACCCCCTGGACGCTCGCCGCCTATCTGGTCGAAGGAGGGGGCTCCAAGCACTTCGAGCACCTCCTGGCCTGGAGCTACGGCGATCCGGAGGGCCTCGCCGTGCTGCTCGACCGCATCGCCGACGTCTCGATCGCCTACCTCAACGGCCAGATCGCGGCCGGCGCCCAGGCCCTCCAGCTCTTCGATACCTGGGGAGGCCTCCTCGACCTCGAGCGCTGGCGAGCGATCGCCATGCCCCCCCTGCGCAAAATCGTCGACGCCCTCAGAGGGAAAGTCCCGCTCATCTACTACGTCAACGGGGGCTCCCATCTCCTTCCCGCGCTGGCTGACTTGGCCGTGGACGTCCTCTCCGTCGACTGGCGCCAGCCCCTCTCCGAGGTCCGCCGGATCGTGGGCCCGAGGGTGCTCCAGGGAAACCTGGACCCCGCGGCCCTGCTCGCCCCGATTCCGGAGATCCAGCGCCGCACCGCCGCCCTCATCGAGCAGGGGAAGGGCGGGGGGCACATCGTGAACCTGGGGCACGGGATTCTGCCCATGGTGCCGGTGGAGAACGCGAAGGCGTTCGTGGAGGCGGTGCAGGGGGCCTGAGAGCTTGTGAATTTATTGGCTATGGCGAAATCGGGCCATTGAAAACAAAAGACTTAGCGGCGCCAAAACCCGCGTTGAGCCAATTTTTTCACAACCTCTGACGCCTGCCTCTCTGCACCGCCCCTCAGTCGCTACCCTCCTGCCGCCTCTTCAAGACATCCTGCCCATATGGGGTGATCCGGTACCGCTGCTGCGAGCTGCGCGGCTTGCCGGGGATCGTCATTTCAATACCCCCGAGCTTGAGGGCCGGCAGGAGATACGCGTCGCGAAAGTGTTCCTCATGCTTCAGCCCCAGAGCGTCCTGCATCTCGCGCCGTCTCATCTCCCCCGCCATGACCGCCAGCAGCCTGAGAACTTCCCCGGTCACTTCCCCGGTCACTTCCCCGGTAACGTCCGGGGTCTCGGAAGCAAACTGGGCCCTGACCTCTGGGTCCGGGAAGTAGACGGCCGGGAGCTCCTCCAAGACGTTTCTCCCCCGCAGGGTGATCTGGTACCGCTGCTTCGAGCTGCGCGGCTTGCCGGGGAGAGTCATCTCGATCAAGCCTGCCTTGAGAGCTGGGAGCAAATACGACTTGCGGAAGTGCTCCTCATCCTTGAGGCCGAGGGCTGCTTGCAGCGCCCGCCGGTCGAGCGCGCCCTTAAGCGCCGTCAGCAGAGTTAACTTCCGGGGTGACTTCCGGGGTGACTTCCGGGGTCACTTCCGGGGTGACTTCTCCGGTGACTTCCGGGGTCTCGGAGGCAAACTGGGCCCTGACCTCAGGGTCCGGGAAGAAGACGGCCGTGAAGAAGCTGTTCTCGGAGAAGGTGGGCTCCGGGCAACCCTGATGGCGGGCCGTGTCCCGCATCCGCCGGATGCCGGTCCCCGCCTTCTCGATGAACGAGATCCGGTGCAGCAGATCGGCGATGAGAGCGTTGCGCCGCACGCTCTTGTGGCCGAGATCGGCAGGCCGCATCCCCTTGGGCAGGCCCCCCGGGCTACTCACCTCGATGCGGTCGTCGTAGATCTCCATGAAGACGTTGGCGCCCTCGTTGAACCAGTCCCGGTGCATCACCGCGTTGGTGATCGCCTCGCGCAGAGCGGCTACCGGGTACTCCGGAATCTCATCTCGTTGCAGGCGCTCGATCCGGTAGGCGGTGCGCGTATTGCGCTCGATGAAACGTAGGCTCTCCTCGATGTCGGCGACCACGCCGCCCGCGAAGTCCTTGCGATCCAGGATGTGCACCTTGTCGGTGCCCTTCGCGAGCAGGCAAGTGATGTAGGCCTGATTGAAGAAGCGCCGGACGTCCCGCGCGAAGTAGAGGACCCCGGCATTGCGGAAGATCAGCCGGCCGCTGGAGCGCTCCGCGGCCTCGATGTTCACCAGGACGTCCTCGACGCGTGCCTGGCCGCTGATGCCGCTCAGGCGAAGCCAGGAGTCATACTTTTCGCGATCGAAGTCCCTGGGATAGCGAAATCGGGGACAGAGGGTGCGGTCGAAGCGGAGCCCTCCCTCCAAGCGGAAAAAGTCCCGGATCTCGTCGCGGCTGAGCTTCTGGGTGGTCGCCCCCTGACGCCAGAAGAACCCGTCGCTGCACTGCACCGGCTTGGCGCTGCTCTCGCGCACCGTCACGACCACCACGGGACCGACCGGCTTCACCACCAGTTGGACCGGCGGATCGCAGTTGCGGGCGATGTCCTGGATGCGCGCCCGGAGCCCGTTCGAGTCGTGGATTCCCGCCATGGTGCCGTTGTCGCGGACTCCCAGCAGGATTCTGCCGCCCAGCGTATTGGCCAGCGCTACCAGCTCACGGGCAAAAGAGCCCGACAGACCCTCTTTGAGCTCCAGAGTCGTGCCTTCACCCTCCTGGAGCAGGATCTCGAGATCGGACTGTTTCATCGCTGGATGAGGAGACTACCATAGTCCCAGGACACTTGAACGCGGATTTTATTCCTCGGACCAGGTGCCGCGCAAGCAGGCCGTCGCCGCCCTCAAGGGAAGCCCGATCATTTGCCGCATCAACGGCGGCTCCCATCTCTTAATAACTGCGATGGCGGACCTGTCCGTGGACGTCCTCTCCGTCGACTGGCGCCAGCCCCTCTCCGAGGTCCGCCGCCTCGTAGGCCCGAGGGTGCTCCAGGGCAACCTGGACCCCGCCGCCTTACTGGCCCCCATTCCCGAGATCCAGCGCCGCACCGCCGCCCTGATCGAGCAGGGGAAGGGCGGGGGCACATCGTGAACCTGGGCACGGGATTCTGCAGATGGTGCCGGTGGAGAACGCGAGAGTGTTCGTGGAGGCGGTGAAGCAAAACACGTAAGGAGGGCCTTGATATATTAAATGTCGCCGCAGAACTACGGCTTCATCAAAAGCACAGCAAGATTATTAACGGCATCCTAATCTCTCCAGCAAAGCTTGGACTCGCGCATGATGAACAGGAATCTCTGGGTCACCAAAGTGTGGCTTAGCATCTAGCATAAGCTTTTCTGCTCGCTTACATGCGGTGCACGCCTTCTTTCTTATCACCTCTTTCTCGGCATCTGATCCAGCGGCAGTCAACAGCTCCCACAAATGCATACCCTCCTTAAGCTCACGAAATGCCAAGGTGTCAGCAAATCTATAGTTCCAAATTTTCGTATCCCTACGAAACGTCTCCATGACAGATAAATAGTGGGCCGTTCTCCCAGGCAATACATCGGCGCAAGCTCCCACATAGGCACAGTGGTTCACCGCAAATGTATAGCCCAGAGGATCTGTATTTTGCAATATGCTTGCGGCCGCTTCACCATATTGAAATGATTTTTCAGCCCATTCAGAGATCTCAGCATTGCCCCGTCCATCTCGCTGCCATACGTAAAAAGCTACATACGCCAAGCCGATGTTTAGCCTACCTCTCTTCCCCTCTGATTCAGCCTGAACTAAAACTTCCAGAGCGGAAATGTGGCTCCACTTTTCTTCGTCACTAAACTCTTCGTCCCCGCGCAGCCGCGCAGCCGTTCTAAGAATGTTTAATGACACGGGGAAATTCGACTTCAATACATCCTGTGCTCTGTTAACAACATCCACAACTCTGTTAAATAGACTCAGCATCCAGAGCAAGCAGCAGGTCGCCATGGCGGCTGACGGGGAAGTTGCGGTCTCCACTCTCCAAGCAAGCGCCGCAGACTGTCGAGCTATCTCAAGACTATCTCCAGAGACCAGCGACCTACAGAACAAAATAACAAAACTCTCGTCATCTCTTTGCAAATATTCACCCCAGCGCACTAAACCGAGATCCCTATAAAGATCCGGAGGTTCCGTACCAATTGAATTCGACGCGAACTGATAAGCAGCTAGTTCGATCTGCCTAAAGCATGCCAGCCAATCTCGTAAGCCTCGGACACGGACCGTTAAAGCTTTGCCGATTGCTGCCGCTTCATCAATAATCTCAGCACGCAAGCGTAACTGCGGCGGATCACTCTCCATGAAATCCCAAACTTCAGAGAGACCTCTTATAGCTTCTTTTAAAGTGCCAGGAGGAGTGTATTGGCTCAACACTGATTGGGCAAATGATAGCCTCTCAAGCTCCGCAACCACATTCGATAGCCGCCTTTCGCCGACATCAATCTCTTCCACTAAACGCTCCATTCTTGAATCATCAGCATCAAGTGAATAATTCAGACGTTCACATAAGCGCTCAAGATCTGCCAACGTCAGAGCGGGCGCCACATCTTTACCTTCTTGAATATCTAAACCAGGAAACCTCAGCGCTTCAAAACTGGCTCGCATAACATAGTAATCGGGATTCCGGAAGATCATATTAGCCCGCCAACGTTCAGCACCATTGATGACAGATTGCATTCTGTACGTGAGAACTTCACCAAGATTGTCAGTCGCAAGACTCAGAATTCTAGGACTATTTGTGTTAAATCTAACAAGCGGTTCCCCGTCATTGGGTCCTTCACTCACTTGCTTAGCAAGTTGGCACAGCGCAACCGCATCACGTAAGCTATTAGGGGCTTCCTGTTTTTGCCCTCGAGTACGCTTGAGGGCGTCATAAAACTTCCACGTTAGTGGATATTCCAAAAATTCTCTTATGTTGTCTTCATTTTTATCAAAAAACAAAACAGACTTATTTAACCTGACAAGGCGCCGTTGCCACGCGCCGTCAGCGGCCCGCTCGAGAGATATGAACGTCTCCGGGCCTACATCCCTAAGAAGTTCAAGAAATCTTTCAAGCTGCTCCTCGGTCGGCGCAAGCTTGACCTGCTGGAATAATTGGTTCACATTGTCAAAGACCTTTTCTTTTTCCAAGAATTCTCGTATCGTTCTTCCGAAGGCACCGGGAACACCGTTCTCCCTACCTTGCCTCTGCAAAGCATTCTCAAGTTCTATCTCGTGAGGCCGTAGAATGCGAGCCTTACCTAGATAACCTGCCGAAAGCAGTCCCCACACTAGACGTGTCTGAAGATCTGCCGGTCGATCGTCACCCACCGGATCCTCCATCCCTAACACGATCGGGATCATCACATTTGCATCGTAATAATAAACAATTGGGTATCTATCCTCAAGCATTCGGTCGTAGAGGGCTTGAGTGAGCGCGGAGACAAAACGAGTGAGTTGACCTCGCGAAATACGGTCACCATTCGGTGCGGAGAGCGGTGTCCCTTTCATTCTGCCCCTCCGGTTAGTCCTTGAATCCAAACTGATGCGGGAGGGAGCAGGTGGTCCTGAGTCACAAGGTAATCCGCTAATTCTCTCTGGCCTTTATCTAGGCTCCGGTATAAGCGGAGTCGCTCTCCTGTCGGTTTGGATAGGTTCTTTCGGACTTTACCACCAATTCCGACTGCCTGCATTGCCTCTTTAATAACCTCATCTGCCCTTTCTTCTGAGTATGAGATGCGGAGGACAGATAGCGCCCTTTCGGCGCTAAGTCCGCCTGAGGATAGCGCAAATTCTGTAATTTCATAAAGCTCAGGGAAAGGTGCGTACTGAACAACTTCTTGGTATGTCTCGTTGGCAAGATCGGGAGTTTTCAGACCATAGGCCAGTAGCTTTGTATAGGATTCTGCTACCGGTAAATAATAACCCTTCTCGATATTCGGCTCATCAGAATATTCGAGGTAAAGACCTAACCCATCAAGAATTCCATGAAATAGCTCTCGCTCCTCCTGCTGCCATGCAACTTCGCGCTCAGTGACGATAGCTCTCTCCAAAAGCCCGGCAAGCTGACTAATAAGCCGCGCATTTAAGCTATGTTCCTGCCAAGGTATACGAAATCCTCCTTCCCGGGCATCTTCGTCCAGTTCTCGCCGAGCTTCGTCTGAGAGGAGTCGGGCAAGCGGAGCTATGACATCAACTACATTTGATGCACCTTCTCGTTCTACAAAAAAAGGAACTAGGTTAATTAAATCCCTTTCAATCTTAGGATGCGGAAGAATCCCTGCAAGCCACGCGTGCAGAG
>DASXJP010000543.1:0-15536 GCA_036497345.1 Thermoanaerobaculia bacterium
AACTTCGGGCTGGTGCTCGGCCCCGACGCCCCCCCCTCGATCGACCGCGACAAGAACGGCCTGCCGGTGTTCGAGGTGCACTCCGTGCGCCCGGCGCGGCGCCTGGGGCCGGACGGCCAGACGCTCACCGACCTGGTGATCGAGATCACCCAGAAGCGGCGCGGCTATCTCAACCCCAAGACGCAGGCCAAGGTCGACAAGGGGGACATCCCGCCGCAGGAGCCCGACTTCTGGTACCGGGGCGGCTGCGCGGTGCTGGTGGACCTCGACCGCGGCGCGGTGCGCTACTGCATCGGCAAGGGGATGCTGAGCGACTCCCGGCTCGCCGACCAGCGCAAGTTCGCGCAGGCCAGCGCCTCTCTGCAGGCCACCTATTTCGGCGATCCGCGGCGGCGGGAGATCGCCGAGCCCTTCGCCATGCTGCACCGTTCGCTCGGCATCGAGGAGGAGCCCCTTGGCTGACTCGCCGTCCGATCCCAAGCTGATGACCGCCCCCGACTCCGGCGTGAAGGTCCGCATGTACCGCCAGGGCCTCGGCGACTGCTTCCTGCTCGCCTTCGCCACCGGCGTCGGGCGCCCCTTCTACATGCTGATCGACTGCGGCGTGCTGATGGGCACCGAGGCCGCCGCGGACAAGATGCGCCAGGTGGCCGAGAGCCTCCGCGCCTCAACCGGCGGCCGCATCGACGTGCTGGTGGCCACCCATCAGCACTGGGACCACCTGTCGGGGTTCGATCAGGCGCGCGAGGTCTTCGACGAGATCGAGATCGGCGAGGTCTGGGTGGCCTGGACGGAGGACCCGGGCAACGACCTGGCCAACCGCCTGCGGGCGCGGCGCCGGGCCCACCTGCGGGCGCTCAGCGGCACGGCGCGGGGGCTGCGGGCGGCCGGCGACGAGGGGAAGGCCGGCGCGCTGGAGGCCGTCCTCGGCTTCTTCGGCGATCTCGGGGTGGACGGCCGGCCCTCGAAGATCGAGGCCGCGCTCGACTACGTGCTCGGCCGCGGCAAGCCGCCGCGCTATCGCACCCCGGGAGAGGTGGTCGGCCTGCCCGGCGGCGGCGCGCGCGTCTACGTGCTCGGGCCGCCCCAGGACGAGGCGCTGCTGCTGCGCTCGGACCCCTCCTCGCGGGCGAGCGAGGTCTACGAGAAGCGGCTGGGCTTGAGCCCGGAGACCGCCTTCTTCGCCGCCGTCCTGGCCGAAACGCCCCCCCAGAGCCCCGAGGAGCGGGATCTGCGCAACCTGAGCCTCCCCTTCGAGGAGGTCTACCGGGTCGACCCCGTGGACGCGCAGAAGGACCCGTTCTACCAGGAGCACTATTACGGCAAGCCGGGGCCGGGCGAGGACGTCTCCTGGCGGCAGATCGAGGGGGACTGGCTCGGCGCCGGCGAGACCCTCGCCCTCCAGCTCGACAGCGACACCAACAACACCAGCCTGGCCCTGGCCATCGAGCTCTCCCCCGGCGGCAAGGTGCTGCTCTTCCCCGGCGACGCCCAGGTGGGCAACTGGCTCTCGTGGCACGGCCTGCGCTGGTCCCGGGAGGACGATCCCACGGTCGCCGCCGACGCCGCCGACCTCCTGCGCCGCACCGCCCTCTACAAGGTCGGCCATCACGCCAGCCACAACGCCACGCTGCGGGAGAAGGGGCTGGAGCTGATGGCGCGGCCGGACCTGGTGGCGATGGTCTCCGTGGACGAGGCCATGGCGCACAAGCCCAAGGGAGGCAACCCCGACGGCTGGGACATGCCCTTCCAGCCGCTCCTCGCCCGGCTCAAGGAGAAGGCCCGGGGACGCGTGCTGCGCGCCGACGCCGGCGCGCCGGCGCCGGGGGACCTCGACGAGGCCGACCGCGCGGCCTTCGCGACGGACCGCGTCGAGACCCCCCTCTACCTGGAGATCACCATCCCGGCCTGATCGGGTAGTCTGATCGGGTAAAATCGCGCCGTGCCCTCCTATCCGGCTGAAATGTGGCTGCCTCTCCTGTTGTTTGGGCTGTTTATGCTGCTCAGCGTCGTGGGCGCCTATCTGGTGACGGCCCATCTGCGGGGGCGGCGGGCGGGAATCGCCGCCGCCGCGCTCACCGCGCTGTTCTTCGGTGCCGTGCTCGCCGGGCTGCTGGCGCTGATCCGTCAAGGCGGGCTGACGTAGACGAGATGGCCTGAAATGCTGAATCCAGAGTACGAGCTCACCCAACTGGTCACGGTCGAGACCTTCTCCTCCCCCTGGGAGGCGCAGCTCGCCCGCGCGGCCCTGGAGTCCGAGGGGATCGACGCCGTCATCGCCGACGAGCACTTCCTCCGCCTCTACGGCGCGCTCACCGGCACCCTCGGCGGCGTGCGCCTCCAGGTCCGTCCCGAGGACGCCGACCGCGCGACGGATCTGCTGCGCAACCGCCGGCCGTTCCTCTACGTGGTGAAGGAGGAGGACAACCTCCCCGCGCTGGACGAGCCGGAGCAGGAGCCCGCGGCGCTGGTCACCGTCGGCCGCTTCTACACCCCCTGGGAAGCCCACCTGGCGCGCACGCTCCTCGAATCCGAGGGGATCGACGCCTGCGTCCACGAGGAGCGCCTCCCCGGCGTGAGTCTCCTCACCGGCGCTCCCACCGCCCTCAGCCGCGTCGAGGTCTATCCCGAAGACGTGGAGCGGGCCCTGGAGATCCTGGCGGCGGTAGAGGAGCCGGGCCCGGAAGGGCTCACCCAGACCGACACGGACTGACACGGATACCGCCGAAAACGGCTTTTCTTCGTCCGTGGTGGTCCGTGTAGGTCTGTGTCAGTCCTTGCTCGTCCGTGCCAGCTCTCTGCGCTCCCGCACGGCGCCCTCGGCCGGCCGGGCTGGGGGAGGCGGCACCGCCGCCGCGGCCAGCGAGCTTGCGGGCACCACCGCCGGTTCCCCCAGCTCCTTCTCCTTCTTTTCCGCCTCCAGCTTCTCCGACTTCACCTCCTGCCGCAGACGCCCGAACGAGCTCATGTAGACGTTGGCGATCGCCACCAGGGCGAAGAAGGCGATCAGGTACCCCCGCCAGTCGTCCAGCAGCAGCCGGTAGCGGGTGAGGATCAGGAAGAAGACCGTGACGTAGTGGCTGAAGCAGTATTCGCAGGTAAACAGGTAGAAAAACTTCCGCGCCGGCAGGCTGCGCGCGTTCCTGGAGCGCTCCGCGCAATAGTCGCGCGGCTCGCGGAAGACCTCCTCGTGCGTCACCGTCCACGCCACGCAGGCGATCGGGATCGCCAGCAGAAGGAGCCAGACGACCTGGAGGAGCCATTGGGTGCTGGGGGGAGGTGCCATGGGGCGGGATGGCTGCAAGAAAGGGGCCGTGCTGAGCGGGTGAGGAGATCGCTTATACTCCTCTAGAGGAAGAAACATGACCGAGATCGCGATCGAGCTGGATGACAAAACCGCTGAGCGATTGCGCGAAGCGTCGGAGAAGGACGGCATCACCCCGTCCGCCTGGATCCAACGGGCCATCCATACCCAGCTCGACGAGAAATTGCCAGAGTCCTTCTTCGCCGTCCTCGGGACCTGGGAAGACGACCGGAGCGCGGAAGAGATCTTCCGGGACATCCGGGAGGAAGCGCCCCAGGTCAAGCGGATGGCCCTGAAGTGAGACATCTCTTCCTTCTCGACACCGACATATCGATCTACCTCCTCAACGAGAGTCTCCCGGCCGTGACCGCGCGCTTGGCTGGATTGCCCGTCGGCCAAGTCGGTACGACGGCGATTACCGCCGCGGAATTGCGTTTCGGAGCCTTGAATTCAGGCCGTCCGCAGCAGAATCTGGCACGGGTGGAGATCTTCCTGGCTCCCCTTGTACAGGTGCCGTCGATGCTCAGGCTGCGGTTCACTTCGGCAACCTCAAACAGCTCCTGACGTCTCAGGGGCGGCTCATCGGGACCATGGACCTCCTGATCGCCTCCTGCGCTTTGGCGGTAGGAGGGACTCTCGTGACAAACAACGTGCGCGAATTTTCGCGGCCCCAGACCTGAGCATCGAAAACTGGGCTTCCTGACCCTTTCCTGTCCACCACCCGGCCCGATCCTTGCTCCCCTCCCCACCCGGAGGTGACCATCTTGCCGAATCCCCCAACCCGCACCGCCGTCGACCCCTACGACCCCCGCCGCGACCGCGATCCCCGCGAGCCGGTCGACGTCCCGAGGCGCGAGGAGCCGGAGGACGATCCCGTCGAGGACCCGCTGGAGCAGCCGCCGATCCACGATCCCGGAGAGGTCCCGGAGGACGAGCCGGTCCGCCGCGACCCCGACCCCAGAGAGCCGGCCCGTCAGGTTTGAGCTGGGCCCTGATAAAGTACCCGTCCATGCTCGGCCGCCAGCGCTCCGGCTCCGTTCTCTGCCCCTCCTGCGGCAAGCTGGTGGGGGTCAACGACGAGGTCTGCCTCAACTGCGGCCGGCGGCGGCCGGGGATGTGGGGGCTCACCGCGCTGGTCCGCCACCTGGGGAAGGACATGGGGTTCGTCCAGGCGGTGATCTTCGGCAACGCCTTCCTCTATCTGGCGATGCTGGCGGTCGACCCCTCCCACATCCAGATGCGGAGCCTGTTCTCGATCGGCGGCCCCAGCACGGAGAGCATGCTCCGGTTCGGCGCGTCCGGCCTCATCCCGGTCCGCGTGCTCGGCCGCTGGTGGACCGTGCTCTCCGCCGGCTGGCTCCACGGCGGCCTGCTGCACATCGGCTTCAATCTCTACTGGATCCGCTTCCTCGCCCCCGAGACCGCCGAGCTCTACGGCCCCGCCCGCACGGTGATCATCTACTCGCTCGCCTCGATCACCGGTTTCCTCGCCAGCAGCCTGCTGGGCGTGCCGCTCACTCTCGGGGCCTCGGCGCCGATCCTGGGGCTGCTCGGGGCGCTGGTGTACTACGGGCGGCGCATGGGCAGCAGCGTGGTGGGGCGGATGGCCTGGAGCTACGCGATCTACATGATCGTCTTCGGGTTCCTGATGCGCGGCGTGGACAACTGGGCCCACCTCGGCGGCTTCGCGGGCGGCTTCCTGGCGGGGCTCCTGCTCGATCCCCGCAAGCCGGAGTCCGGCAACCACGCCGTCGCGGCGATCCTCTGCCTGGCGGCGACGGTGGCCTCGATCGTGGCCTCGCTGGTGGTGCCGGTGCCTCCGTTGCAATAAGAGTCAATCTTTCGGCACCAGCCCCAGCTCCTTGGCGCGCCGCCGCACCTGATAGGCCTCGCGGGTCTCCTGGGAGCTGAAGCGCTCCTCTTGCCAGGGATCGCCGTAGGTGTGGTAGCCGTTCTCCTCCCAGAATCCCCGGCGGTCCTCCGAGAGCAGCTCGACGCCGTTCACCCACTTGGCGCTCTTCCAGGCGTAGAGGTGGGGGACCACCAGCCGCACCGGCCCGCCGTGGTCGATGGGCAGCGGCTTGCCATTGTGCCGGTCCGCCAGCAGGGCCCGCGCGGAGAGGAAGTCCTCCAGCGGCAGGTTGGTGGTATATCCGCCGTAGCAGTGGACCAGGACGTGCGAGGCCTCGGGGCCGACCTGCACGTGGCGCAGGAGCTCAAGCGTGGCCACCCCCTCCCAGCCGTTGTCCAGGGTGGAGAAGCGGGTCACGCAGTGGAAATCGGCCGTGATCCGCACCCGGGGGAGGGCCTGGAATTCCCGCCAGGAAAAAACGCGCTCCGCCGCCACCAGGCCGGAGATCCTGAACGTCCACTTCTCGGGATCGACCCTCGGCGTGCTGCCGTAGGTGAGGACCGGCCACTTGTCGGTCGTGTACTGCCCGGGGGGGACGCGGTCCGGCCCGGTGTGGGGTGCGTCGTTCATGATCCCTCCCTCCTCATCGGAACCCGGGAGCCCAGGCACCGTATAGGTAGGATACATGGCGACCCGACCCTCGTTCTCCTGGCGTGAGCAGCTCCGGCACCTGGTCCTGCCGGCGGCGATCGGCTTCGGCGTCGGGTGCCTCCTCGCGCTCGGGGACCGCCCGGGGGAGCGCTGGATCTCGATGGTCTACGGCCTCTTCGTCGGTCTGGGGATCTCCGTCATCTCGCGGGGCCTGGGCTGGATCGTCCACAGCCGTTTGGAGCCCCTGGAGGGAGGACGGCGGGCCGCCGCCTACGTGGCCCTGTTCTCCCTCAGCGGAGCCCTGGCCTGGGTCCTGACGGGCCTCCTGCTCAACGCCCTCTTCGGCCTCGGAATCCCGGTCTTCTCCCGGGTCAGCTTGATCTCCATCGGCATCGCCGTGGCCCTCGCCATCTTCGTCGGCCTGGCCTTCGTCAGCTTCGAGCGGATGCAGGCGCGCCTCGCCGCGAGCGTGGCACGGCTGAAGGAAATCGAATTCGCAGAGCGGGAGCTGCAGCTCGCCCGCGACCTCCAGAGCCGGCTGCTGCCGCCGCCCGAGATCGCGGGGGAGGGGTACCGCGTGGCGGCCCGCAACCTCGCCGCCCGGGTGGTGGCCGGCGACTTCTACGACGTCTTCCGGCTGGCGGATGGCGCCGTCGGTCTCACCGTGGCGGACGTGGCCGGCAAGGGGATGGCCGCCAGCCTGATCATGGCCTCGGCCAAGGCGCGGCTGCCGCTCCTCGCCGCCGACCGCCCCGCGGAGGAGACCCTGCGCGCGCTCAACCGGGCGCTGGCCGCCGAGCTCTCCTCCCGCGAATTCGTGGCTCTGGCTTTCGTTCGCTACGATCCGGAGCGGGGGACGGCCACCCTGGTCAACGCCGGCCTCCCCGATCCTTATCTGCTCCGGACGGGAGAGCCTCCTCTCCCGCTCGCCGTCCCCGGGCCTCGCCTCCCCCTGGGAGCGCGACGCGAGGTCCCCTACGAGAGTCTCGAAATCTCCCTCCAGCCTGGGGACCGCATCCTGATGCTCACCGACGGTCTCGCCGAGGCCCCGACTTCGAACGGCGAGCCGCTGGGATATCCCGCCCTGGCCGACCTGATGGCCACGGGCTCAGAGGCTCCCACTCCCTTGGCCTGGATCGACGCTCTCCTCGACCGGGTCCGGACCACCACCCGGCCCGTTCTGGAGGACGACTGGACGGCGCTCCTGCTGGAGAGGACGGCCGCCGGGAATTCGTGACCTAGAACATCACCTTTACAGCTCTAGCCCCGTCTGCTAGCTTGAGCGGACGGATTCGACCATGCGCGCGACCATCCCATCCACCCTGGAGACGCTCTCTCCCACCCTCGACCGGCGGCGGCCCGTGCGCCTGCTGGAGCTGATCGGCAACACTCCCCTGATCGACCTTTCGGCGCTGACCGGGCGGGACGAGGTGCGGCTGTTCGCCAAGGCGGAATTCGCCAATCCGGGCGGCTCGGTGAAGGACCGGCCGGCGCTGGCGATGATGCTCGACGCCGAGCGCCGGGGCCTGCTCGCCGAGGGGAAACGGCTGCTCGACGCCACCTCCGGCAACACCGGGATCGCCTACGCGATGATCGGCGCGGCGATGGGGGTGCCGGTCACCCTCTGCCTGCCGGAGAGCGCCAGCCCGGAGCGCAAGAAGATCCTGCGCGCCTACGGGGCCGAGCTGCGGATCACCGATCCGATGTCCGGCAGCGACGGCGCCATCCTGGAGGCGCGGCGGCTGGTGGCCGCGGAGCCGGAGCGCTGGATCTATCTCGATCAGTATTCGAACCCCGAGAACTGGCGGGCCCACTACCGCGGGACCGGTCCCGAGATCTGGGAGCAGACCGGCGGCGCCGTCACCCATTTCGTCACCGGCCTGGGCACCAGCGGCACCTTCATGGGTGTCGGCCGGTTTTTACGGGATCAAACGCGGGACACGAAGCCTGACGTCCGGCTGATCTCGGTCGAGCCGGACTCGCCGTTCCACGGCCTGGAGGGGATGAAGCACATGGCCTCCGCCATCGTCCCGCCGATCTACGATCCGGCGCTCGCCGACGAGGCCCTGGAGCTGCCGACCGAGGAGGCCTACCGGATGGTGAAGCGGCTCGCCCGCGAGACCGGCCTGCTGGCCGGCATCTCCTCCGGGTGCAACGTGGCCGCCGCCCTGAAAGTGGCCGCCGGGTTGCGCGCGGGCACCGTGGTCACCGTCCTGTGCGACAGCGCGGACAAGTACCTGTCCGACCGTTTCTGGGAAGAGGAGATCTGATGAGTCGGCTCGTCATCAAACCCAGCGACATGGAGGCGATCGGCCGTCACGGCGAGGCGACCTTTCCGGAGGAGTGCTGCGGCTTCCTCATCGGCCGTGCCGCGGGGGAGACGACGGTCGTCGAGCGCCTGCTGCCGGTGGAGAACGAGCGGCAGGACAGCCGCCACAACCGGTACGTGATCCATCCCGAGACGGTGCTGGCGGCCCACAAGGAGGCCCGCGCCGCGGGCGCCGACGTGGTGGGCTACTATCATTCGCATCCCGACCATCCGTCGCGGCCGAGCGATTTCGACCGCGAGCACGCCTGGCCGGGGCTTTCCTACCTCATCGTCTCCGTGCAGAAGGGGCGCGCGGCGGACGCCCGGAGCTGGCGTCTGACCGACGACCGCGAGCGGTTCGACGAGGAGATCCTCGAAAAGGAGGCGGTCTGATGAGCGTCATCATCCACATCCCCACCCCTCTGCGGCGCTTCACCGGCGACCAGGGGGAGGTCCAGGTCGAAGGCGGCACGGTCGGCGAGGCGCTGCGCGATCTCACCCAACGCCATCCGTCCCTGCGGCGCCACCTCTATACGGACGACGGCGCGCTGCGCAGCTTCGTCAACGTCTTCCTCAACGACGAGGACGTCCGCCATCTCCAGAAGGACGGCACGGCCCTCAAGAGCGGCGATACCCTGTCGATCATCCCCTCGATCGCCGGCGGAGCCGTGGGCCTGCTGGAGAAGGAGACCGACGTCGAGGATCTGCCGGGCCTCTCGCCGGCCGAGATCCGCCACTACAGCCGCCACCTGATCCTGCCCGAAATCGGCACCCTGGGGCAGCGCAAGCTCAAGGCGGCCAAGGTGCTGATGATCGGCACCGGCGGCCTCGGCTCGCCGCTCGGCCTCTACCTCGCGGCGGCGGGGGTGGGCAGGCTCGGCCTGGTCGACTTTGACGTCGTCGATGAGAGCAACCTCCATCGCCAGGTGCTCTTCGGCCGCTCGGCCGTGGGCAAGCCGAAGACCCAGGCCGCCACCGACCGGTTGCGCGACGTCAACCCGCACATCAAGGTGATCCCCTACGAGACCCGGCTCGACTCCTCGAACGCCCTGGAGCTGTTCAAGGACTACGACGTCATCGTGGACGGCACCGACAACTTCCCCACCCGCTATCTGGTCAACGACGCCTGCGTGCTGCTGGGCAAGCCGAACGTCTACGGCTCGATCTTCCGCTTCGAGGGGCAGGTGTCGGTCTTCTGGGGGGCCCACGGGCCCTGCTACCGCTGCCTCTTCCCCGAGCCGCCGCCGCCGGGGCTGGTCCCCTCCTGCGCCGAGGGGGGCGTGCTGGGCGTGCTGCCGGGGATCATCGGCTCCCTCCAGGCCAACGAGGTGATCAAGCTCATCGCCGGCGCCGGGGACCCGCTGATCGGCCGGCTGGTGCTGTTCGACGCCTTGAAGCTCAAGTTCCGCGAGCTCAAGCTGCGCAAGAGCCCCGACTGCCCGGTCTGCTCGGACCACCCCACGCAGCACGAGCTGATCGACTACCAGCAGTTCTGCGGCATCGACCCGCACGCCGACGCGGTCGAGGCGGCCTTCGAGATCTCGACCCCCGAGCTCAAGTCCTGGCTCGACGAGGGGCGGCGGGTGACTGTCCTCGATGTGCGCAACCCACAGGAGTGGGAGATCTGCCGCCTGGACGGCGCGCGGTTGATCCCCCTCCCCGAGCTCCAGGACCGCCTCGGCGAGCTCGATCCCGCGGACACCATCGTGGTCCACTGCCACCACGGCCCCCGCTCCAGCCGGGCGGTGAATTTCCTCCGCCAGATGGGCTTCTCGCGGGCGATCAACCTCGCCGGCGGCATCGACTCCTGGAGCCTGATGGTGGATCCGTCGGTGCCGCGGTACTGAGGCCCGGACGGCATCTCCTTGTAGGGGCGGCCCTGTGTGGCCGCCCTGCCTCCCTTCCACCTTCAACCCTGTCGTGATAAACCCTCCTCCCCAGGAGGAGACCCCATGCCCACCCACGAAGACGCCAATCTGATCCTGCGCCTGTACGAGCTCCGCCGCGAGCCGCGGCTGCGCCAGGCGCGCGATTGGTTCGCCCGTTCGTTCCGCGTCAAGACCATGGAGGAGTTCCAGGCCCTCTGCCCGCCGGGCAGCGAGGCCAACGCCTCCTACCGCATGTTCACCACCTACTGGGAGATGGCGGCCTCGTTCGTCGTCCACGGCGCCCTCGACCGCGAGCTGTTCTTCGAGAACAACCAGGAGCTCCTCTTCCTCTGGGTGCGGGTGCAGGATCTGCTGCCGCGCCTGCGGGAGACCTACAAGAACCCCAAGAGCCTGAAGAACGTCGAGCAGGTCGCCGGCTGGTTCATCGACTGGTGGGAGGCGCGGGCCCCCGGAGCCCACGCCGCCTTCGCGACCCGCATCAATCAGATACCCATGCAGGCTCCGGCGCCGCCGCCGGCCCCGGCGGAGACGCCCCATACGGACTAACCCATCCTTTCGAAAGCTTTTTTCTGGGGGACCTACTGTGAGCAAACAGAAAACCTGGTGGCTCGCCACCGCCCTCGCCGTCCTCTGTCTCCACCCCGCCCTGTCCCAACCGCAACGGCCGCGCGCCACGCCGGACGAGCCCGCCGAGGAGGAGATGGAGGCTCCGTCCCCGTCGGCGGACGCCGCCCGGCCCGCCGCGCCCGCCGACAAGGCTCCCGCCTCGCCGAAGGTCGAGGACCACCTCGTCACCACCCAGCATCACGCCGTGATCGGCGGCCAGGACGTCCGCTACACCGTCACCGCCGGCACCATGATCCTGCGCGACGAGGAGGGGAAGCCCCGCGCGTCGATCTATTTCACCTCCTACACCCGCGACGGCGTGAAGGACCTCGGGAAGCGGCCGATGACCTATGCCTACAATGGCGGCCCGGGCTCGTCGTCGGTCTGGCTCCACCTGGGCGCCTTCGGCCCCCGCCGGGTGGCCCTGGAGGAGGAGGGGTGGGCTCCGGCGCCCCCCTACCACCTGGAAGACAACAACGAATCGCTGCTCGACATCACCGACCTGGTGTTCATCGATCCGGTGACCACCGGCTACAGCCGGGCCATCCCGGGCAAGGACGCGAAGAAGTTCTACGGCCTCGACGAGGACGCCGAGGCGGTGGCCGATTTCATCCGCCTCTACACCGTGCGCTTCGGACGCTGGCCGAGCCCCAAGTTCCTGGCCGGCGAGAGCTATGGCACCACCCGCTCCGCCAAGCTCTCCCACCTCCTGCAGCAGAAGCACGGGATCTACCTCAACGGCATCGTCCTGCTCTCGACCATCCTCAACTTCCAGACCGCCCGCTTCGCCACCGGGAACGACCTCCCCTATCCCCTCTTCCTGCCGACCTATACGGCCACGGCCTGGTACCACAAGAAGCTGCCGCCGGACCTCCAGGCCATGGGGCTCCAGAAGGCGGTCGACGAGTCCCGGCGCTTCGCCGCGGGCGAATACACCTTCGCGCTGATGCAGGGCAACACCCTTTCGCCGGAGCAGTGGAACGACATGGCTGCCAAAGTGGCCCGCTACACCGGCCTGTCGACCGAGTACATCAAGGAGACCAATCTGCGGCCGGAGATCCAGGCTTTCGACAAGGAGCTGCTGCGCGACCAGCGGCTGACCGTCGGCCGGCTGGACAGCCGCTTCAAGGGGCGGGACCGCAGCGCCGCGGGGGAGCGGCCCGAATTCGATCCCAGCAACGCGGCGATCACCGGCCCCTTCACGGCGGTGCTCAACGACTACGTGCGCAAGGACCTCGGCTTCAAGAGCGACCTCCCGTACGAGATCCTCACCGGCCGGGTCCGGCCCTGGAATTTCGGGCCGGGCAACAACTACGTGAACGTGGCGGAGGACCTGCGCGTCGCCCTGAGCGAGAACCCCGCGCTCAAGGTCTTCGTGGCCTGCGGCTATTACGACCTCGCGACGCCGTTCTTCGCGGCCGAGTACACCTTCCACCACATCGGTTTCGAGCCGGACTACGCGCAGCGGATCCACCTGCACTACTACGAGGCGGGGCACATGATGTACATCCGCCGGCCCAGCCGCGAGCAGCTCAAGAAGGACATCGCCACCTTCTACGAGACCGCGGCCAACGTGCGCTGAGCCGGCCCCACGGCGGCCGGGCGGGCCGGCGCTGTAATGTTTCTCTCCTCCTGCCACTGAGTCATAGACGCTTCCTTTCGCACGAGCGCGAGAGACTCAGAACAGGAGGAGAGAATGACCTTCCGTTTCGCAGGACCGTGTGTGTCGTGGAGGACGGCGTGCGCATTGGCGCTTCTGCTCGCAATTCCCGCCGTCGGGCTCGCCGCGGCGGCTCCGCCCTCTATCCCCTGGCCCTCGGTCGCCGAGCAGTTGCAGAGGGATCACGTGCGGCCGGGAAGCGCTCTGGAGAGATTGATCCGGGGGAATCAAGACTTCGGGCTCCTCCGCGCCGACGAGGCGACCGACAATCGGGGGATCCCTCCGTGGCTCCGGGTCTACTGGCGCAAGGCTCACCCTGAGCTGACCTACCGGGCCGACGATCCGTCCGGCGGCTATCCCCTGGTCCTGAAAGACATCTACGAATGGATGATCTATCACCAGGATCTCGTGGCGGGCTCGTCGCAGGCGGCCGCGGTCGAGGTCGAGAAGTCCCTGACCGTGGGGGCCAACCAGCGGATCTCCGGCCTTCAGATCGCGCCACGCAGTGAATCCGATATCCGGATCAACCCCTGGAGCTCCAGCCAGGTCATCGCGGCGGCCAATGACATCGAATCCTCCGGCCGGCAGGCGCAGTTTTACTCTGGCGACGGAGGAACGACCTGGGGACAGACCAGCCTGCCACTCCTGTCAAGCGACACCTTCCAAGGGGACCCCGCGGTGGACTGGACTTCCGACGGCACCGCCTGGGCCACCTCGCTCGGCATCAATATCTCGGGCTTCTTTGCCACCGTTGCCGTCAGGGCGTACCGGTCCAGCAATGGCGGGGCGACCTGGACCTACGATGGGACCATCTCCGGCTCGCAGACGACGCCGGACAAGGAGATGCTCTGGGCCGACCACAGCGCGACCTCTCCGTTCAAGGACAATCTGTACGCCGTCTGGGTCTATCAGGGGAACACCTACGTGAACCGGCGGACCGGCCCCTCCGGTGCCTGGGGCACTCCCCTCTCCCTCCTCGTGTCCACCTTCAGCGCCGAGGCGGGCGCGGACGTGAAGTCCAATGCCTACGGTGACGTCTTCGTCTTCTGGCCCGGCACGGACAACGGGGCTGCCGGCACCCCCAATCGCATCTTCGTCCAGAAATCCACAGACGGTGGTCAGACCTTCCAGGCGGGGGTCACGGCGGCGCGGACCTACGGCCTGTATCAGTATGGAATCCCGGCGCAGTCCAGGCGTCTGGTCCTCATCTATGTTTCGGGAGGCGCCTACCGGACAGCCTCCAAAAACCTCGTCTACGCAGCCTGGAACGACCTGACGGGCGCGGCCGGCTGTACGAGTAACGCGAACGCTCCCGGTACCAATGCGGCCTCCGCTTGTAAGTCGCGGATCTGGCTCGCGCGCTCGACCGACGGTGGCGCGACCTGGTCCACCCCCGTCATGATCAATAATCAGGCCTCCCTGAACGATCAGTTTTTCCCGCATCTGACGGTGGACCAGACCAACGGAACGGTATCGATCGCGTACTACGACACCGTCAACGATCCGGGTCGGCTCAAGACGGACGTTTGGTATCAGTCCTCCTATGACGACGGCGCCACGTGGTCCTCACCCACCAAGGTGACCACGGCCCAGACCGATGAGAGCCCGACCGCGACCGGAGCGGATCTGGGCAACCAGTACGGCGATTACATCGGCATGTCAGCCTACGCCGGCGCTCTCCTGCCCTCCTGGACGGACCGCCGCAACAGCGCCAAGGAAGAGATCTGGACGGCGCAGGTCCAGGACATTCCGCCGCCTCCTGTCCCCCCGACCGCCTGCTTCAGCTTCACCTGCTCGGCGCTCTCCTGTAATTTCGACGCCAGTTGCTCGACGGACGATCGCGGCATCGTCTCCTACGCCTGGGCCTTCGGAGACTCGGGCACAGGCTCCGGCGTCACGGCCAGCCATACCTACGCGGCGACCGGCGGCTATTCGGTGACCCTCACCGTCACTGACACCAACGGCCTCACCTCCTCCGTCAGCCGGAAGGTCCAGGTCAACAGCGATCCGCTCCCCGCCGCGGAGAGCTTCTTCACCGTGCCACGCTGCCGGATCCTGGACACCCGGAGCGGCTCGCCCTTGAGCTCCGGCGTGCCGCGAACCATCAACGTGGCGGGCAATTGCAACGTCCCGAGCAGCGCCAAGGCCATCTCCTTCGTCGTCACCGCGTACCAGCCCACGGGCGGCGGCTGGATCGCCTTCTATCCGGGGAACCTCCCCATCACCAGCCCCAACAAGGCCAGCATCAACTTCGCGCCCGCCACCTCTCCCCGGTCGAACAACGCCGTCGTGCGTCTGGCCACCGACGGCTCGGGCACGCTGGAGATCAACGCCACGGTCAACGCCACCCCAGGCCAGGTCCACGTGACGCTCGACGTCGACGGGTACTTCAGCGAGGACACGACGGCGGCTTCCGGAGCGCAGGGGCCTTTCGGCTTCCAGCCGGTGCCCCCTTGCCGTGTGGTGGATACCCGCCCCTCCTCGCCGCTGGTGGCCGGTGCCGCCAGGACGTTCTCGATCCAGGGAGCCTGCGGCATTCCCTCCTCGGGAGTGGCCGCGGTCTCGGCCAATACGCGGGTGGTCAATTCGCCGCAGTACGGCGGCTCGATCGTCCTCTACCCCGCCAACGTCCCGACGCCGACGGCGACCAACGTCAGCTTCACGGGCGGGATCTTCTGGATCTACGGGGGCTCGCTGACCGCTCTGGCCCCCTCGACTCCCGACCTCGGGATGCGGTTCGACTCCACCACGTCGGGCGCCACGGCGTTCACCCTCTTCGACGTCAACGGGTACTTCTCCTCGGGAAGCCCGCTCAAGTACCACCCCCTCGCAGGCTGCCGCATCGTGGATACCCGGGCCGCCGACTCGGGAGCGCCGAGCGTGACGGCGAGCTCGACCCGGACCTTCCAGGCCCAGGGGAACTGCAATATCCCGGTCGGCGCCAAGGCGGTGTTCGCGGACGTGATCGCGGTCGGGCCCACCGGGACAGGGGACATCCGTCTCTATCCCGCGAACACCTCGGCTCCGGTGGTGGCGACCGTGTGCTTCGACGCCGGTGAGAGCGCGATCGGCAACGGGGTAATCCTGTCCCTCGGGCCGACGATCCCAGACCTCGCCCTCTGGGCGAACCCCGCCACCGGGACGCTCGACGTGGTGATCGAGGTCTTCGGGTACTTCCAGTAGGCGACGGCGGCCGGGCGGGCCGGATCTCCGGCCTGCCCGGCTCTGGCGTTATACTCCCGCCCGGCTTTTGAGGAACAGGGAAC
>DASXJP010000544.1:0-19597 GCA_036497345.1 Thermoanaerobaculia bacterium
GTGCTCGCCGATCGTTGATGCTAGCGTTGGTTTCATGGGCTTTCAGGTACATGGACGCCATCATGACCCGTGCGACATTGGCGGTGACCTCTGGAGGTCTGAGCTGTTCGAGGAGCGTCATTTTCCTCGGATACGCACGGAGCTCCCGTACTCTCATCGTCATGAGCATCGCGATCAGGGCGGCCGCCAAAACAAGCAGCGCTCCCATTGCGAGTGATAGGTACCAGACCCTTCGCCAGCCATCGGGCAGCTTCGAGGGGTCGACGTCAACCAGATAAATACCCGTCAACGCGCCCACGCCGGCTATGTATTTCTCGGCTTTTTGCGTGAGACTCTCAGTGCGATCGGCTTCTGAGCTGAATGCCTTCTCGCTCTCCGTGAGTAGAAGGATGATCTTGGCGTCGTCCGGCTCGTCCTCCGGGCTCGTATGGCGAGGCCGTGTCTGCGCTAGATGGGTTGGTGGTGACATTGCTGGCTCCTAGTGGCAATTTTTCCAGCAAGGGAGCTTTTTTCCGCCCACCTTTCGGGTAGTCCGAGAAGTGCTCTATGGGTGAACAAGCACCTGCCCTGAAGGGTGGCGCGATCTGGGATCTTGGATTGAGCTGGACAGTGACATAGACTTTGCCCCCCATGCGTCTCGCCTACTACAGCCCCCTCCCCCCGCAGAAATCGGGCATCGCCGACTACAGCGCCGAGCTGCTGCCCCATCTGGCGGCGCATTGCGAGATCGAGCTGATCGTGGACGAGGGGCTGCGGCCCGAGCCGGGGTTGGCGACCCGGTTCCCGGTCCACGGGCACAAGGCGCTGCCGGGGCTGCTCGCGGCGGGACGGTTCGACGCGGTGCTCTATCAGCTCGGCAACAACCGGGACTATCACGCGTCGATCTACCGGTCGCTGATCGATCATCCCGGCGTGGTGGTGCTGCACGAATACGTGATCCATCACCTCGTGCGGGACCTCACGCTGCTCGCCGGGGACCCCGAGGCCTACGTGCGCGAGATGCGCTACGCCTACGGGCGGACCGGCGAGGCCATGGCGCGGCGGTGCGTGGCGACGGGTGTGCCGCTCGATCCCTGGAGCTATCCGCTGCTCGAGCGGGCGGTGGACGCCAGCCGCGGCGTGATCGTGCACAACCAGGTCACCCGCGACCGGGTGCTCGCCTCGCGGCCCCTGACGCGGATCGCCACCATCCCCCATCATTTGAGCCTGGCGGGATTGCCGGACATTTCAGAGGCGGCGGCGCGGGCCGAGCTGGGGATCGCGCCGGGGGACTTCGTGGTGGCGACCTTCGGCTTCCTCACCGCCTCCAAGCGGCCCGAGGTGCTGCTGCGCGCCTTCGCCCGCCTGCGGCGGGAGGTCCCGCCGGCGCGGCTGCTGATCGTGGGGGAGGTCTCGCCGCACTTCGATTTCGACCGCGTCCTCACCTCCGAGCTGCGGGCCGGGGTGACCGTCACCGGCCGGCTGGAGATCGACCGTTTCCTCCTCTACATGCGGGCGTGCGACGTGGCCGTGAACCTCCGCCATCCCACGGCGGGGGAGACCTCGGGCACCGTGGTCCGCCTGCTGGGGATGGGAAAGCCGCTGATCGTCAACGAGACCGGCTCCTTCGCCGAGATCCCCGACGATTGCTGCGCCAAGGTGCCGCTCGACCCCAATGGGGATCAATTCGAGGAGGACCTGCTGCTGGCCTATCTCCGCCTCCTGGCCGGGGACGAGCCCCTGCGCCGCCGGATGGGGGAGAATGCCCTCCGGCACATGGAGCTCCACCACAGCCTCGCCGGCTCGGCCCGCGCCTACGCGGACTTCCTGCGCGCGACGGTCGAGTCCGGCGCCCGCCCCTTCCGCGCCCTGCCCCCCCTGGAGGCCTATCCGGAGGAGGACCTGCTCTCCGACCTCGTCCGCGACGCCAGCGCCGAGATGGTGGACCTCGGCGTCGAGGAGGGGGAGGACGACCTCCTCCGGGAGATCGCGGCGGCGGTCGTGGAGATCGATCTCGACCGATAGCTCTTTCCGTGCATGGCACGGCGGTTGAAACAGCCGGGAGCATGTCGTGGACGAGCCTCCTCCTCGGCCGCCGGCTGGCGAACCGCGAGCAGGCGGAGCGCAAACTGGGCGTCCTCTCGGGCGTGCCGGCGCTCGGCCTCGACGGTCTGGGGTCTTCGGCCTATGGACCGGAGGCGGCGCTCACGATCCTCATCCCGCTCGGGGCGGCGGCGCCGGCCTGGCTCGTCCCGCTCACGGCCCTGCTGCTCGTCCTGCTGGCCCTGCTCTACGTCTCGTACCGGCAGACCATCACCGCCTATCCGAACGGCGGCGGCGCGTATACGGTGGCCAAGGAGAACCTCGGCGTGCCCGCGGGCCTGCTGGCGGCCTCCGCCCTGATGATCGATTACGTGCTGAACGTCGCGGTGGGCATCTCGGCCGGCATCGGGGCCCTGGTCTCGGCCTTCCCCGTCCTGCACCGCTACACCCTGGGGCTCTGCCTGCTGACGCTGCTCCTCGTCACCCTGGTGAACCTGCGCGGCACGATCGAGTCGGGCCTGGCCTTCGCCGTGCCGACCTATCTCTTCCTGGCGAGCTTCTTCGCCCTGCTGGGCCTCGGCGTGGTCCGCGCGCTGCTCGCCGGAGGGCATCCGCGGCCGGTGGTGCCGCCGCCGGCCCTCCCGGCGGCCGGGGCGGTGAGCGCGTGGCTGCTGATCCGGGCCTTCGCCAGCGGCTGCACGGCGATGACGGGGGTCGAGGCGGTCAGCAACGGGGTCAGCGCGTTCCGCGAGCCCGGGGTCCGCAAGGCGCACGGCACGCTCACCGTGATCGTGGTCAGCCTGGGTCTGCTGCTGGGCGGCATCGCCTGGCTGGCCCGCGCCTTCGGGATCGGCGCCATGGACCAGACGCGGCCGGGCTACCAGAGCGTGCTGTCCCAGCTGGCGGCGGCCGTGGTGGGGCGCGGCGCCTTCTATACCGTGGCGATCTGCGGCCTGCTGGCCGTCTTGACGCTCTCGGCCAACACCAGCTTCGTCGGCTTCCCCCGCCTCTGCCGGCTGATCGCGCGGGACCGCTTCCTGCCGGTCGGCTTCGCCGCCGTGGGCCGCCGGCTGGTCTTCTCGGCCGGCATCCTGTTCCTGACCACCGCCTCGGGGCTGCTGCTCGTGGCCTTCCGGGGGATCACCGACCGCCTGATCCCGCTGTTCGCGGTGGGCGCGTTCCTCGCCTTCACGCTCTCTCAGGCGGGCATGGTGATGCACTGGTGGCGGCAAGAGAAGCCCGCGCGGCGGCATCTCTTCGCCAACGGCCTGGGCGCCGTGACCACGGCCGCGGCCCTGGTGGTGATCGTCGCCGCCAAATTCCGGGAGGGGGCCTGGATCACCCTGCTGGCGATCCCCTCCCTGATCCTGCTCTTCCGGAGCGTCCATCGCTATTACGAGCGCGTCGACCGCGAGCTCCAGGAGCCGCGCCCCCTCGACCTGCCCACCAACGAGCCGCCGATCGTGGTGATCCCGACCGAGAGCTGGAACCGGCTGACCCGCAAGGCGCTGCGGTTCGGCATGACGCTCTCCCCCGACGTGATCGCCGTCCATCTGAGCGCTCTGGAGGGGAACGACGCGGACGCGGAGACGCGGGAGGTCGAGAGGCAGTGGGGGGAGGACGTGGAGCGGCCGGCCCGGAGCGCGGGCCTGCCGTTGCCGCGGCTGGTCTGCCTCCAGTCCCCCTACCGGCAGTTCCTCGAGCCGCTACTGCGCTTCACCGTCCGGCTGGAGCGGGAGCACCCGGGCCGCACCGTGGCGGTCATCGTGCCCGAGCTGATCAAGAAGCACTGGTGGCAGTATGTGCTGCACAACCGGCGGGCGCGGCGGCTGCGCCGGACTCTCCTGCAGCGGGGCGGCTCGCGCGTCGTGGTGATCGGCGTGCCCTGGCACCTGGAGGATGGGCGGTAAGGCCTTCTCGACATGGACATGTCTCTCCTGTAATATGTCCAGGTGAGGACATCTGAGATGGAATGGAAGATCGCCGAAGCCAAGCAGAAATTCTCAGAGCTCGTCAAAGCGGCCGAGGACGAGCCGCAGTGGATCTACAACCGGGACAAGCTGGTCGCTGCGATGGTTCCGGCTGAGACCTTGAGGGAGTTTCTGGACTGGCGCCACCAGAGACAGGAGCGGACGGTGGGAGAAGCCGTCGAGGAGCTCCGCCGGATCTGCGAGGAAGAGGACTATACGCTGGAAATCCCGCCGCGGCAGGAGCGGCCCAACCCTTTCCCCGATGCTCTCGACGAGCTTTCTGATTGATACCAACGTCCTTAGCGAATTTGTGAGGAAGAGACCCGACCCTGGGGTCCTCCAATGGGCGCGAGAGGTGAGGCGGGTGGCGGTCAGCGTCGCCACCTTGGAGGAAGTCTATTTCGGGCTCTCCTGGAAGCCCAATCCGCGGGTCCGGCTCTGGTTGGAAGGGTTCCTCGACACCAACTGCGAGATCCTGCCGATTACGCCTGAGATCGCGAAGCGGTCCGGTGAGATCAGGGGACAATTCCAGGCTCGCGGTCAGATCCGGTCCACCGCGGACATGATCATCGCATCGACGGCCCAGGAGCACGATCTGACCCTCGTCACCCGGAACGTTCGGGATTTCGCGGATTGCGGGATCCTTCTCCTCAATCCATTCAGCGAGGCATAGCTCGGAACGTCAAGAGCGCCTGCGCCCCCGCCCCAAGGGTTTGTGGTAGTTTCCCGCCGCCATGCGGCGCTTCCTGCGGCTCGCGATCCCCCCGCTCCTCCTCCTGCTGATCGTGGGCTACTTCTTCTATGCCTATGGGTCGCGGGAGCGGGCGGCGGTCCCCTCCGGGCTGCCGGCGCGGCTGCTCGCCTCGGGGGAGTACGGCGCCTGCCTGTGGATCCCCTATCCGCATCAGAACCTGGGCAAGCTGCGGGGGGCGATCGACGATCCGGCGTCCTATCTGGCCGCGGCGGCCCGGGTGGCGGACCTGCCGGCGCCGGTGATGCGCTCGTTCGGCCCCTTCGCGGTGCCGCCGGCGAGCGAGATCGTGGCCTGCTCGGACCTCGACGGCAAACGCTTCCTGCTGGTGGCGCGGGTCTATTCCGGCCTCGCCGCCGTGGCCAGGCTCTCCGGCCGCCTGGCCGACAACCCCTGGCTGCGCGGCGGCGACGTCAAGGAGACCCAGGGGGGGAGCGACGACGGCCCGCAGGAGCGGGTCCTCCACGTCGCCTGGCGGGACGGCTACTGGACGGTGCGCCAGGGCGACGAGCCCGCGCTGCCGGCCGCGGGGAGCGCCCCGGCCTACCCTCCCAGCCTGGCGGTCTTCCATCTGGAGCAGGACGTCTCGGACCTGCCGGCGGGGGACTACGTCCTCCAGCGCCAGGGGGAGGACCTCGACGCCACGCTCCTGGGGAGCGCCGCGCCCCCGCCGCCGCCCGCCTTCACCCAGGCGCCGGACGCGCCGGCCCTGCTCGCCGTGGCGGGCGCCGACTGGCCGGCCGACTCGGAGAAGCCGCTGCCGCCGGCGGCGATGATGCTGTTCGACACCGACGGCGGCTTGAGCCTGGGGCCGCTGGGGAAGGTGCCGGGGCTGGCGATCCTCAATCCCGAGGGGGAGAAGCGCTGGGGGCTGCCGGCCAAAGGGCTGGGGGGATTGCTGGCGCAGAACCTGCCGAACGGGAATGTGGCCGGATGGAGCGTTGTTTCGCTCGACGACGCGAGCCTCGCCCGCGCGGAGGCTCTCGCCCCCCAGATCTCGACGCTGGTCCCGCCGGCCGGGGACGGATCGGACGGCATGATCCTGGGGCTCTGGCTGCGGCCCGAGCCGGCCCTGCGCCGGGTCTCTCAGTTCCGCAAGGGGCTCGAGAGGTTCCCCCTGGCGGAGCGGCGGCAGGTCGAGCGCTGGCGCGACTGGGAGACCCTGCTCTCCCCCCTCGCCGCCTGCGAGCGGGCCTCGGCCGTGGCGACCCGGTCGCCGTCCGCCTTCCTGCTCCGCCTGCACGCCTGCGATTGACAGGGGCGGTTGAACCCTATAGCCTTCGCGTTTGCCCCGGTTGGAGGTCGATGGATGAAGATTTGGCTGGATCAGGTTCGTGACGAGCCTTTCAACTGGGACGAGACGCAGAGCGTTTCTCCGGAGGCCCTGGACCGCCCCGAGCTGCAGGCCTTGAGCCCGGTCCGGTGGCGCGGCCAGGTGGTGTTCGTCGACCCGGGCTATTACCTCCGGGCGCGGCTCTCCTACGAGCAGACCCTGAGCTGCAACCGTTGTCTGGCGCCGATCGTCGAGCCCACCGAGGCCGACGTCGAGCTGATGATCCTCGTGGACCGCGATCCCGAGGCGGAGAGCGAGCACGCGCTGCACGAGCAGGACCTGGGGCAGCTCACCATCCCCGAGGAGATCCTCGAGACGGACCCCGTCCTGATCGAGCAGCTTCAGCTCAACGTGCCGATGAAGCCGCTCTGCCGCGCCGACTGCAAGGGGCTCTGCCCCGAGTGCGGCGCGGATTTGAACGCCGGAGCCTGCTCCTGCGCGGAGACCAAGGTGGACACCCGCTGGGAGTCCCTCGCCGCGCTGAAGAGCCGGCTGCAAGAGACGAAGTGACCCGACTTTAAGGACCTGTAGACCCGAAGAGGCCCGACGACCATGCCGAATCCGAAACGACGCCACTCCAAGGCCCGCCGCGACAAGCGCCGCGCGCACGACGCGCTGGCGCGCCCCGCCACCTCGACCTGCCCCAACTGCGGCGAGGTCAAGCTGCCCCACCGCGCCTGCCCCAACTGCGGGCAGTACCGCGGCCGGCAGGTGATCGAGGGGAAAGAGAATCTCTAGTAGGTAGTCCGAGTCGGCGTCCCCGGTCCGTCGGCCCTCATCACCCCGGCCCTCTTCTCCCCGCCTCCCCCCGACTGTCCGGGAGAAGAGGAGAAGGTCAGTCGAAGAGCCTCTTGAGCCCCTCTCTCCCCGGCAGTGTGGGTGGAGGGATGGGAGAGGGGTTGGGGAGTGAGGGGCCAGGTGATCTGACGAAATCAACCCATCATGCCGATCGCCGTTGACGCCATGGGGGGGGACTTTGCGCCGCAGAGCGCGGTGGAGGGTGCCTTCCGGGCCGCCCGCGAGGACGGCTCCTCGATCCTCCTGGTGGGGGATCGCGCCCGCGTCGAGGCCGAGCTGCGCCGCCTGGGATCCCCGGACGTCCGCATCGAGATCGTCCACGCCGAGGAGGTGGTGGGCATGGACGAGCCCGCGATCACCCCGATCCGCAAGAAGCGCCGCTCCTCCCTGCGGCTAGCCGCCGAGCTGGTCCAGGAGGGGCGCGCCCAGGCCATGGTCACCGCCGGCAACACCGGCGCCGCCATGATCGCCGCCAAGATGGTGATCGGCACCGTCTCCGGCGTCGACCGGCCGGCGCTGGCCGCCGTGCTGCCCAACCGCACGGGGCGCACCGTGCTCCTCGACGTCGGCGCCAACGTGGACAGCAAGCCGGTCCACCTGCGCGAGTTCGCCGTCATGGGGCACTTCTACGCCCAGGAGGTGATCGGCACCCCGTCGCCCCGCATCGGCCTGCTGTCGATCGGCGAGGAGGAGGGGAAGGGGACCGACCTCACGCGCGAGGTCTTCAAGGGGCTGAAGACCACCGGGCTCAATTTCGTCGGCAACGTGGAAGGGGGGGACCTGTTCGACGGCTCGGTGGACGTGATCGTCTGCGACGGCTTCGTGGGCAACGTGGTGCTCAAGAGCGCCGAGGGGTTGGCCGAGTTCATCCTCCGCATGCTGCGCGAGGAGATCTCGGCGAGCCCGCGCGGCAAGCTCGGCTACCAGCTCGCCAAGCCGGCGTTCGACCGCTTCCGCGAGCGCACCGACTACAGCGAATACGGCGCCGCGCCGCTCTTGGGCCTCAACGGCGGCTGCTTCATCGGCCACGGCCGCTCCAACGCCCGCGCCATCCAGAACGCCATCCGCCGGGCCGTGGAATTCTCCAACGCCCGTCTCGACCGCAAGATCAGCGACAAGATCGCCGAGCTGCACCGCCAGGAGGAGCGCCTCCTGGGCAACCCTCAGGAGGCCGAAGCCGGATGAGTCTCGCCACCCGGAAACTCGCGTTCGTCTTTCCCGGCCAGGGCTCGCAGAAAGTGGGCATGGTCAAGGCCTGGGCCGACGCCTCCCCGCAAGCCCGCGCCACCTTCGCGGAGGCGGACGAGGCCCTCGGCTTCCCGCTCTCCCGCCTCTGCTGGGAGGGGCCCGAGGAGGAGCTCAACCTCACCGCCAACACCCAGCCGGCCCTGGTCGCCGCGTCCATCGCCGTGCTCCGCGCCCTCGCCGCCATGGCGCCGGAGCTGCGGCCCGTGGTCGTGGCGGGGCACAGCCTGGGCGAGTACTCGGCCCTGGTGGCCGCCGGAGCGCTCGATTTCGCCGACGCCCTCCGCCTGGTGCGGCGGCGCGGCGAGCTCATGCAGGAGGCCGTGCCCGTGGGTCAGGGAGCGATGGCCGCCATCATCGGCCTCGATCCGGACGCCATCGCGGGGATCGCCGCCGATGCCTCAGTATCTGGAGAAAAACCCGAGGTCTGCGCCGTGGCCAACCTCAACGGTCCGGCCCAGACCGTGATCGCCGGCGACAAGGGGGCGGTCGACCGCGCCGTGGTCCTGGCCAAGGAACGCGGCGCCCGTAAGGCGACCCTGCTCGCCGTCTCCGCCCCCTTCCATTCGCCGCTCATGCGCCCGGCCCGCGAGGGGATGGCCCCCCTGCTCGCGGCGGCCACTTTCCGGGACCCCCTAGTGCCTGTGGTGACCAACGTCGACGCCGCTCCCGTCACCACGGCAGGTGCGGCGCGGGACGCGCTGGTGCGGCAGATCGACAGCCCGGTGCGCTGGGTCGAGTCGGTGCTCCGGATTGAGGGTGATTTCGGCGTCCAGACGTTCGTGGAGGTGGGACCGGGCAGCGTGCTCTCCGGGCTGACCCGGCGGATCGTCCAGTCGGCCCGCGCGACCGCGATCACGGATCCCGACCATCTCCGGCGGCTCCTGGCCGAGGAGGAAGGCTGAATGCTCAATCTCGACAAGAAGACCGCCCTGGTGACCGGGGCCTCCCAGGGGATTGGCGAGGCGATCGCCAAGCTCCTCGCCCGCCAGGGGGCGCGGGTGGTGGTGGCGGCGCGCAACGAGGAGAAGCTCAAGTCGCTCGCCGCCTATATCGACGCCGGTGGCGGCTGCGCCCGGCCGCTGGCGCTCGACGTCTCCAAGCCCGAGACCTTCGGCGAGCGGCTGAAGAGCCTGCCGGCCGATTTCGGAGAGATCGACATCCTGGTCAACAACGCCGGCATCACCGCCGACAACCTGCTCGCCCGCATGTCGCTCGACGACTGGGAGCGGGTGCTGCGCACCAACCTGACCGGCGCCTTCGCGCTCAGCAAGGAGGTGATCCGGGGGATGATGAAGCGCCGCTGGGGGCGGATCGTCAACGTCTCCTCGGTGGTGGGCATGATGGGCAACGCCGGCCAGGCGAACTACGCGGCCTCCAAGGCGGGGCTGATCGGCTTCACCAAGTCGCTGGCCCGCGAGCTGGGCAGCCGCAACATCACGGTCAACGTGGTGGCTCCGGGCTACATCGAGACGGCGATGACCGCGGCGCTCCCCGAGGCCTCCAGGGAGGCCCTCACCGGCTCCATCGCCCTGAAGCGCCTGGGCACCGTGGACGACGTCGCCGCGGCCGTGCTCTTCCTCGCCAGCGAGGAGGCGGGGTACATCACCGGGCATACGTTGAATGTTTCGGGAGGGTTGTACATCTGACCCTCCCATGGACTCGCGAAGTACCTTTGTGTTAGAACCGCAGGTCGTGCGCGGGCGCGCCCCGGGCCGACCACCATCGAACGAGGAGGGAACCAGCGATGGCAGTTGCAGAGAAGGTCAAGAGCATCATCGTCGAGCAGCTCGGGGTCGACGAGGAAGAAGTGACCCTGGACGCGAGCTTCACCGAGGATCTGGGGGCCGACTCCCTGGACATCGTGGAGCTGGTGATGGCCTTCGAGGAGGAGTTCGGGATCGAGATCCCTGACGAGGAGGCCGAGAAGATCAGCAACGTCCGCGAGGCCGTGGAATACATCCAGAACAACGTCGGGGACCAGAACTAAGGTCTACCGCCCTACCGAGCCTCAATAAAGATCCAGCCTTGAAGACAGAGCCGCGTCGCGTCGCCCTCACCGGGGTCGGCCTGGTCTCCCCCCTCGGGGTGGGCACGGCCGAGAACTGGCAGGCCCTGCTCGCCGGCCAGAGCGGCATCGGCCTCATCACCCGCTTCGACACCACGGAGTACCCCTCGCGGATCGCGGGCGAGGTCAAGGGGTTCAACCCCCTCGACTACGTCGACAAGAAAGAGGTCAAGAAGAGCGACACCTTCATCCATTACGCTCTGGCCGCCAGCCGCTTCGCGCTGGAGGACTCGGGGCTGAAGATCGATGAGGGGAACGCCCCCCGCGTCGGCGTGGTGATCGGCTCGGGGATCGGCGGCCTGCCGCTGATCGAGGCCACCCACAAGACGCTGCTCGAGAAGGGCCCCAGCCGCGTCTCGCCGTTCTTCATCCCCGGCCAGATCGTCAATCTGGCCGCGGGCCAGGTCTCCATCCACCACGGCGCCAAGGGGCCGAACACCTCGCCGGCCACCGCCTGCACCACCGGCCTCCATGCCATCGGCGACGCCTACCGCTTCATCCAGGCGGACGAGGCCGACGCCATGATCGCCGGCGGCAGCGAGGCGGTCATCACGCCCCTCGCCATGGCCGGCTTCTGCGCCATGCGCGCCCTCTCCACCCGCAACGACGAGCCCGAGAAAGCCTCGCGCCCCTGGGACGCCCAGCGCGACGGCTTCGTGATGGGCGAGGGGTGCGGCATCGTGATCCTGGAAGAGTGGGAGCACGCCAGGCGCCGGGGCGCCCCCATCTATGCTGAAGTGGTGGGCTACGGCATGAGCGCCGACGCCTACCACATCTCGGCCCCCCATCCCGAGGGGGAGGGGGCCGTGCGGGTGATGCGCGTCGCGCTGCGCGACGCCGGGCTTGCCCCCGAGCAGATCGGCTACATCAACGCCCACGGCACCTCGACGCCGCTCGGCGACCTCTCCGAGGTGCGGGCGATCAAGACCGTCTTCGGCGACCACGCCTACAAGCTGGCGGTCTCCTCCACGAAATCCTGCACCGGCCACCTGCTGGGAGCGGCCGGCGGGTTGGAGACGGGCATCCTGGCCCTCGCCGTGCGCGACCAGATCCTGCCGCCGACCATCAACCTCGACGAGCCGGGCGAGGGGTGCGATCTCGACTTCGTCCCCAACCAGGCCCGCAAGGTCGACCTCGAATACGCCGCCAGCAACTCCTTCGGCTTCGGCGGCACCAACGCGTCGATCATCCTGAAGCGGTACCGCGGGGAGTAGGACCGGGCCCCGACCTGACCAGCGGAGGCCCCCCATGCCCAACGGTCGCTCCCTCCTGTCGCGAATCCTCCTCGCCGGCCTCGTGACCGGCGTGATCGACGGCCTCTTCGCGAGCATCCAAAGCTTTTTTTACGACTCCACTCCGGAGCGGGTCTTCCAGGGCGTGGCCTCCACCCTGCTGGGCCCGTCGGCGCTCGACGGCGGCGTCAGGACGGCGGCGATCGGCGTGCTGATGCACTTCGGCGTCGCCCTGGGGTGGTCGACAGTGTTCCTGCTCCTGTACGAGAGCTCATCCCCACTCCGGAGCCTGGTCCAGTCCCGGCTCGGGCCGCTGAAGGTGGCCGCGGTCTATGGACCGTTCATCTGGCTGGTGATGTCGCTGGTGGTGATCCCTCTCCTGGTGCACCGCCCGCCGGTCTTCAGGCCACGCTGGTGGGTCCAACTGGTCGGCCACATCTTCTTCGTGGGATTGCCGATCGTCTCGATGATCGGCCGGCGCGACCGGCAGCGGTAGGGCCGCTGAGGAGGTGTCGCGCCGGGGGCGCATAGGCGCCGCCCGGCCCAGCGCGGAATGCATATCGTCCTGTACAACGTTCCACGCTCGTTCTCTTATACGCTCAGATAGACCGAAATCCTGGGAAAGCACCACAAGGCTAATATTGAGGTTAGACGGTGAGGCCTGAAGAAGAGAAAAGGCCCTTGAGCTTAGAAGAGGCGCGGAAGTTTGTGAGCAAACTTCCTATTGTAGAGTCTGAAGTTAGTAGGCTGCCAGGGATCGATGAACCTCTTTCCGAAACGTATTTATCCTTCGCGCTCGCTGATTTGGAGGACGCTGATTCGGAACGATCTCTTGTCAATGCTTTATCGAATGCCAAGCGTGCGATCCACCGCAGGGTTGATAGCGTAGCTAAAAGTTTTGGAGTTGGGCGCTTGCCGAGCAAGGAACGCAAGAGCTTCCCGCAATTATTAGAATTCTGTAGACATTGCGGCGTTATTGGGCCGCGCATAGTCGCAAAGCTCAACCGTGTCCGAAATGAGATGGAACATGAATACTACTTGCCCTCTAGAGAAGAGGCTGAGGATTTTGTCGATGTTACAGAGTTGTTTATTGCAGCGACGGATGTCATCGTCTATTCGTTTCCTGAGAGAATAGTATTTTCCAATCTCGATGACGGAGATCCTCCAATAATAAATGTAGAGGTGAGCTTGCCTATGTCTACCGGTAGCGTGTCCATATCAGGCTGGATTCTTGAATTGAGTAGGGGCGACTTCATTCATCTTGTTGCTGAAGAGATCGAAAAAATTCAAAATGAGATCAATCTTGCTCAAGAGAAAGGTAGTGAGGTTCTTCTGGCATTTACTCTAGAGGAGATGGCTCTCTTGCGTGTTGCTCGGGCGCGGAAAGCAGAATTTTCAGGTAAATTTGAATTGCCTGAAGACGAGTTCTACGAATGGGCTAGTCTATGCGTCAAGGCAGTTCGGAGAAGCTAATCCATGAACAGGTGCTCAAGGTTATGTACAGTGGCGTCGGGAGATTCTCCAAAACCCTATTCCAGGGGAGGTAGACCATGTCCAAGCTGCGCCTCAGGATCTCGATGTCGCTCGACGGGTTCGTTGCCGGTCCCAGTCAGAGCGTGGAAAATCCCCTTGGCATCGGCGGCATGCGTCTGCATGAGTGGGTGTTTCCACTCAGGGTCTGGCGAGCGGCGCATGGGCTCGAAGGCGGCGAGGACAACGAAAGCACACGGGTGATCGAGGAGTCGCTGGCCAACATCGGAGCCACCGTGATGGGGCGCAACATGTTCGGCGGCCATCCTGGCTCTTGGGATTCCGAGAAACCTTGGAACGGCTGGTGGGGAGCCAATCCGCCGTTCCATCACCCGGTCTTCGTGCTCACGCATCACGCGCGCGAGCCGCTCGAATTGGAAGGCGGAACGACCTTCACGTTCGTCACCAAGGGCATCGAGGCGGCGCTGGAGCAGGCGCGGCGAGCCGCCGGCGGTAAGGATGTATCGCTGGCCGGCGGAGCGAAAGCCTCACAGCAATATCTCGCGGCTGGCCTCGTGGACGAGATGGAAATCCACCTCGCGCCCACGCTCCTCGGCGGCGGTGAGCGGCTGTTTGACGGCGTCGGTGACGACCTGCACGGGCTCGCGCTCGTGCGGACAATCGCCGCTCCCGATGTAACCCATCTCAGATTCGCAAGGCGCTGAAGCTCGCGAAGGGGCGCGATGACCTGAGGTGAGACATGAATATCATGATCCGCATCCTCGTGACGCTCATCAGCGGTGTTGCCACTGTATGTTGCGTCTTCTGGTTTGCAATCCCTATGAGCTTCTCGCTGTACCACCCACTTTGGATTAGCTATCTCGGCTCATGCCTGGTTGGCGCTTTGGTAGCGTGGTGTGTCTGGATGCTCACCGCATCATTTCGGGCCAGCCTTGCCCGCTCAGCTTTGCTGGGAGCGTTGGTGGGAGGAACGATTGGGTTCTCAGCGGGGTTTTTCGGACCGCTCCTTTCCATGACGGGCGGCGGAGCCAGTGTAGGTCCTATATTTTGGAGCATCATCCTGGGACCGTCGGGGCTCATCCTCGGTGCCGTGGGCGGCGCCGTCCACTGGTACACACGGGAAGGCCGGGCAGGTAGCACGGGCAACTGGCCCAAGACAGGGACCACCGGCGACGTTGACCCCCGGTAGAGAAGACGCATAGAATGGGAGACCGCCGCGGCCCAAGGACGAGCAGTTACAGTTCCAGGCAATGAGAGGAGAACCTATCCATGAGCGTGCTCTCGTTTCCCCGCATCTATTTCAAAGGGTACATGGAGTGGGACCCTTGCACCTTCAACAACAACGACTGGCAGGAGTTTCCGACGTACGACGGCACCAATGCGGCTCTCAACTGGCCGTTCCTGGCGACCCAGGGGGAGCAGGTGCCGCCTGGGATCACGCCGGAGAATTTCACCACCACGTTTCGTCCCTGGGCCATCAAGCTGCAACCTGACGCTGTCGATCAGCCGCCGGGCGCGCGCGTCCCTGCCGAGTGGAACATGTTCGGGAGCCATGGGGTCTCCTTCGTGCGGCACGAGCAGTACACGACGACCATCATCGGCGGCGAGACGGGATACAACCAGCCGGTGACGGCCGATCCGCTCATCGGCGGCCCGGTGACCATCAACGGCGACGGCGGTAGCGGCCCCGGGCGGCTCGTGGACACCAACCCGTTCTCCTTCTGGTCGAGCCAGATCTATTTCGGGCAGCTTTCGTTCGGCAGCGGCAAGTGCGCCATCAGCGGCCCGCCGAGCGCCCGCATGCACTCCCGCTGGTTGTATCTGAGCCGCATCTACAGCCAGGATCAGGAGCTGACCCAGCCGGCGGCGAGCGTCGGCTGCTGCTTCCAGGCCGGCATCCCGTACGCTCAGGTCGCGTGGCCGTCCGCGTGCGATTCGCCTCTCGCCTCGGCGCTCCAGAAGGCGGCGTCGCAGCCCACCGCGCAGGGCATCATGGTGCGTTTCACCGCCTATGTGAATCTCTATTTCAAAAACGGCGTCTTCAACGGCATCTCGACGCAGCCGGGCAATTACGAGGAGCTCGCGGCGGCTCTGGCCGAGGCGTGGGACGCTTGGAGCAAGAGCGGCGACACGTCGAAGTTCTTCTCGCAGCCTTGCTACAGCCACATCGTCGGAGCGGTCGGCGTATGGAACGTAGGAGAGGTCGCGACGGTGCCCGTGGGGCGCTATCTATCGGCGGTCAACGCCGTCGCGCCGCCGGGAGCAACGGCCGCGAAAGCTCTGGCGGCCCCGCCGCGACAATATCGTGCCACCCACCAGAGCACGGCGGCGAAAGCCGGCGGCGATGGCCCGCCGCCAATCCAGCTCGGGCCGCTCGTCGCCAGCGTGGACTACGACGCGCGGCTGATTTCGCTCGACCTCAACAGCACGATGCCCGAGAACGGCACTCCCGGCGAATGGCCTTCGGATCTCACCAAGACCGACTTCGGCCCCTTGTGCCTCGGCGTCGTGAACGGCGACGGCACCTTTACACAGATCGTCGCCATCGATTACGCGCAATACCAGCAATCCGCGTACGAGGCGAGCGCCGGCATCATCGACATCCCGTTCCCCGAGTACGGCACGGGCGAGCTGCTGCGGAACGGCGCGCTGGCGATCCAGGTGCAGGGTCAGACCGCGCTCCGCGAGCAGATCTACTCCGCCCAGACCGATAGCCGGGGCATCTACCTGGACGAGGGCGGGCAGGCTCAATTCTCTGTCGCCGTCTACGAGATGGGCGTGCCGAGCCCGGGCACCAACGTGTTGATCGCGAAATACGACAGCAATCTCTCCCTCATCCCTACCAATCAGCCGCAGCTCGTCAATTTCACGAACGGAAGCCAGACCGAGATCACCATCGGCGGCGTGACGACCGCGGTTACCATTGTCACCGCTGATGGGAGCGGCCTCGCTGCTGTGGGCATCGAGGCGCAAAGCTCCGGCTTCCCCGTGCTCGCTTTCTTTCCCTACACGGGCAGCACGCTGCCGCAGCCGCCCGCGGCCCTCCTCGGGCCGGCCGGGCCGCTCATCACCTACGCGTTCTATGCCACCGTGCGGATCTTGCCGTTTGACGATGCCGTGCCGGGTGAATTCGTCGCGCTCTGGAGCTCGACCCACGATCAAGAGGCGGCGTGGCAATTCATCTATCGCCAGATCCTCTATGTCTACGACATGTTGTTCAGCGTGATGCTGGAGTACGTCGACCTCGGCAGCCAGGACGCGGTCAAGAACAATCTCAGCAGCATCTGGAGCGCGATTTCGGCGGAGGCCGCGCAGGAGAGCTCGTACGCGATGCCGATCACGCGCGATCTCTCGGCTGGCAAGCGCCTCGCGCTGCAGCTCTGGATCTATCTGGTCGCGAATAATTACAACGTACCGGGCTTCAACGTGAATTCGATCCCGTCTGGATGGTCTCCGCCGAGTTAGGGGAGGGCTCGCGCGAGGGTCCGTCGCTCACCTTCTTTTGTGAGCGCCGACCTTTCGCGGACCACCTGGTCTCTGGTCGATTTCCACCAGCGCCGCTAAGCCGGGAAGGTCAGCACCAGCTTTCCCTGGATGGCACCCTGGTCGAGGATCTCCTGGCCGCGGCGCGCCTCCCGCCAGGGGATGCGTTCCATGATCACGGGGTGGATCTTCCCTTGCGCCAGGAGATCGAACAGCGCGGTCAGATCTTCCCGGAACCAGTCCGGATGATCGCGCTTCAGGCTGGTGATGGCGTAGAACCGGAAGCGCCGGCCGGGCCATAGCACCAGCAGCAGAGCGCTCGCGGCGTCCTCGGCCAGGGCCGCCAGCCGGCTCTGGCCGATCTCGTGCTGCGAGCCGTAGGCGACGAGCTGGCCGCCGGCGCGGAGGCAGCGGGCCGAGCGTAGCCAGTGCCGGCCGCCGACCGCGTCGAAGACGGCGTCGACTCCCGCTCCTCCCGTGAGGCCGCGGACCGCCCGCACGAAATCCTCTTTTCGATAGTCGATCGCACGGCCGCCCAAGCGGGTGACGAGCTCGTGCTTGGCGGCGGAGGCGGTGGCGTACGCGGTGACCCCGGCGAGCCGCCCGAGCTCCAGGAGCGCCGTGCCCACGCCGCCCGCCGCGCTGTGGACGAGGGCGCTCTGGCCGCTCGCGAGGTTGGCCGTGCGGTGCAGCATCTGGTAGGCCGTGACATAGTTGAGCACCAGGCAGACGGCCGCCGCGGGATCGACCGCGGCCGGGACCGGCACCAGCTCCTCCTCGCGCAGGTAGACGTATTCGGCATAGCCGCCGTGGATGGTCAGGGCCGCCACGCGCTCCCCCTCGGCGAAGCGGGAGGCCCCGGGCCCTCGTTGATCGACCACGCCCACGACGTCGTAGCCGGGCGTGAACGGCGGCTTCGGCTGGCCGGGGTAGGAGCCGTGGCGCATCATCCGCTCCACCCACGACACCCCGGCGGCGAGCACCTTGACCCGGACCTCCCCCTCGCGCGCGTCGCGCAGCTCGTCCTCGACGACCTCCAGGACCTCGGGACCGCCGAACCGTGAGATGACGATGCGACCGTATGTGGCCATGCCCTCCCCCTCTCGTAAATGGAGGGTCAGAGTATCACCGGCTCCCGTCCGGGGCGGCTTCAGGGCGCCAGTTGCTCCGCGACCCGGGTGGCGCCCGCAAGGGTGTAGTAGCTGCCCTCGATCATGGCCGGAGACTCAATGGGGCTCGTGATAGCCACCTGCATGAAGACATTTCCGTCGATGACGACCGCCAGCAGGTTTCCCATGTGGTCGAGGGTGAATTGTTTGAAGCGTTGCGCGGCGTCGGGTTTGAAATAGAGATAGATCGCGTACTGGACGGACACGTTCTCCCGCCACTGGGGGACTTCGATCACTTCCACTTTCGTGATGTCTTCTTGGGTCAGGATGGCTTCCGGCGAAAGGATCACGGGCTTCCCGTCGGCCCCTTGCAGCTTCAGGGTGCCGGGGCCGGGCTGGTCTTGCACGAGTCGGAACGCGAGCGAGGACCTCGATACGCCGGCGGGCCGATGGATCTCCCAGGTCTTGAAGCCGCTTGCCCCGCCCGCGGGGCCGCTGGCCGCAAGGAGAGCCAAAAGTAGAACGGCACAAGGCCGGAGGAGCCGCCAGTCAGGGTGAGCACGCATTCTCGGTCCTTTCGTGACCTCATCGACCTCGGGTCAGCTTTGGATGGCATCTTAGACCGCGCCTGGAATCCTCGTCAAAGGTGAGGCCGGACGCCTCTCCCGGAAGCCGCTATACTTCGGGCCGCCTGCGAAGGGAGGCGAGCCCATGCTCTACATGGTCCTGGAGAGATACAAAGACGGCGCCGCGCCGGAGATCTATCGCCGGGCGCGCGAGCGCGGCCGCCTCATGCCCGAGGGGCTGCGGTACGTGTCGAGCTGGGTCGATCACGATTTCAGGCGGTGCTTCCAGCTCATGGAGACGGAGGACGCGTCGCTGTTCGATTCCTGGATCCCGGCCTGGGCCGACCTGGTGGATTTCGAGGTGATCCCGGTCCGGACGTCCGCCGAGGCGGCTCAAATCATGAAAGGTCAATTATGAAAGGGGATGCGTAGAGATCCCATGAAAACCTTGCAACAATTATTCGGCATCGAGCTTCCGGTCATCCAGGCGCCGATGGCGGGCGTGCAGGGGAGCGCGCTGGCGGTGGCGGTGTCCAACGCCGGGGGGTTGGGGGCGCTCCCCTGCGCCATGCTGAGCGTGGACGCCCTGCGCAAGGAGCTGGAGGCGATCCGGTCCCAGACCTCCAGGTCCTACAACGTCAACTTCTTCTGCCATACGCCGCCCGAATTCGACGCCGCGCGGGAAGCGGCTTGGCGGGCTCTGCTGGCGTCTTATTATCAGGAATACGGGATCGATTCGAGCGCCATCGCCGGCGGCCCCGGGCGGGCGCCCTTTACCGCGGAGGCCGCGGACGTGCTGGAGGAATTCAGGCCGCCGGTGGTGAGCTTCCATTTCGGCCTGCCCGCGGCGGACCTGCTGGAGCGGGTGCGGTCCTGGGGCGCCAAGGTCCTCTCCTCGGCGACCACGGTCGAGGAGGCGCTCTGGCTGGAGGCGCGCGGGGTGGACGCCGTCATCGTGCAAGGGCTGGAGGCGGGCGGGCATCGCGGCCATTTCCTGTCGCACGACCTGACGGTCCAGGTCGGGACGTTCGCGCTGGTGCCACAGGTGGTGGCGGCGGTGAAGGTGCCGGTCATCGCCGCGGGTGGCATCGCGGACGCGCAAGGCGTGGCCGCCGCCATGAGGCTGGGCGCCGCGGGGGCGCAGGTGGGCACGGCCTATCTGCTCTGCCCGGAATCCACCACCAGCGCGGTGCACCGCGCGGCCTTGAAGAGCGAGGCAGCCCGCCACACGGCGCTGACCAACCTCTTCTCCGGCCGGCCCGCGCGGGGGATCGTCAACCGGGTGATGCGGGAGCTCGGGCCGATCAACCCGGCGGCGCCGGAGTTTCCGCTGGCCACGGCGGCGATCGCGCCTTTGCGGGCGAAGGCCGAGAGTCAGGGGAAGGGGGATTTTTCGCCTCTGTGGGCGGGGCAAAACGTGAGCGGTTGCCGGGAGGTGGGGGCGGGGGAGGTGACGCGGGGGTTGGCTGGGGAGATCAAACGATGAGCGACCTCACCCTCCGGCCCCCTCTCCCATGGGAGAGGGGGCC
>DASXJP010000545.1:0-6481 GCA_036497345.1 Thermoanaerobaculia bacterium
ATCGAGGAGCTGCTCTCTCGCTGTCAGATGAGGCTAGCCCTTAGCCTTCCTCAGTCCATAAGTGTGGTCAAGTCAGAGACTCCTCAGTCTGTTAGTACGGTTGATGCGGTGCAGATATCGGATAGCCTCAATATCAAGACATTCGTCAAGGCTGCAGAGGAGGTCATTCGAGATGAGTGCCGGCAAGCTCTAGAAACAAAGGCTACGGAGGTACACGAGGATTTTCTGCGGCGCTTGGTGAGGCGTGGTCCGCGGCGTCCGCGAGTGAATTTGTTTACAACTAACTACGATTTATGCTTTGAGACGGCTGCGGCGCGCACGGGGATGCCCGTCATAGACGGCTTTGCCTTCTCCGTTCCACCACGATTCAATCCAGAAATTTTTGATTACGATATAGTTACGAACTCTTCCTACTCTAAGGAGCCTGACTTTGTCCCTCGCTTGCTTCGGCTCTTTAAGTTGCACGGCTCAGTGGATTGGCATATGCAGGATGCTGCCGTCATCAAGAAGGGGGATACAGATTCTCCGGTTCTTATCTATCCGCGAGCGGGGAAGTATGCTGCATCGTACTCTCAGCCTTTCTTGGAGGTAATATCGCGGCTTCAAGGATTTCTGCGCCAGAGAAATCTGGGAATTCTCTCCGTATGCTGCGGCTTCAATGATCTGCATATAGCTGAGCCGGTGCTTTCGGCTGTGAAATCCAATGCGAGTATGCGTATGGTGGTTTGCGCGCCCGATTTATGTGATAAAGATGCTCGAGATCTCTATGGCGACTCCCATGTGGAGGGGGCGACAAAGACTAATCCCGCACTTCGCCAACTTGATTACCTGATTGATAATGGTGACTCACGCATTACGCTCATCAACGGTTTCTTCCCGGATCTGGCAAGGCTTATGCCGACAGTCGCGGCACAGACAGATGCGGAGCAGCACGAAGCGAGGATCAAGAAACTGGAAGAGGATATGGCCAAGGTGAAGAGTAACTCCGGAGCTGGCCTGTGAAGGCGCCAAATCCGATCGATGAAGCCCGGCGCATAGGGACTGTTACTGTTGCCACGACGCAATGGGTAACGATAAACCTACCGAATGCTGGTGCCGCGGTTCCTTTTCTCCATCATGGTAATCCGGTGCCTCGCGGAGAGGTCGGTGAATACATTTGCTTTCCCCGCGGCGACGAGATCGTGCTTGGCCGTATCACGAGGGTAGAACTACCCGAGAGAGACCGGCTCTCGGTTGAGCCCAAGATCGGCCGTCCTGAAGCTGTGGATCCAATCGGCACTGTAGCCCTGCTGACTGATATTGATTTGAAGAAGGAAGAGGTAACGGGCGCAGTAAGTGTGCCACCCAGGCTGGGCACGCCAGCGTACTCTATCTCGCCAGGTTTTCTACAATGGGTTTTGGATTCGTGTGCTCGCAAAGCTGGTGAACAGAATAACTCGGTCGCACTATGCATCGGCGACGTGGCGGGAGTGACGAGGGCGCCTGTTTCAGTTACTCCGGAGCGGCTGTTTGGCCGGCACTGCGCTATTCTGGGTGTGACCGGGGGAGGAAAGAGCTGGACGATCGCGCGGATTGTCGAGGAGTGCGCTGAGTACAGGTGTAAGATTGTTCTTGTCGATGCTACGGGTGAGTTTGCGAACCTAGGCTCAGGCGTTACCCACTGTTCCATTGGTAGTGAGATCGAAGACGTCCTGCAGGTATCTTGTCCCTACTCCAAGCTAGAGGAGCGCGATTTGTTTGCGCTCTTCACGCCTTCAGGCCAGTCTCAGGCTCCAACGCTCCGTGAGGCGATTCGTAGCCTCAAGTTGGCAAAGTGCGAGGGCCTGCCGTCCGGTATGGTTATAAACGGACGTATACCGAAGTCCGGCAGACCGATTCAAGAATTTCATGAGGCGTGTCGAAAAAACGCCTCATTCTTGGAGGGTTCTCTCGCCGATTTCGAAGTGTCACATCTTGCAGAGCAGATCGCTCTAGAATGTGTCTGGCCGACCAACAACAGAGACCCAAGCAAATTTGGCGACACAAATCTTAGCAATCTTGGGTACTGCTTGTCGCTTGTCATGCGAATTGAAAGCATGGTGAAGGCAGCGGCGCTGGTACCAGTGTTTCAGCCCGGTAAGCTGCCGTCGATTCATGGCAAGATTGATGAATTTGTGGCCGATCCCAGCCAAAGAGTTCTTCGGGTGTCTCTGCGACATCTTTCTTTTGCCATGTCAGTTCGCCCGATTGTGGTAAATGCGATTGGGCATCACCTCCTCCAGATGGCTCGTGGAAAAAATTTTGTATCCGCGCCGCTTGTAGTACTTTTGGACGAAGCTCATCAATTTCTTGGGAAGAGCCTGGGAGATGAGAATAATTCTTACGCATTGGAGGCCTTTGACCTGATTGCCAAAGAGGGCCGCAAGTATGGTCTTACGGTGTGCCTTGCCACCCAGCGCCCCCGGGACATCCAAGACGGCGTTCTCAGCCAAATGGGTACCATGATTATTCACCGGCTAACCCATGGTGCGGACCGAGATGTTGTGGAAAGAGCGGCTCGGGACGTGGAGAAATCAGTTGCGACTTTTCTTCCCACACTCTCTCCCGGAGAGGCGATCCTACTTGGTGCCGATTTCCCGATTCCAATCCCGATCCAAATTCGCCCACCGTCAAAGAAACCCGAGTCTAAAGGGCCTGATTATCAGCAGCACTGGGCCCTTGAGGTCGTTTCCATGCAGCATCCGGCTCCAAGCGCTGCTCCCGCTGAAGCAGGCTGAGCATCGGTGCTGTCGTAGGCTCGTCTTGTTGGATAGGCCGAAGCTGGCGGATACATCTCGCTCTATCCACCAGCCCGCAGGGCGGAATTTGCCCAGCCTGGGGTGTTAACCCCAGGTGGAGGAGGCCCCAAAATCCTCAAGCCCCGGAGAGCCGACAGACCGCAGCGGAGCGTCCCCTCGGCAAGGCCTGCCGGCCCTGCGGGGCTGGTGGATCTTCCGCCCCCTCCTACCTGGGGTTGACACCCCAGGCTGGATAACTCCTGCCCTGCGGGCGGACTGACGCCCGCTGACTGCGTCCACGAGTTCGGTGTCCGTCCGTTCCGTCCGTGGTCGTCCGTGCCCGTCCGCTCTCCCTTGCCTCGGAGACACCGCCCCGAAGACCCTGCCGTCGCCCCTCCGGGGCTCAGGGTTGTTGGGGGTGCTGCTTCCCCGGGCTGGCGCCCCGGGCTACACGCCTGGGCCCCTCAGGGGCCCGTTGCCCCTGCTGTGTAGACATGCGGCGGCCACCCCGCAAGCGGATGGCAGCCGAGGTGGGCTTGCCGGTCTCGCGATGAGGGCTGGGAGAATTTGTTGGGGATGTGAGAGGTCTCCTTCAGACCCTCTCCACGAGGACGTCGTGCGCGTATTGAGCGAGAGCGCTGAGATCGCCAAGGTCCGAGGTGAGCACCGTTCCGCCGGGCTCGGCCAGGGCGACCACCAGCGCGTCGACCGCGGAGCCTCGACGGGCCAGCCTCCGCAACAGCGCGGCTCGCCGTGCCAGCGGCTGGCCGATCTCCTCCACGATGTCGCACGTCTTGAGAAAGCTGTTCGAGAGAGCGTCGCGGCCCGGATGCCCGTGCAAGTACTCCACGAGCACAATGGAAGGAACCAGGGGCGGCCACAGCCCTTCTTCGCGAAACGCCAGGATCAACGCCGCCGCCTGCCGAGATCGCTCGGCCAAACGGCTGACTCCGCCCGAATCGAGGACCAGCAACCGTCAACCCACCCGACGTGTGGGTTGTCGCGCAAGCCGCCGCGCGACGGCGGCGGCGCGCGTGCGCTGAGCCTCGGTGGGCGGCCCCACCTCGGTGACCAGATCCGCAACGTAGCGATCGGTCTCGGCGAGTAATTCCTGCCGTCGCAGCTCCGCGCGCACAGCCTTCTGCAGCAGCTCCGAGGCCGGAAGACCCCGGGCTTTCACCAGTTTGTACAGATCGTCGGGGAGGTAAACTTGCATGCGGGCCATACGCCTAAGTATACACCCTCCGGCCCGCCGGGTTGAGCCGCGCAGGGGGGCTGACACCAAGCCGGATGTCTCGGCTCCTCCGGAGCCCATACCGCTGCCGCAGGCGGTCCTACCCAGGCGGGAACAAAGCGCCATGGCAGGCTTCAAGCTCGAATCGCGCTTCACGCCCCAGGGGGACCAGCCCGAGGCGCGGGCGGAGCTCTCTGGGTCGCCTCGGCAATCGCTGCTCTGTGGCTCAGCTACGGGGGACAGGTCGAGCAGGGCACGGTCATCGCACAGTCAACCAGCGTATTGACTCTCGTGAGATCCTGCTGGACGCCGTTGTCCAGGGAATCCACCTGCACGAGCCCAAGGCTTTCAACTTGATGGGTCCATGGGTTGGTCCAGCGGCCGTATGTGAAATGCTCGGTGACAGTACCCCAATGTTGTGTCAACAGGATGGCCTCAATGTCGTGAAAGCTCGTCGGGTCCGGGGACGTGGACCGCTGATCGCGAACAAAATTCCGAAGAGTGCCAATATATTCGACTTGCATCCAGTCGAGTGGCCCCGTCTCTTCTGTGTCCATTGTGTTCAGGCAGACCGGGACACATTGATCGTTCGTCCAATGTTCGTTGTTGTAAGGCGGCATCATCCAGAATGCCGAATTGTGAAAAATCGCACCGACCAGGGCATTCCTTTTTCTCCGGTCGACAGATCTCGAAAGGCTCGATAGCCTGTGATCTGACCGCCGCTGTAGGAGAGCTCGGCCATGTTCCTTACGTAAGTGTCTCTGAGGACAAAGCTCTCTGTGCTCCAGATGTTCTTTCCCTTCGCGAAAACGAAGCGGCGATAGCTGCCGCAAGGGCTGTATTCATAGATCCGGAAGTAGCTCCCTGTGTTGCTCTTCGAGGTCGCCGTGCAAGCGTTGGGAGGCGACAAGAAGAAGGACAAAAGTCGTACGTTACCGCTTGCGCCTCATGGGACAAGAAGATCCCGACGGCGAGAGCCGGCAAACAGAGCCTACGCATATCACTGACCTCCTGATTGCGACTTCGTGAACCAAAACGATTGCCCGTGGCGCATCGGCTCAGGGATCGGCAGCGAGCGCCACAGCAGGTCCAGGTCGGCGCTCAATTCGGTATCCTCACAGACGAATGTGTTGGGGAGGAGGATTTCAAAGCTGCCTGGCGACAAGAGCAGGCAGGCGCCGAGAACGTACTGTTCGGAGTAGTCGCGGTCGCCCCATACCGGAGGGTAGTCGAGTGGCCAGTAGATGTCGTGAATCTGCACCAGAACCCCGGGTTTGAGCGCTGGCAGCACCTCAAGGAAGAAAACGGCCACGTCAGAATTGGTCGTCAGGCGGTGTGAGCCGTCAAAGAACAGGACATCGCCGGCTTCGAGGCTCTGGTAGAGCTCGGCAGGAGCCGTCTCCAGCCCACCTCGATACGTCGTCGTGCAGAGTGAATCGATCTTGCTCCGCGGCTCCGGATCGATCGACACGATTCGAGTCGGTAAGCCGCCCTGTCGAATCGCCCACCGCGCGAGCTTGGTAGACTCCCCGGATCCGATCTCGAGGTAGGTCGCGGGCGCGGCTTTCGCGAGAGTGAACGCCAGCGCGACCGCATCGAACGGCGGCAGGAATTCATTCAGCCAATGAGGCTCGGTTGCATCCGCGTGGGACGATTCGAGGGGAATCGAGCTCATGCAGGGCGCGTAAGCTGCCATTTCGTGCAATGTGCTTCGATAGCGCTCACGATCGATAGCCAACAGTCTCTGTATGGTTTCCAAGGGCCGCCTGCCCCACCCGTAGCGTGGTCCGCTCGCTGGTCGCGCGGGAGCAGGGCTCGCCAAAGCAGCTTTCAGGGTAGACGGCGACCGCGGTGGAGATTCGACCGGTTGCTGCACCTTGGACCGTAGAAATGTGCGCAGACTCATAAGCGTAGAGTGAAACACAGGCAGTGCAGCCCACGCAAGGAGTCGAGCCTCCGAGGCCGCCAGGAGGACGGGCCCGCAATCTTCCCCCTGAAAGTGTTTGTCCTCCAGGCGGGAACAAAGCGGCCCCTCGCCCGGTTACAATCTCTCTATGGCCGGCTTCAAGCTCGAATCCAAGTTCACGCCCCAGGGGGACCAGCCCGAGGCGATCCGCCAGCTCGTGGAGGGGCTGGAGCGGGGGGACAAGGAGCAGGTGCTCCTCGGCGTCACCGGCTCGGGCAAGACGTACTCCATCGCCAAGCTGATCGAGGCGGTCGACCGGCCGACGTTGATCCTCTCCCACAACAAGACGCTCGCGGCGCAGCTCTTCCAGGAGTTCCGCAGCTTTTTTCCCAACAACGCGGTGGAGTACTTCGTCTCCTACTACGACTACTACCAGCCGGAAGCCTACGTGCCGGCCACCGACACCTACATCGAGAAGGAGACCAGTATCAACGAGGAGATCGACCGCCTCCGCCTGCGCGCCACCAAGGCGCTGTTCGAACGGCGGGACGTGGTGATCGTCGCCTCGGTCTCCTGCATCTACGG
>DASXJP010000546.1:0-12132 GCA_036497345.1 Thermoanaerobaculia bacterium
ATCGAGCGGTCGACGTGGCTCTCGGCGGCGAAGTTGACCACCGCGGCCGGGCGCTTCTCCGCGAACAGCCGGCGCACCGCGCGGCGATCGGCGATGTCCCCCTCGACGAAATCGAGGCGGGAGTCGTCCAGCAGGTCCGCCAGGTTCTCCAGGCTGCCGGCGTAGGTCAGCTTGTCGAGCACCACCACGCGGGCGTCCGTCTCGGCCAGGAGGAGCCGCGCGAAGTTGCAGCCGATGAAGCCGGCGCCGCCGGTGACGAGGATGGTTTCCATGGGGCGGGAAGTATAGCCCTTGTCTCTAAAGCCAGTAATACGTTTGAGGCCAGCGGAGCGTCTCGGCGTACAATCCCGCCGCGTGTCCGGGAGCTTTTCGTTCCCATCTTTTCAGGAGGATCCCTTGACTCCGTTCCAGGCCGTCATCCTCGGTATCGTCCAGGGGCTCACCGAGTTCCTGCCCGTCAGCTCCTCGGGACACCTGATCCTGGTGCCCTACTTCCTCGGCTGGCCCGACCAGGGGCTGGACTTCGACGTCGCGGTGAACACCGGCACCCTGCTCGCCATCCTGGCCTACTTCCACCGCGACATCCGGGATCTCATCACCGGCTTCTTCACGGGCGCGCCGCGCTCCCGGGACGGCGAGTTCCACCCCCGGACCGTGGCCTGGGCGATCCTCGTCGGCACCGTCCCGGCCGGCGTGGCCGGGCTGCTCGCCAAGCACTGGATCGAGACCGAGCTCCGCAGCCCCTGGGTGATCGCGGGGACCACCTTCTTCTACGGCATCCTCCTCTTCCTGGCCGACCGCTTCGGCCGCAAGGAGCGGACGATCGACCAGGTCACGATGATGGACGGCGTGGTGGTCGGCTGCGCGCAGGCGCTGGCGCTGATCCCGGGGACCTCGCGCTCGGGCGTCACCATCACCGCCGCCCTGCTGCTCGGCTTCCTGCGCCCCTCGGCGGCCCGGTTCAGCTTCCTGCTCACCATCCCGATCAGCGTCCTGGCCGCCCTGAAGTCGGCGCACGACCTGATGAAGGCCGGCGCGGGCGCGGCCCAGCTCGTGCCGATGGCCATCGGCCTGGTCATCTCGGCCGTGGTGGGCTACGTGGTGATCGCCTGGCTGCTGGCCTGGGTGCGGCGGCGGGACCTGACGGTCTTCGTGGTCTACCGGATGATTCTGGCCGCAGTAATCGTGGGGACCCTGTATTTCCGCTAAGAAGATGGAGGATTCATATTGACAAGTGCGTATGAGTAGGCTACTCTTCGAATCGCGGGGAGGCAAATCCTCCTCTCATCCCTCCCAAAAAGGAGCGCAAGAAGCGCTCCTCTTTTTTTGGGCCTTTGGCGCCTGTGCCCTCTGGGGCGTCCTACCCTCCGAAGCCTCACCCTCGGTCCCTCTCCACGGAGTGGAGAGGGGGCCAGGGGGTGAGGCGATGAAGCCCCTACCCCCCCAGCACCGCCTTCTTGAAATCCTGCCCCGGCGCCGGGTCCGGTCCGATCCAGGTGTTGAGGATGGCGTCCGACGTGGCCTTGCCCGGCAGGGTGCCCTTGCTCTTGCCGTTGACCTCGACCGTGGTGCCGGTGCCCGGGACGTAGGTCAGCACCAGCTCGTGCCCCTTGGGGATGGGCTCCATCCAACTGCAGAGCGTCTGGAACTCCTTCTTGACGTCGGCCGGGGCCTTGGGGGTGTTCTGCTCCAGCCCCTCCTTCCAGGCGTCGCACATCTGGTCCTTGCTGACGCTGTAGAGGAAGTGCATTACCATCCGGCGTGGAGTATCTCCGGACAGGATCGCGGCGGCGTTCTTCTCCTTCTGGGAGAGATAGAGGCCGCCGACGTACACTTTGATGAACAGCTTCGAGCGGAGCCCCAGGCCGTTGAGCACCAGGGCCTGCCCTCCGGCGTCGGCCTTGTCGGGCAGGGTGACGCCGGCGAGCGTGCCGGCGGCCGCCGGCAGGGCGAGCGTGAGGGCGGCCAGAAGAGCGGTGGCGTAGATTCGCATCGTCAGATCCTCCTGCGAATAAGGACTGCTTGCGGTGTGCGCGAAGTCTAGCATCCCACTCTGCGCGAGGGCGCAACCCCTTGGGGTGGGGAGCCGTATCTGAGGCGGCATGAAGACCGACACCGAGCTGGCCGCGAGCGCCGCCCAGGGCTCGCAGGACGCCTTCCGCGAGCTGGTGAAGCGGTTCGAGCGGCCCGTCTACAGCCTGGTGCTGCGCATGGTCCAGGACCCGGCCACCGCCGAGGACCTGGCCCAGGAGGTCTTCGTCAAGGCGTTCCGCGCCCTGCGCAGCTACGATCCCCGGTGGAAATTCTCGAGCTGGCTGTTCAAGATCGCGCACAATACGACCATCGACCACCTCCGCCGGGGGACGCCGGAGACGGTGCCGCTGGAGGCGGGGGAGGACGAGGAGGGGCGGGGGGGCCTGGCCGCCGTGCTCGCCTACCAGTCGGTCGAGGACCCGCGGGCGGCGGCGGAGCGGCGGGACCTCGCGCGGTCGCTGGAGCGCGCGATCCGGCGGTTGCGGCCCGACTACCGGGAGGCCGTGCTGATGTTCTACGTCCACGGCGCCACGTATCAGGAGATCTGCGAGGTGACCGGCCAGCCGCTCGGCACGGTGAAGACGAACCTCCACCGGGCGCGCAAGGAGCTCGCGCAGATGATGGCGGGCCTCGGCTGGGGCCCGGTGAAACCGGCGGCGCCGCCGCCTCGTAGGGCGTAACTAGGAGAACGACGGAATGCGCCACCTTCAGCAAGACGCTCTCGACCGCTGGCTCGCCGCCGAGCGGGATGGCCGCGACGGCGAGGCCGAGGCCGCGTTGCTGGAGATGTTCGAGGCGCTCCCCACGGTCGGAATGACCGCGCCGCCGGCCGGCTTCGCCGACCGGGTGCTCGTCCGCGCCGGGCTGCGGACCGCCGCCGTACCGGCGGACCTCTTCGCCTGGCGTCCGTTGCGGATCGTGTTGGGGCTGGCCCTCGCCGCGACCGGCTTCGGCGTGCTCTGGCTGCCGCCCCTGCTCCATTTCCTGGCGGGGCTGTGGAGCGTCGGCGGCGCGATCCAGGGGGGGATCCGGGTGCTGACCGACGCCGGCCAGTGGCTGGCCACGGTCCTGCGGATCTGGGACTTCCTGGTCACGATCGTCCATGACCTGGCGCAGCCGCTCGCCGTGCCCCAGGTGATGGCGGTCCTGGTGCTGAGCCTGCTCGCCTCGAGCCTGGCGTTCCGTTATCTCCGCGACCAAATCACCGGCGAGAGGAACTTGACCTATGTCGACCCCAGCTGATGTCCTCCAGAGATTTTCCGGGAAGCGCGCCGTCCGTGTCCTGGCGCTCCTTCTCGTTCTCGGCCCCGGAGCGGCTCTGCATGCCGCTCCCGCTCCGCAATCCCCCGACCGTCCGCCGGCCACCGCGCAGGAGCGCGGCGATCTCCGCCGGACGATCGAGGCCCATTACCAGGTATTGCCGGTCAGCGGCGGCGTCCTGCTCAACGCCCGCCAAGTCAAGGCCGGCGTGCGCACGATCGAGGTCAAGGGATCTCAGATCGACGTCAATGGCGAGGCCGTGACCGTCCGCACCTTGCGCGACTGGCTGGGCGCGGACGCCGATCCCGTGCTCCGTCTCGTGGGGATGACCGCCGCCGAGCAGCGCCAGCTCTTCGGGCTCGGCGCGGAGGGGACCTCGCCACGGCCGGCGGCGGCGCCCGAGACCTCCACGGAGGAGCCCCCCACCTCCGACACCGACGTGACGGAGACCTCGGCCGAGGCCCCCGAGCGTCCGGAATCCCCCGCGCCTCCCGAGTCTCCCGAGGCTCCGGAGACGCCGAAGCATCAGGAGAGCCGGAGCTCCGGCAGCCGGGTGAACGTGGGCGGCAGCGTCCAGATCGACAAGGACGAGACGGCCGACGAGGCGGTCGCCGTCGGCGGCTCGGTGGACGTGCAGGGGGAGGTGACCGACCAGGTCACGGCCATCGGCGGCCCCGTGCGGATCGAGGGGAAGGTGGGCGGTGAGGTGTTGAGCGTCGGCAGCAGCGTCTACCTCGGCCCTCACGCGGTGGTCGAGGGCGACGTCACCAGCATCGGCGGGGGTGTGCACAAGGAGCCGGGCGCGGTGATCCAGGGCGCGGTCCACGAGGTCGGGGTGCTCCCCTTCCTCGGCCGCCATGGGTTCCATCGCGGGCCCATCTGGGGCTGGCACTGGGGGCGCTGGAGGGGTGGGGTGTCCGACCTGCTGGGCAGCCTGATGGGCCTGGTGCTCAGCGTGCTGCTCGCCTGGCTGGTGGTGCTGGTGGCGCGCCGGCCGCTCGAGCGGGTCGACCGCATCCTCACGGCGCAGCCGTGGCCGTCGGCGGCCACGGGGCTCGCGAGCGCCGTCTTCTTCTGGCCGCTGTTCATCGTGATGACGATCCTGCTGGCGATCACCATCGTCGGCTGCGCGCTGTTCCTGCTCTATCCGTTCCTGTTCCTCTACCTGGGGCTGCTCGTGCTGCTCGGCTACACGGCGGTGGCGTACCGCTTGGGGCGCCTGCTGGAGGACCGCTTCAACCGGAGCTTCGGCAGCCCCTACGCCGCCACCCTGACCGGCGTGGTGGCGTTGCAGGGGTGGCACGTGCTGGGCAGCCTGTTCGATCTGCTGCCCTGGCCGCTCGGCTTCATCTCCGCCCTGTTCTCCCTGTTCGGGGTGCTCCTGGGAGTGGCCGCCGTGGTGGTGGGCTTCGGCGCCGTGGTGCTGGCCCGCTGCGGGTTGGAGCCGGGCTACTGGCCGCGGCGGGGAGCGCCGCCGATGCCTCCCGGGCCGCCGCCGTCCTCGCAGGGGATCGAGACGCTGCCGTTGAGCGATCCGTTCACCAATTCAGGGGCCACCGGGTGGGAGGAGCCGAACCCTCACCCCTGACCCCTCTCCCGTCCCCTCCCCCTCCCTCACCGGGAGAGGGGAACCCCCGCCCGAGGAACCCTGAAGGGGTTTTCTCCCTCTTCTCCCGGTGAGGGAGGGCGGGAGGGGACGGGAGAAGAGGGCCGGGGTGATGAGGGCTCGGGAGGGAGGGCCCAAACAAAAAAGGACGCTCCTGGGCGGTCGTGGCCAAGAGCGTCTTTGACGAGGAGGCCGGTCCTGGGGGACCAGCCACGGGGGCGGACCCACCATGGGTCCGCCTTCCCGCTTCTGGTTAGACCCCGTTCGGGGTCTGTATGTTTAGACGGATCAGGTGGCGTGATTCCACGGCTTATCCCCCACGCTGTGGAAGATCCCCAACAGCTGCTGGATGCCGTCCACCAGCCGCGGCCCGGGACGGCTGAAGCAGCCGTTGGCGTCCACGGGGAAGACCTGCTCCTCGCGCACCGCCCGCAAGGCCCGCCATTCGGGGCGATCGGCGATCGCGGCGATCTGCTCGCGGGCCCCCGCCTCGTCGAAGCCACACGGCATGACCACGATCACTTCCGGGTCCGCCTTCGCGATCTGGTCCCAGGTGAGCCGGGCGGAGTGATCTCCGGGCTTGGCGATGACGTCGACCCCACCCGCGATCTCGATCATCTCCGGCACCCAGTGGCCGCCGGCGAACGGCGGATCGAGCCATTCGAGCGCCAGCACGCGCGGGCGGGGCCTGTCCGCGATCCGGTCGTATACCGCCGCGAGCCGCCGTTCGAGATCCGCCAGCAGCGTCTCGGCTTCCTCGGTGTGACCGGTGACCTCGCCCACCCGGCGGATGTCCGCGAGCACATCCCCGATCGTGCGCGGATCGAGCGACACCACCTCGGGGCAGCGGGGGAGGGGGCGGACGGCGCCGTCCACCTGCGCGGTCGAGACGGCGCAGACCGGGCAGAGCTGCTGGGTGACGATCACGTCCGGCGCCAGCTCCGCGATCCGCGCCTCGTCGAGGGTGTAGAGGCTGAGGCCGTTCCCCACCTGGGCGGAGACGGCGGCGTCCACCTCGGCGGCGCTCATCCCGGGGGTCAGGGCGCTGCCGGTGAGGATGGGCCGCGTCCGCGCCTCCGCCGGAAAGTCGCACTCGTGGCTGACGCCGACCACGAGGTCCCCGGCGCCCAGCGCGAACAGGATCTCCGTGCCGTTGGGGACGAGCGAGACGATCCGCATGGGCGGAGCATAGCTCAGGGCGGCCACGCGGGGCCGTCCCTACTTCTTCCCGAGGTCCACCACCCAGTAGCTCTCGTCGCGGTAGAGCGCGTGGGCCCCGGGCGAATGGGCGACGCGGTTGAAGAGCTGCCGATAGAGGCGCGGCTGGATGGTCAGCCACCGCGCCCCGAAGCGCTCGCGGATGGTGCGGGCCGGATCAGGGTCCTGGCCGGAGGCGACGCCCACGTAGGCGATGAAGAGCTGCGGGTCCTTGAGATAGAAGGCGGTGGGGTCCAGGGCCACCAGCGACTGGAGCCGCGGCGCGAAATAGAACAGCGGCGCCGAGTCCCCCCACTGGGGGGTGAAGACGCGCTCTCCCGCGGCGCCGTGCTCGCCCAGCCAGGCGGCCATCCCCATCGGCGCCGCGGCCTCTTGCGCGTTGGAGCGCAGCGCGGCGAAGGTCCACAGTCCGCCGACGGCGATCGCGATCACGGCGAGCATTCGCTCCCACCCCGGGAACAGCGGCGGCTCGCCGCGGTCCCGCCACTCCCGCAGCACCAGCGCCAGCGCGAACAGCGCCAGGGGCGCGCCCAGCTCCAGGAAGCGGCGGATGACGAAGCTGCCGGCGAGGAGGAAGGCGAGGGCGGTGAGACCCACGGTGAGCGTCGCCCGGCTGCGCAGGCGGGGGCGGGCCAGCAGCGCGTACGCCACCAGCACCGGGGCCAGGAACGCCGGCCACTGCGCCACCAGGACGCCGAGGCCGGGGGGCGAGAGCTCGGTCCCGAGCTGGTAGTGCAGGAGCGCGTTGCCGGCGCCCGTGGCCTGGAACGGGATGACCAGATTGGTGATCGCCAGCAGCCGGAAATTCTCCGGCACGTCCGGATTGAGGAGCAGCCCCAGCAGCCATCCGCCGGCCGCGGCGGCGACCGGCTGCCAGGGGACGCGGCGCTCGCCCGGCTCCGGCGGCAGGGCCAGCCCGGAGAGGGACCAGAGGAGCGCCAGGGGGATCGCGATCCAGGCCGCCGCGTGGGTGAGCGCGAAGAGGGCACAAGCGACGAACAGCGCCTTCCACCGCCGCTCCACCAACAGCGCCGCCACCAGCACCGCGAAGCCGATCAGCCAGACGTGCGGCCGGCACATCTCCATGCGCTGGGCGAACAGCGTGCCCATGGCGGCGAGCCCGAGCACGATCCACCAGGGGCGCGGCGCGCGCGCGATCCACAGCGCCGCCGCGAACGAGCCGACGAGGAAGAGCTGCCCGAGCAGCGCGCCGAGCATCCCGGCGGTCTCCAGGGGGAGCCGGGCGAAGGGCAGGAGCAGGAGATGGAAGAGGGGCTCGGCGTCGGCGAAATGATCGTAGGTGAACGAGAACGGCGTCCAGCGGAACGACGTGATGCGCAACCCCGACGTGAGCATCTCGCGCGCCAGTCCCAGGTGGTAGTACTCGTCGTACGACCAGGGGAGGGGAGCGGCGATCCGCACCCACGCGTACGCCGCCATCACGGCGGCGCAGGCCAGGAGGAGCTTGGCGAGCGGGGGAACGCGCTCCGGCCGCGCCTCCGGAGCCGCCTGGGCCCGCGGAGCGCGCCGGGCCTTTTTGCCGGCGCGGGCGAAGCGCGCGTGGGGGAGGGCGGTGGTGGCGGGCATGGGTGGGAAGTGTAGCTGAAGGGGCCTCATTACCCCGGCCGTTTGGCGTCCCCGGCAGGTTGGCCCTCATCACCCCGGCCCTCTTCTCCCGGCCTGCCTCCCGACCTGACGGGAGAAGAGGGAGAATTCAGCTCGGCGAGGCATGTAGGGGCGGCCCTATGTGGCCGCCCTGGGAGGGGGGCTGCTCCGGCCATCCAATCCCACCCACCCAGGGCGGCCACGCAGGGCCGCCCCTACGGAATTTTCACCCTCGGGGCCCGCCGCGGCATATAGATCCGCACATACGGCAGCCCCACGAGCGGGAGCTGGCCGCTCGGCTGATAGGTCGTCCGGAATTCGGGATCCTCCTGCAGGGCCCGCATCATCGGATAGTCGTTCAGCGCCGCCTCGATCAGCACGCAGTCGGGCTGTTTCGCGAGGACCGTCCTGGCAAACTGCCGGGCCCGCCGCTGCCGGCCCAGCTCCAGCGCCTCGCGGGGCGAATGGCCGGCCCGGACGTCGCGCAGCAGGTCCCGGATCTTGCCGTCGAAACGGTAGATCCGGGCCACCTCGCGGTCCACCAGGCCCAGGGTGTCGACGAACCGGATCTCGTACCCGTCATGGGCCAGGTAGTAGGGAACCCGCCCCATCTGGCCGAACGCCACGACGCCGCGCTCGGGTACGTGCCCCTCGATCCAGCGGGCGATCCTGATCCCCCAGTCCTTGACGTTGGTCGAGGGATCGCGCCACGTCTCGTACACCTCCCGCCGCCAGTCAAGGAAATGCGGCGGATTTTTGCCGAGCCGGATCAGGGAGCCGCTGAGCAGCAGCGCGAGGAGAATCGCCCGCGCTGGCCGCGAGGAGAGGGGGCGGAGGAGGCCGGCGGCGCACCAGACGGCGACCATCAGCACCGGCAGCGTGGGGATGAAATAGCGGAAGCCCGGCCGGTAGTCTCCGCCCGCCAGGAAATTGAACAGGAACGAGACCAGACAGACCACGGCGGCCAGGAAGCCGAGGCGCCGGCGCTCCCCTCCCGTGCCCCGGCGGTCGAGGAGAGCGAGCACCGGCAGGAGCAGCGGCAGGGCGCCGAGGAGCAGCAGGTAGTCGAGGAATTGCCCTCCCGAGCGCTCGATCAGCAGCGGATAGAGCTTCACGCTGGTATTGGGCACCAGGCTGTGGAAGGTCACGAGCCGCCACACCAGATAGCCGCCGTAACCGATGGCCGCGGGAGCTCCGTAGCGGAGAGCGCCCCGGAGGTCGCGGGCGAGCAGGCGGCCGGCCACCATCACCACCACCAGCATCGCCCCCTCGGGCCGGCCGAGGCAGACGAGGATGGGCGTCACGGCGGCGATCCAGCGCGGCCACCGGCGGTCCGCTTGCGGGTCGAGAGCTGGCTGGTCAAGAGCTGGCTGGTCAAGAGGATATTCCGCCGCCAGATAGGCGGCCGCGGTCACCACGATGGCGAGCGAGTAGAGCGGCGTCTCCAGACCGCTGCGCGACCAGACGATGAACGGATAGGAGAGCGCCACGCAGGCCACCGCCGCCAGGCGGCCGGAGCGGCCCAAGCCCGCCGCGCGGCCGAGCGCCCAGGTGGCGGCCAGCACCGCGACGCCGCAGAGCAGCCCGAGCAGCGTCGCCGTCCGGGGCAGATCGAATCCCGCCCCCGCCACCAGGGCCAGGATGCCCATCCAGAGCGGCCCCGAGAACCCCTCCACCGGATCGCCCGCGTTGAACACCAGCCCCTGGCCGTGGGCCCAGCTCCAGGCATAGCGGTAGTAGATGAAGGCGTCCTCTTCCGCCGGCAGGGCGAGCGTCGCCGCGAGCAGGCAGAAGGCCAGGAGGACGGCCCCGAGGAGCCAGAGCTCCCGGCGCGAGACCGGGTCGGCGGGCTTCATGAGGACGGGGACCTTACCGCGCCGCGCTGTCCGAATGCAATCGCCGAATGCAATCGATCCGGACGCATCGAGGAGCGAAAAAGAACGGGCCGCTCGGGCCGAGCCGGCCCCGGGAAGAATGTCGTCGGCGCCCATTCTTCCCTTGCGGGGCGCGGGCGGGCTATTGAAATCTTGCTATCTCGCTCCTGTTGATTTATAATAATTACCTCAGAGTCTAAATCTGCGGAGGTATGCCATGCACGATTCACGAATCGGCCGCAGGGTCCTCTCCTTTTTCGGCGCGTACGCGATCCTTCTGCCGCTCGCCGCGTACGCCGACATCGAGATCACCCTCAAGAACAGCTTCATCGAAAAATTCAAGAACCGGGTCACGATCGACGCCAATTTCACCGTCGACAAGGCCCACCCGAAGCCGAATCCGGCCAGCAAGGACGGCGACCTCCACGCCGCCGGCCGGGCCCCGGAGATCGGGCTGCCGGCCGTGGCCGAGGTGATGAACGCCCGCTTCCAGAAGCCCGCGCTCGACCTCATCCATGGGGCCGAGGGATCGGGCCAGCCGCTCCAGGTGCGCGGCGTCTGGCGGCTCTGGTGCGAGCACGGCGGCGACATCGAGTTTAAGCAGGGGGATTCCCTGCAACCCTTCAACACCACCAACCCCGACCACGTCTTCGAGGTCCACCCCCTGCTCAAGGTGGGCAACCAGGACCTCGCGGACTCGCTGGAGCCGATCGACGGCTTCACCTACAAGGACGCGGAGCAGGCGTTCCGCTCCTACGAGAACCTCAAGAGCCACATCACGCCGGGAGGGTCCACCACGACCATCCGGACCACCATGGCGGGCTTCAACTACGTCGAGTTCGCCATCCAGCTCAACGAGGATCCCACCCACGCCGTCGACGACGGATTGACCGTCAAGGCGACGATCCTCAATCTAGATGGCGAGCTCCTGGTGCGCCAGCGCCGGATGGTCTTCGCGGCGGGCACCCAGCCCTTCGAGCGGGTGAAGGATCTGCACAAGGGGGACACCCTGCACGTGGTCGGCATCCCACGCATCGACCTCTCGCTGGTCGCCTTCCGGGCCGCGAACAAGGACAGGCCCGGCATCCTCGACTGGTCGCTCCCCTACGAGATGGTGATCGTGGCCGCCTTCGACGACACGCCGCAGCCCGAGGACACCGCGGCAACCTCGGTCACCCCGGCGCCCGCCGCGCCCGCTCCGGCAGAGGAGGCCGCCGCGTCCCCCTCGAGATCCGAGGCCGACGTGATCGACTCCCTGACCCGGATGCTGAGCGAGCGCCCCGAGGCGAACGAGGGCTCCGGAGCCTGCGAGTTCCGGGCCGGCACGAGGACGTTCTGCGTGGTAAGCACGAAGGATGAGTGCGCGCAGATCGGAGGGCGGTGGCATGCGGGGAAGACGTGCCAGTAAACCCTCATCACCCCGGCCCTCTTCTCCCGTCCCCTCCCCCCTCCCACACCGGGAGAAGAGGGAGAAAAACCAAAAACAAATTTGGAGCTGTCCTTTTCCCTTCTCCCGGTGAGGGAGGGGGGGTGGGGACGGGAGAGGGGCCAGGGGTGAGGGTTCGGGCGGGGGAGATGCGAAAATAACCACATGAGACGCCTCCTCCTCGCGCCCATCCTCCTCCTGACCCTCGCCGCCGCCCCGCCCGCCGCACCCCGCATCGTCGTCCTCGGCATGGCCCAGGACGGCGGTATGCCGCAGACGGGGTGCGACTGCAACCACTGCTCGGCCGCGCGCAGGAATCCGGCGCTGGCCCGGCACGTCGCCAGCCTGGCGATCCATTTTCCGAAGACCGACCACGTCTACCTGGTGGACGCCACGCCGGACCTGCCGGCCCAGATCGAGATGATCCACACCTTCCATCATCACCCCGAAGGCAAGGTGGACCGCGCGCCGGTGGACGGCGTCCTCCTCACCCACGCCCACATCGGCCACTATCTGGGCCTGGCGCATTTCGGCTTCGAGAGCCTGAATACGAAAAACATTCCCGTCTGGGCCTCGCCGCGCATGGCCGCCTTCCTGCGCGCGAACGGACCCTGGAGCCAACTCGTCCGCCTGGAGAACATCGCGCTCCGCGAATTCCAGCCGGGCCAGCCCTTCGATCTGGAAGAAAACGTTTCGATCAAGCCGATCCAGGTCCCGCACCGCGACGAATATTCGGACACCATGGCCTTCGTCATTCGGGGACCCCACAAGACGATCCTCTACGTCCCCGACACCGACACCTGGAAGACCTGGCCCAAGCCGCTCCCCGACGTCCTCCGCGACGAGAAGGTGGACCTCGCCCTCCTCGACGGCACCTTCTACTCGCCGGATGAATTACCGGATCGGGACGTCACCAAGATCAAGCACCCGCTGATCACCACCACGATGGACCTGCTGGAGCCGCTGTTGAAAGCGGGGAAGCTGAAGGTCTGGTTTACCCACCTGAACCACTCGAACCCCGCCTACGAGCCGGCCGGCGCGGCCCGGAAGGCGATCGAGGGACGGGGGTTCCGGGTGGTGGGGGAGGGGGTGGCGGTGGGGTTATAGAG
>DASXJP010000547.1:0-5463 GCA_036497345.1 Thermoanaerobaculia bacterium
AGGAGGACGCTGGTGTGGTCCGGCCGCGTGCCGGCGAGACCGTCGATCAGCCGCGCCTGCCAGGAGTCGTCGCTCCCCACCAGGAGGATGTCGTCGATGCGGTCCGCTGCCAGCAGGGAGGGGAGATCGGCCGTGGTCCCCAGAAAGGGCCCGAGCGCGGGCTCCTCCCCCGCGGCCACCAGCTCGCCGGGGATCGACACCCATCCGGCCACCTGGAGGCCGTGCCAGGGCTCGCGCGCGATCGTGCGGGCGAGATCGCGCGCCGCCTCGCCGCCGCCGGCGATCGCCACCCGCCGCACCTGCCGGCTCTCCGCGCGGTCGAGCAGCAGCCGCCAGCCGAACAGCAGGAGGAGATCGAAGACCACGAACAGCAATACCACCGAGCGGGGGAACTCGCGGTTGGCGAGGAACCACCAGGCCATGAGGGCCATGGCCTGGAACGCGGCGGCGACGGCCAGCCGGCGGGCCAGCTCCAGCCGGCCGCGCGGCCGGGGAGCGGCGTCGTAGAGCCCCAGGAGATAGAGCGTGGAGAGCTGCAACAGCAGCACGACCAGCCACTCCCGCGAGAGGAAACGCAGCCGGTCCCCCGGCAACAGCCCCCGGGTGCCCGGCACCGGCACATGGAGGCGCACCTGGAACGCGACCCAGAGCGCGACGACGGCCGCCGCGCCGTCGCCCACCAGCCGCAGGAACCGACGGCGGGACGTCATGGAGGGACTTTATACGATCGGACCCTCACCCCTGCCCCTCTCCCGGTGCGGGAGGGTGGGAGGGGACGGGAGAGGGGCAGGGGTGAGGGTTCTTGACCCCCCGCCCGCCTGCGGGTACTCTGCCCCTCGCCGCACCGCGGAAATCCAGACCGATGAAAGTCACCCAGCACCTCGCCAACGCCGATCATCCGCTGATCAGCTTCGAGATCATCCCGCCCCTGCGCGGCGGCGACGTCAAGGGGCTGCTCAACCTGATCGAGGACCTGTGCAAATACCATCCGCCGTTCATCGACATCACCAGCCACGCGGCCGAGGTGATGTACGACGAGACGCCGGCGGGCATCCAGCGCCGGGTCAAGCGCAAGCGGCCGGGGACGCTCGGGGTCTGCGCGCTGATCCAGAACAAGTACCACATCGACGCCGTGCCCCACATCCTCTGCCAGGGCTTCACCCGCGAGGAGACCGAGGACTTCCTGATCGAGCTGCGCTACCTGGGGATCGACAACGTCCTCGCCGTGCGCGGCGACGACAGCGGCTTCCAGAAGCCCCTCCAGTACGGCCGCAGCGCCAACCGCTACGCCTGCGACCTGGTGGGGCAGATCGCCGCCATGAACCGCGGCCGCTACCTGGAAGAAGACCTCCTGGACGCCGAGCCCACCGACTTCTGCGTCGGCATCGGCGGCTACCCCGAGAAGCACTTCGAGGCGGCCAACCTGCTGCTCGACGTGCGCCGGGTCAAGGAGAAGGTCGAAGCCGGGGCCCACTACGTGGTGACCCAGATGTTCTTCGACAACCGGCACTACTTCCACTTCGTCGACCTCTGCCGCGAGCAGGGGATCCAGGTGCCGATCATCCCGGGCCTGAAGATCCTGAACGGCGAGAAGCAGCTCACCTCGATCCCGCGCAACTTCTATGTCGAGATCCCCGCCGAGCTGGCCGACCAGGTGCTGGCCGATCCCGAGCACGCGGTCGACATCGGCGTCGAATGGGCCCTGAAGCAGGTCCAGGAGCTGCTCGACCACGGCGCCCCCTCGCTCCACTTCTACGTCATGCAGAGCGCCGCCGCGATCAAGAAGCTGATGGCGCGGCTGAAGCTCTAGCGCCAGATTCCCTCCAGAAACGATTTCCCGGCTCGACGGCACGCCCGTCGGCCACGAATTCCGCAATACAATCAGAAATGTTCAACTCTCGCATGGATGTTCCCTGAAGATTCATTCCGTCTCGCTATTGCAATTTAAATCCCGCACTGCTATTTTAGGTCCCGTCGCCGCTGTTTGATCGGGAAATCAGCTCCGCTCTGGAGGAAAGGCGGCGACGGCTGTAGCAATCAGCACCGGCGATGCCGGCTCAACCCCAGGAGATGGATTTCCGGCGTCATTCCGGCGCCGGATTCTTGGACCCGAAAAGTCCAAATGGAGAAAGACCATGATTGCCAGGACCCCGAAGTCGAGTTACGCGGATCACATCAAGGAGTGGGAGGAGCTGACGGCCAAGCTGGCGGCGATGGCCGCCGACTTGCCGCAACTCGAGTTGCAACGGACCGCGCTGGAGAAGTTTCTGGCGCAGGCCCGCGATCTCACGCTGCAGCAGGCCGACTTCCAGGCCTCCAAGCAGAAGATCTCGGTGCAGTTGCGGACGGCGATGACCGAGGGCATGAAGGTGGCGACCGCCCTCAAGGTGAACCTGAAGCAGATCTTCGGCAACCGGAGCGAGGATCTGGTGAAGTTCGGCATCCAGCCCTTCCGGAGCCGGGCGCGGAAGGTGGCGCCCGCCCCGAATCCGGAGCCCACCGGCGGCTCGCCCGCCCCGACGCCTCCGCCCACCAACCATCCCGCCCAGTAGCCCTCTGAATCTCTCACCGGGAGCCTGCGTCGAGCAGGCTCCCCTTTTTTTGTCTCCGCCAAGCCGCCAAAGCCCCATCCGAAACCTTCAACGTCTCATCCGAGCTTCCGACGGTCTATCCAAGCTTCCAATGGCGTATCCGAGCTTCCGACAGCCCATCGGAAGCTTCCGACAGCTCATCCGAGCTTCCGACAGGCCATCGGAAGCTCTGATAGGCCGTCGGGACCTTCCAACAGGCTGCCAGAGTTTCCGACAGCCTGTCGGAAGCTTGGATACGCCGTCGGAAGCTCCGGTAGGGCGTTGGAAGCTTTTCGGCGAATCTCAAAGGGTGTCTCGAACGCCAACCCCGGAGGGGTGAAGGCATGTAGCCTGGGGCTTCAGCCCCAGGAACGAGGCCCCCCCAACCAACCCAAAGCCCCGAAGGGGCGCAGGCAGCTCGGTCCGGGATCTGTTGGCTGCCTACGCCCCTTCGGGGCTTGATGATTTCTTTGGGCTCCCTACCTGGGGCTGAAGCCCCAGGCTACATGCCTTCACCCCTCCGGGGTTGGCGTTCGAGACACCCTCTCAGGGCTCGCCCGGCTCGAACCGCGCGGGCAGGAACCAGTGCCGGCGGTAGTACTCTCCGACGCGCCCGAAGATCTCCCGCATTCCGTGTTCCTGAGACAAAGCTTCCTGGAAGACGAGCCAGGCCGCGAGCGCGTCCTTGTGCAGACCCCAGTTTTTCATGATCGAATAGCACTCCGCCGCGAGCTGCGCGGCCCGCTCCGGCTCCCCCTTGGAGGCGAGCACCTGCGCCAGGTCGATGGTGACCAACACCACCTCCTGATTGAGATTCCGCGCCCGGAGCTCCTCCCAGAGCTGCGCGAAGATGCTCTCCGCCTCGTCATACTCGCCGAGCCGGTAGGCGATCTTCCCCTCGACCCAATGCAGGCGGAGCTGGGTCAGGTCGTCTTGGAACTGCTCAAATAGCGGCCGGTTACGCTCAAGGATTGCGAGTGCTTCTTCTGGGTGGCCGCTTTCCGCGAGGAAAAGGGAGAGATCATGTTTTACGTACATTTCGAGCCTCGGCTCTTTGGCGGGATCAATGAGTAGCAAGGCTTTCTGGATTTGGGAGACACCGCGTGCAGGATTCACATATCCGATCACATCTCCCATCTGGAACAGGATGCGCCCTTGGCCATGGGTGTCGTGGATCTTCTGGTAGAGTTGGAGGGCTTCTTCCAGTGAGGCTTCGGCCGTTTCAAACTCGCCGATATCTTTCATGTACGAGGCTTCAAAGCTGATGAGTCTGCCCTTCTCCTCCGGATCTCCCGTTCCGCTCTCCAGGACTCTCCAGGCTTCATTGAATGCTCGTCGTGCTCCCTCGAAGTCTTCAGCGATCCTTTTCGCATTACCGAGCGACGCCAAGGCTGCAGCTTTAATATCTGCGGTGCGCTTCTCGCCGAGCTCGGCCGGGTCGAGCCGTTCAGCGACAACGATCGCCAAGCTGACAATATCGACGCCCTCCGCGGGCTCAATGCGGCTATACCAGCGCGCAGCTTCAAGAAGTCGCTCATAGAGGCCGAAGGTATGAAAGCGGCTGTCGGACTCCACCCTTACAAATCGAAGCTGAGGATTCAAAGGCTCGAGCTGCGCCCACTGTGCCCATCCCCGGAGCTTCTCCAGGGCCAGCTTCTGCTCCTCCTCGGTGGCGAAGGCGAGCGCCCGCGTGAAGACCTCCGCGTACGCCTGCTCCCATCCAGCCTGCTGACCCGTCTCCAAGGGAGTGAAGAGACCAGACTCCAAAGCTGCCCGATGCGCGAGCTCCAGACACTGAGGACACCCGCTCAAGAGGTGACGCACGATCTGCTGGGACTCCTGCCTCGACGCCTTCAGCCGGAGAAACCGCTCCAGAAGCTCCTCGGGGATGTGCCACTCGCTCATTCAATCCCTCCCTCATGTTCTCGGTTTACGCAAGCCCTATCCTACCCCAAATCTTCCTGAGAGAGAAAAAGGACGCCGGCACATGCCGGCGGTCAGCAGGGAGTAACTCTGAGGGCGTGGCTAGCCGTTGGGATCTTGACCAGCCCGTCCATCCGTCTCACTCCCGGCGGAAGCGGTCGAGGTCGCCCCGTCCGGGTCGATCGTGCCGCGGCCGTCGGTGAGAGCCCCGTTGGGGTCGATCGTGTCACGTCCCTTGGTGAGCACCGGGAAAAGCCCGCCCAAGGCCTGCCACAAGGTGCTGAAGAAGCCCTGCGCCACCATGGTCGGGGTCGGCTGATGCCCGCGAGCGAAGGCCGGAGTGGCGGACAGCACGGCGGCGAGGAGCAGCGTGGACGCCCGGAACCGTGATCTGCGTCTCATGAAAACCCCTTTCCGAACGGCATCCGCTTCGGACCCTCGAAGGGAAGGAGGGGCCGTCCTACTATCTACAGTGCAGTGGGAATGCGGAAATCGGCCGAAAATTGCTGGAGGAGAGATCGGAAGGCAGGCCAGCGTTGCGGAGCTGCGCTCAGAGGGAGGAGCTTTTCGGGTGGAGACGGAATCAGCTCCGTCAGGCTCACGGGCGCGGAGTTCCCAGCCCCGTAGGGGGGCTAATTCCTATTGCCCTATGGGCTGATCTGGCGGAGATTTATTGCAGCAACTTGCCATTACTGGTAACTTGCTGCCATGAAATTCGAGGAGCTCCTGGAGACGGTGGGGGATGAGCCGCTCTTCGAAACGGGGCTCCTCCTGGCCGGCGACGTGGACCCGGCCGCCGTGCACCGCCAGCTCTCCCGATGGGTGAAGGCGCCGGGTAGGCCTGGGTGGTTGCCCACCCAGGCCCCCCACAGACCCGTAATCGCGGTAGGGACGCCGGTCACCCGGCGCCCCCCGCACAGATCCCAGCGTGCGCCTTTCGCGCACTGGGCTCCTGCCTTGGGTGAGTGAC
>DASXJP010000548.1:0-8413 GCA_036497345.1 Thermoanaerobaculia bacterium
ATCTTCCAGGGGGAGGAGCGGCTGGAGGTCGACCTCTCGGGCGGCGACGTCGACTGGTGCTTCGCCGACGACGGCGAGATCCTGATGGCTTTCGAGCACCTGCTGCCCAGGATGATCCGGACCCTGAGCGGCGGCGAGCCCACGGCGGTGAGGGTCGACTGCGACAACTTCCACGAGATCCGCGAGGAGCGTCTGCGCAGTCTCGCCCAGGGGGTCGCCGAGGAGGTTCGCCGGCGAGGCAAGCCGCGGATACTGGAGCCGATGAACCCGGGCGACCGGCGAATCATTCACACCACCCTGGCGGACGACCCCAACGTGATGACCGAGAGCGAGGGGGACGGTTACTTCAAGAGGATCATGGTGCGGCCGGCCCCGACGGCGTAGGCGGAATGTTTCACGTGAAACATTGCCGGCCGGGCTCCGGCTCATGTTTCACGTGAAACAATCCCGCCCATGGCTTTCGCCCTCCCCGAGATCCCCCGCGCCGACTTCGCGGGCAACCTCCGCCGGCTCTCGCCGGAGCCGCTCGACGAGCGGGCGATCGACGCGCTGTATACCCATTACAAGGAGCTGGCGCTCTGGAACCGGCGGATGAGCCTGATCGGGCCGGGGACCGCCCGCGAGATCCTCGTCCGGCACTACGGGGAGTCGCTCGCCGCCCTCCCCCTCCTGCCGGCGGACGCCCGGCGCGGGCTCGATCTGGGATCGGGCGCGGGCTTCCCCGGCATTGTCCTCGCCGCCGCCCGCCCGGGCCTCGCGATGACGCTCGCCGAGGCCCGCGAGCGCAAGTGGGCCTTCCTCTCCGCCGCCGCCCGCAAGGCCGCGTTGCCCTGCCGGTGCCTCGATGTTAGAGTCCAGATTCCGTTGCCTGCCGGTCTTCCGGAGAGCATCGACGTGATCACCTCGCGGGCCCTCCGGCTCGACCTGGACGTCTGGAGCGCCCTCGCGAGCCGGTTGGACGCGAACGGGCGCGTCCTCCTCTGGGTGGGTGAGCACGATCCCGAGCTGCCTGTGGATCTGACCGTCTGCGGCAGCCTTCCGCTCGCGGGGAGCGAGAAGCGGCGCGTCCTGGCGCTGCGCCGCGCCTCTCCCGGGCCTTGAAACCAGGAAAGCCATGATTCTCGCCATCGCGAACCAGAAAGGTGGGGTCGGCAAGACCACCACCGCCATCAACCTCGGGGCCGGCCTGGGTGCCCTCGAGCGCCGCGTCCTGCTCGTCGACTGCGATCCGCAGGGGAACGCCACCCGCGGCCTCGGCGCCAGGGCGGAGCCTCCCCACCTCTACCACGCCCTGGTCGGCGAGGTGCCCCTCTCCGCCACCATCCGCCCCTCGGGCTTCCCCAATCTCGATCTCGTCCCCGCCCAGCGCGATCTCGTGGGCATCGAGGTCGAGCTGGTGGGCGAGACCGGCTGGGAGCAGCGGCTCAAGAAGGTGCTCGCCGAGGCCGCCGACCGCTACGACACCATCCTCGTCGACTGCCCGCCGTCGCTCGGCCACCTGACGGTCAACGCCCTGGTGGCGGCGGACGGCGTGCTCGTCCCCCTCCAGTGCGAGTACTTCGCCCTCGAAGGGATCAGCGAGCTGCTCGCCACCATCAAGCGCGTCCAGGGGAGCCTCAACCGGCACCTGCAGATCGCCGGTATCCTGCTGACCATGTACGACGACCGCACCAACCTCTCGAAGGACGTGGCCGAGGAGGTCCGCTCCCACTTCGCCGGCAAGGTCTACGAGACGGTGGTGCCGCGCAACATCCGCCTGGCGGAGGCGCCGAGCCACGGCCTCCCCATCTTCCAGTACGACATCAAGTCGCGCGGCGCCGAGGCCTACCTGGCGGTCGCCCGCGAGATCCTGCGGAGGGCCGCGTGACCGGTCCCGCGGGCAAGAAGCGGGGGCTCGGGCGCGGCCTCGACGCCCTGATCGAGAAGGCGGAGCCGAAGCCGGACGAGCCGGTGCGCACGCTGCCGGTCGCGAGCCTCCACCCCAACCGCTTCCAGCCGCGCGCCTACTTCGACGAAGCGGCGATCGAGGACCTCGCGGCCTCGGTCCGCGCCCAGGGGATCATCCAGCCGCTGGTGGTCACCCCCGAGGGGGAGGGGTACGCCATCATCGCCGGCGAGCGCCGCTGGCGGGCCGCCCGCAAGGCGGGGCTCGACGCCGTGCCGGTGGTCATCCGCCAGGTGACGGACGACCGCGAGCTGCTGGAGCTCGCCCTGGTCGAGAACCTCCAGCGCAGCGACCTCAACCCGATCGAGGAGGCCGAGGCCTACGCCGCCCTGCAGGAGAAGTTCGGCCTCTCCCAGGAGGAGGTGGCGACCCGCGTCGGCAAGGGGAGGACGACCGTCACCAACGCGCTGCGCCTGCTGCGCCTCCCCGACGAGGTGCTCGACCTGCTGCGCGAGGGGCGGCTCACCGCCGGTCAGGCCCGCCCGCTGCTCGCCATCCAAGACCCGGAGGAACAGATCCGGCTCGCCGACCGCGCCGTGCGCGACGGGCTCTCCGCCCGCGACCTCGAGCGTCTGGCCGCCGAGCCCCAGCCGCAGGAGAGCCGCAAGCCGAAGAAGCCGGACCGTCCGGTCGAGGTCCATACCGCCGCCGCCGAGGAGCGCCTCACCCGCCGGTTGCAGACCCGCGTCGAGATCAAACGGCAGGGCCCGGGGGGGCAACGTGGGCAGCTCCGCATCCACTTCCACTCGGAAGAGGAGCTGATGCGGCTTTTCGACGTACTGATCGAGCGGGGAGACAGCTGATGATCTTCAAGTCGGAAGGCAAGCAGGGGGACCTCAACGGATTCCTGGACGGCGGCAGCCATCTCCAGGGGGAGCTGCGTTTCGAAGCCTCGTTCCGCGTCGACGGCAAGCTGACCGGGCTCGTGGAGTCGCAGGGGGACCTGATCGTGGGCGAGGCCGGCGAGGTGGACGGCGAGATCCACGTCGGTCAGGTCTTCGTCTCCGGCACCGTCCGGGGGACTATCCATGCTCTTCGCAAAGTACAAATCGCGCCCAGCGGAAAAGTCTTCGCGGAGATCGACACTCCCGCGCTGATCATCGAGGACGGCGCCACCTTCGAGGGGCGCTGCGCGATGAGCCGGGACGCCACCAAGACCGCGACCGGCCCCAAGCGGGTGGCGTCGTAGATTAAAGCCCCTCTCTCCCTCGGGGAGAGAGGGGTTGGGGAGTGAGGGGCTCAGCGCGCCCGCGCCAACCCCTCGTAGGAGGGGAAGAACGCCACCGGGTTGCTCGCCAGGAAGCGCTTGTCGAAGGCGGCCGTGAGCACCTGGCCGTCGAGCTCGCGGGAGACGGGGAAGCCCAGGCCGTAGAGCAGCGTCGGCGCCACGTCGACCAGCCGGGCGCCGGTCAGCAGGGCGCCCGGGCGGACCCCTTCGCCGTAGAGGAGGAGGACGCCGTCCGGTCCCCCCTGGAGCTCGCCGCCGAGCGCCGCCCCCGGCGACATCTGGCCCCAGACCCGCCGCCACCCCCCCTGCGGGTTGACCCCGTAGGAGGAGACCACGGCCAGCAGCCGCGGCCCCGCCTCCCGCTGCCAGACCGCCGCGAGCTGATCGTCGAGCCATTCGTAATAGGCGACCATCTGCTCATCGGCGGCGCGGGATGCCTCGCTCTTGGGCTCGCCCTCGAGCTGCACGGCGCTGAAGCCGCCGAACCAGTGGCGCGACACCTCCCGCAGCCCCGGCAGCAGGAGGAAGACCGCCTGTATCTGGGGATTCCGGCCGGCGAGCGCCTGCGCCGCGGACTGGCGCCGCAGGTCGCCGTCGAGCGCCTGCAGGAGGGAGGTGGGGGCGCGCGGGCCGAAGCGGCCGCGGACGCCCGGGTCGAGCGCGCGGGGAGATCTGGGAGGGAAGTCGCCGTCGGTGAGCGCGAAGGAGGCCTCCCCATCCTCGGGCTGGGTCGCCGGCCACCCCACCACGCCGGCGGGCACACCGAGCCGCGGGAAGATCTCCCAGAGCGCCAGCGCCTCGCGGCGGGGAATGCCCGGCGGCAGGGGCTTCTCGCCCAGGGTGCCCCAGCGCGTGAAGGAGATCCCCGAGGGGAGCAGGTCGAGCCGGGCGCCGGGCGCCAGGAAGGGGGCCGGGAAGGCGCGCCGGCCGGTGATGCCGTGCTTGAACGGGTACTTGCCGGTGGCGAGCGTGGTCCACATGGCGTCCCGCCGGGTGGGCACCAGCGTGCTCAAGCGGCCGTAGGCGCCGCTCTGGAGCATCGTGGCCAGGAACGGCAGCCGCCCCTGCCCGGCCAGGGGGAGGATGGCGTCGAGCGTCGCCGCGTCGAGGCCGATCACCCACAGCCGGGGGCGCTGGAGCGGCTCCACCATCGCCGGCCGCGGAGTGGGCACCGGCCGCGGCCGGAACGCTTCCCGGCGCTCGACCATCGCGTAGATCGAGAGCGCCGCCACCAGCGTCAACCCCCAGCGGCTGCGCGGTCCGTAGCGGCGGCGGCCCAGCGAGTGCAGCAGGGCGGTGTAGAAAGCGATCAGCGCGCCGAGGGTGAGCCAGAGCGCCGTCTTGATCAGCCGGTCGTTGATGCCCGGCGGCAGGAAGTAGGCGAAGTAGGAGGCGTGGGTCCAGTCGAGGACGGCGGAGAGGGCCAGCGCCAGGGTGAGGCCCCAGGGGAGGAGCCGCCAGGCGCGCCGCGGCCGCCCCCAGGTGAACGGCAGGCACAGCGCGAGGCTCACCGCGCCGAGCAGCGCGCCGTAGATCAGGCAGCCGCGCAGCACCGGGGCGAAGGCGAACGGCAGGCGCGGATTGAGAAAGAAGATCAGCCCGGCGAGCTGAGCCCCGGCCAGCGCCCCGGGGGCGAAGCCGCCCCCGAGGACCGCCAACCAGCCGCGCGTCAGACGATGAAGATCGGCCGGTCGAGCTTCTGGTGGAAGTGCCACTGGTAGGTCATGCCGAGGAGCTCCACGGGGACCGTGTACTCGACGTCCATGAAGATGCGGTCCCCGTCCCGCGTGACGTGGACGTCCCCCTTGTCGAGCGGGAGGTCGAGCTGGTGGGCGCGGTTGACGATCGCCTTGGCGATCTCCTCCGGCGGCGTCCGCGCGGCCGAGAACTTCGCCTGCTCGTCCATGAAGTCATAGAGCTGCGTGCTGGCGATCTTGACCGGCACCGCCTTCCAGGCGATCAGGGTCACGAGGCCGAGCCCCAGCAGCCAGAGAATGCATCCGAGATTCCCCTCGCCCCGTTCGGATCTCCGTGGCATGGTTTCCCTCCAGTAGGATCGTTGGAGATAGTCTATCGCACGATGCGAAAGGTTCTATCCCATCGCGTCTGCCGGAAGAAATTCAGGGCCACCCGGCCGATCTGGCGGGCCTTCCCGCCGTAGCCCGGCGCCTCGAACATCTCGTCCTCGCCGGCGAAGGACCAGTAGACCACGAACGCCCGCCCCTTGAGGTAGCTCTCGGGCACCGTCCCCCAGTAGCGCGAGTCGTTCGAGTTGTCCCGGTTGTCCCCCATGCAGAAGTAGCTCCGGGGGCCGACGGTCTTGGGGCCGAAATTGTCGCGCACGCGCTTGGGGTGGAAGAAGAGGTCGCGCGGGTAGATCTCCGCGTCGGCGTAGTAGGTGAACGCGGAGTCGTCCACGTGCCTGCCGTTGATGTAGAGGTCCTTGTCGATGAGCTTCAGCGTGTCCCCCGGCAGCCCCATGCACCGCTTGATGAAGTCGCGGGTGGGGTCTTCCGGGTACTTGAACACCACGATGTCGCCGCGCCGCACCTTGCGGATGGGCAGGAGCTTCTCCTCCAGCGGCGAGAGCGTCGGCCCGTAGATGAACTTGTTGACCAGGATGTGGTCGCCGATCAGCAGGTTCTTCTCCATCGAGCCCGACGGGATCTTGAACGCCTGCACGATCCAGGTGCGGGCGAAGGTCGCGAAGATGACGGCGATGAGCAGCGCTTCCAGATATTCCCGGAGCAGGGATTTCTCGGCGTACATACCCGCGGCGCTACCGGATCAGGCGGAACGTCCTCTCCCAGCGCGTCTTGGAGAAGAAGCCGACCGCCGTCTCCAGCAGGTCCCTGATCTTCGCTCCCCACCCCTCCCACTGGCCGGTCGAGGTCCGCCCGCCGTAGGACCAGTAGATGAAGAGCGCCCGCCCCTTGACGAGGTGGGCGGGCAGCGGACCCCAGAACCGCGAGTCGTAGGAGTTGTCGCGGTTGTCCCCCATGCAGAAGTAGTGGCCCGCCGGTACCACGAAGGGGCCGTAGTTGATCGTGCGGGGGTCGGAGAAGATGGTCATCGGATTCTTGTGCACGGCGTAGCTGGAGTCGTTGACCGGCTTGCCGTTGATGTAGAGCTGCTTGTTGCTCATCTGGACCGTGTCGCCCCCCACCGCCATGCACCGCTTGACCAGGTCGAGCTTCGGCTCCTCCGGCGAGCGGAAGACCACGATGTCGCCGCGGTGCACGGTCCGGAACGGCAGCAGCCTCTCCGCCCCGGTCGCCGTGGGACCGTAGATGAAGCGGTTGACGAACAGGTGGTCGCCGATGAGGAGGGTGTCCTCCATCGAGCCGCTCGGGATGTAGAACGTCTGGACGACGAAGGTGTTCGTGAACAGCAGGAATATCGCGGCGATGATCAACGCCTCGAGGTATTCGCGACCGACCGACCGTTCTTCCGCCATGGCGCGGTTACTGTACTCGAAAGGGACCCGCGCCGCAAAAGATCGCGCGCGCCGCCAAATCCTTTGCGATGCCGGCAAACCCCCGTCCGGCCGCGATTTCCGCCCCTCCGCCTGACCTCCTCCGCCTGATCCTTTGCCGCCGGCCGCCCTCCCCGGCCGCCGGCTGATTCCCGCAACTCCTTTTTCTTCAGCGACTTGAGCCCCGCAAGCCCTGCTGGCAAAGGGCTTGATCCAGAGCCCGGCGTCAACCCGAGAGGAGGTGGCGCTGAAGAGACGCGGACCTGGAAAACCACACGGAAAGGGACTTCGAGAAACCGTCGCAAAACGAACGCTTCGCCAACGAAAAAGAAAAGGGAGAACCCCATGAAGAACGCTATTCGTATCCATCGCTCGCATCGCGTCGTGGCCGGCCTGCTGGTCCTCGCCTTCCTCTTCGCCGCCTTGCCCACCCTGGGCGCGGAGACCCGAGGGGTGGTCAACGTCAACAGCGCCAACGCCACGCAGCTCGCCCTGCTGCCGCGGGTGGGCCCCAGCGTCGCCGAGCGGATCGTCGACTACCGCAAGCAGAACGGTCCGTTCAAGAAGCCCGAGGACCTGATGCTGGTGCAGGGGATCGGCGAGAAGACCTTCCAGCTCCTGAAGCCCTACGTGGCCATCGCGGGCGAGACCACGCTCAAGGAGAAGGTGAAGGGGAGCAAGTCGGGCTCCGGCGCGAAATCCTCCAAGTCGTCCGAAGCCAAGGCCTCCGCCGCCAAGAAGGAGTCCCGCTGACGCGCGCCGGGCGGGGGCGGGGCCTGCGGGCTCCGCCCCGCCCGGGCCTCATCGGGAGGTCGCCCATGACATCCAGAGAGAAAGGGTTCCAGCTCGTGGAGCTGGTCGTGTCCCTCGCCGTGCTCGTCCTCATCCTGCTGCTGGGAGCGCCGTCGCTGGTCCAGGCCACCAGCGACATGCGGCTGCGGCTCGCGGCCTATGAGCTGGTGGGCGTCCTGCGGCTGGCCCGCGCCTCCGCGGTGCGGCTGGACGCCAACGTGGCGGTGAAGTTCCGCACCGCCAAGGACGGCACGGTCACCTTCACCCTCTATCGCGACGGCGACGGGGACGGCGTGCTCAACAAGGACATCGACGCCGGCATCGACCGTCCGCTCGGGGTCCCGCGCCGGCTCGCCAACCTCGGGCGGGGCGTCGGCTTCGGCTTCCCGCCGGGGCCGGCGCCGGCGGACCCCAGCTCGCCCGGCCATCCGCTGGACGTGAGCGATCCCATCCGCTTCAACAGCTCCGACCTCGCCTCGTTCAGCGCGCTCGGCACCTCGACGCCCGGCTCGCTCTACCTGACCGACGGCGTGGGCCGGCTGATGGCCGTGCGCGTCGCCAACCGCGCGGGGAAGGTGCGCGTCCTCACCTGGCTCCCGGAGCGGCGGATCTGGCGCGATTGACTCGTTTGGAACGAGTGCAGTACCTTGGGCCCATGCGTGCGATCGTCGTCGTCACCACCGTCGGAACCGAAGAGCAGGCCTATCTCATCGCGCGCGAGGTCGTCGCGCGGCGCCAGGCCGCGTGCGTCAACGTCGTCCCGGGCATCCGTTCGATCTACCGCTGGAAGGGGAAGATCTGCAAGGACGGGGAGCTGCTGCTGATCGTCAAGACCCTCGAGAGCGAGCTCGGCGGCGTGCAGGACACCATCCGCGAGCTCCACAGCTACGAGCTCCCCGAGATCCTCTCCTTCAACGTCTCGCACGGCGAGCCGCGCTTCCTCGAATGGATCGCGGGGAGCGTCGACAAGGAA
>DASXJP010000549.1:0-2296 GCA_036497345.1 Thermoanaerobaculia bacterium
AAAATCGGGAACCTGGCCCTTCCTGGCGTCCGCGAGTTGCTGTGCAGCGGCCTGGAATACAGATCCTTTCCGGGAGACCTCGATGATTGCCTTCATGGCTACCTCCAGCGCTCTACATCCGACTGAAAATCCGCGAGCAACTGCTCCACTGTGGAGAAGACGTACGCCTCTTCGTCGTCTCCCAGGTGGCGGTGATCGCCCTTGCCCCGTTCGTTGTCGTAGCGAACGCGGGTTCTTCCTGCCGCTCCGTAGTACAGCCGGTATTTGTACCTGTGGCGACTGGCGGCAAAGGCTCAGGGAACTCCCAGATGACGATCTCCACAATGGATCCGTCGTCCCGCACCTCCTTGGCACGAGCAAGCAGGACCGCCGGCATGTATTGCATGGTAGCAATATAGTGCGGTCCTGTCTACCAGGCTCTCTACGGCTCCTCGCGGACGATTCCCAGCGCGGCGGGCACGGGGCCTCGGGCAAGAGCTAGTTTCTTCTGAGGCCTTTGCGCCAAGACCCCACGCCGGCATAGAAATACCCCTCATGCACGACCTGACCAACTACCTGCAACGCACGCTCTCCCGGGACCTCCAGACCTTCCGCCAGGAGATCGAGCTCTTCCCCAGCGACGACGCCGTCTGGCGGACGGTGCCCGGGGTGACCAACCCGGCGGGGACGCTCGCGCTTCACATCTGCGGGAACCTGCGGCACTACCTGGGAGCGATCCTGGGAGGCTCGGGCTATGTCCGGGACCGGGACGCCGAGTTTCGCCTGCGCGGCATCCCGCGGCACGAGCTCATAGAAAACCTGCGGGGCACGGAGGAGATCGTCATTCGCATCCTCCAATCCCTGACCCCCGAAATCCTCCTGGCGCCGTACCCCGAGCCCATGTATGGCGATCTACGGACCGACTGGTTCCTGCTCCATCTCGGGACGCACCTCGCCTTCCACCTCGGGCAGGCCGGCTATCTCCGCCGGATGGTCACGGGAGACGGCACCTCGACGAATCCGATCCGGCCGAAGGTGCTCGCGCGGCCGGTCCCCTGACCTCAGCGGCATTGGGGTTGCCGTGGATTACTTCTTCTTTGTCAGATTGCTCGTCCGGCCCCGCCCGGGCATTGATGCCCGGGCGGGGCGGGCGCTCGCAGTCTGACTAAGTAGAATCACCATCAGAGGTGATGACGATGGCCAAGCTTGCAGCCGTGACCCCCGGAGAGCTCCTGCTCGAGGAATTCTTGCGCCCCATGGGTATCTCGAAGTACCGGCTCGCCAAGGAGATTGGCGTACCCGCCCAGCGTATCGGCGAGATCGTCGCCGGACGCCGCGCGATCACGGCGGACACCGACCTGCGTCTGTGCCGATTCTTCGGCCTGTCGAACGGCTACTGGCTGCGAGCCCAGGCAGCCTACGACACCGAGGTTGCGCAGGACGCCCTCGCGGCAGAGCTCGACAAGATCAAGCCGTGGTCGGGGACGGCGGCGTAGCAACGATCCGGCAATTCCGGACCGCCGCCCCCCTCACGGCGTCACGCCGCTGAGCAGGAACACGTCCGACCGCACCCCGTTGAAATCGCCGGGCACGAGGTTGGGCGCCCGGGTCTCCCGGTGTCTGAAAAGGATCCGCGGCCTCTCCCGCGTGGCCTGTTCCTTGGGAGGTCCTTGGAGTCCTTGCAGTCCTTGGGGTCCTTGTTGTCCTTGCCCGTTTCTTGCAGCCCTCCTACTCCCTGAGAAGAGGTGGCATTTCCGCTGCCGCAGCGAATACATCAAGGAGGCACTTCATGGCAGTCGATCTCAAACCCCTGGACCAGCAAGTCATCGTGATCACCGGCGCGTCGAGCGGCATCGGCCTGGCCACGGCCCTGGCCGCGGCCGAGAAAGGGGCCAAGCTCGTCCTCGCCGCCCGCGCGGGGCAGACGCTCGACGAGGTCTGCCAGCGCATCAAGACCGACGGCGGTCAGGCGATCTACGTGGTCGCCGACGTGGGCAGGCGTGAGCAGGTCGAGCACATCGCCGAGGCGACGATCCAGAAATTCGGCCGCATCGATACCTGGGTCAACGACGCCGGGGTCTCGATCTACGGCCGGCTCGACGAGGTCAGCGACGAGGACAACCGCCGGCTGTTCGACACCAATTTCTGGGGCGTGGTCTACGGCTCGCTCGCCGCGCTGCCTTACCTGCGCCGCGAGGGCGGCGCCCTGATCAACATCGGCAGCGAGGTCTCGGATGCGGTGGTGCCCTTGCAGGGCATGTACTCGGCGTCCAAGCACGCGGTCAAGGGGTTCACCGATGCCCTCAGGGTGGAGATC
>DASXJP010000550.1:0-24835 GCA_036497345.1 Thermoanaerobaculia bacterium
CCTACGGGAAGGAAAGTCAGCGCGCGAGAAGCCGCGGAGGTCAATCTCCGTCGCGACAGTTTTCACGGTGAATGGAACTATACAATCCTGCCAAGGACGCAATGCCAAAACGGAGTAGTTATTTCGTGACGGACTCTTAGCATCCACACTCTTGAGGGAGCCGGAGCTTGTCCGAGATACGGCGAGAGAGCATCCTGGGGCTGGACAACATCCGCCTCGATCTGCCCATCGCGGGGATCGGGAGCCGGTCGCTCGCCGCGTTCCTCGACTATCTGGTGGTGGTGGCGCTGGCGTTTCTCTGGCTGTTCCTGGTCGAGGTCCTGGTGGCCCCAGTGACGCCGTCCTGGGTCCCCGCCCTCATGGTGATCGGCTGGTTCCTCCTCGAATGGGGGTACTTCGCCACCCTGGAGATCACCACCGGTGGCCGGACGCTCGGCAAGATGGCCGCCAGGCTGCGCGTGGTGACGGCGGAAGGCGGGACCTCGGGGCCGGGCCAGCTCCTGACCCGCAACCTCGTGCGCACCCTCGACCTCTTCTTCGGCGTCGTGCTGATGGTCCTCGACCCCCTCTGGCGGCGTCTGGGGGACCGGCTGGCGGGGACGGTGGTGGTCCACGACCGGCTCCCGGAGCCGGCGCCGGTCCTGGGACGGGTGCCACCGGGGTGGGGGCCGCGGGAGCTGGCGCTGGTCGAGGCCTTCCTCGCCCGCGTCCCGGAATTGGGCGACGTCAGGGCGGCCCGGGAGATGGCGGGCCGCATCCTCGACCGCATCCGGCGCGACGCGCCCGGGCTTCTGGAGGGGACCGACCCGGAGAACGATCCCGTGGGCGCCCTCCGCCAGGCCTTGTGGGCTGAGGGCTGATGGACTACGCGCGCTTCCTCCGCCTGCGGCGGCCGCTCTGGGATGCGTTCGACCAGGAGCTCGCCGCCGCCCGCACGGAGCTGCGGAAGACGGGCTATGACGGGCTGGAGGAGATGGCCCTGCGCTACCGCCAGGTGCTGCACGACCATGCCCTGGCCGCCGCCCGCTTCCCCGGCACCGCCGCCGCCCGCCGGCTGCAGGCCCTGGCGCTCGCCGGCACCCGCCGGCTCACCGGCGAGGGGCGGCGCCGGACGGGGACCGCCTTCTTCCTGCGCACCTTTCCCGCCGCGTTCCAGCGCCAGCTCGGGCTCACCCTGGTGACCCTGGCGCTCTTTCTCCTCGCGGTGCTGTGGGGGCTGGTGATGGCCGTGCTGCGGCCCGAGCTGGGGCTGGTCTTCCTCGGGCCCGACAAGGTCCACGAATTGGAGCAGGGGAGGCTGTGGACCGAGTCGCTGTTCACCACGGTCCCCCCGAGCGTCTCCTCCTCGGGGATCGCCACCAACAACCTCACCGTGGCGCTCACCGCCTGGGGGGGCGGCGTGCTGGCCGGGCTGGTGCCGCTCTACATCGTCCTCTTCAACGGCCTGCTGCTGGGAGCGGTGGTCGGCGTCACCCTCGACTACTCGATGGCCGGGGACCTGCTGCGGTTCATCGCGGCGCACGGCATCCTGGAGCTGACGCTCATCCTGGTCTGCTCCGCGGCCGGGCTCGGCATCGGCCGCGCCCTGGTGGCGGCCGGCGACGTCTCCCGGCCGCTCGCCCTGCGCGCGGCCAGCCGGGACGCCCTCGCCGTGCTGCTGGGCTGTCTTCCCTGGTTCGTCGTGCTCGCCCTGGTCGAGGCCCTGGTCTCCCCGTCGCCCGACTTTCCGGCCGGCGCCAAGCTGGCCTTGGGCCTCGCCCTGGAGGGCGCGTTCCTCGCCCTCGCCCTGCGGCCGGTCCCCCCGGAGCCGGCCGGTGGCTGATCTCACCGGCGGCCGCCGCCCGGGCCCGATGCCCTTCTTCCTGCTGCTCGACGAGGCGATGCGGCGGGCCCTGCCTCATCTCCGCACGGTCTTCCCGTCCGTGGCGATTCCGGTGGCGCTCCTCACCACCCTGCTCAGCGTGTTCCAGACGATCGTCGCCCGGCAGGGCCAGGAGCACGTCGACGTCATGACGTCTTTGACCAACAGCTTCGAGCTCCTGCTCGGCAGCCTGCTGCTGGGGATCTTCATCGGAGTCGCCTACTCCGTGGCCCAGGTCGCGGCGCTCGACGCCCTGGCAGGCCGGCCTGTGGACATGCGCCGGGCCTGGCGCTTCGTCCTCAGGCCGCGGGTCTGGAGCACGATCCTGCTGGTGGGGCTGGCCCTCTTCGTCTCCGCGCTCGCCTGCATCCTGCCGGTGCTCTACGTCGCCCCTCTGCTGGCGCTGGTGACGCCGGTGATGGTCGAGGAGGGGGTGTTCGGCGCCGCGGCGCTGTCGCGCAGCGCCGAGCTGGCCCGCTTCAACCCCAGCGGCGTGCTGAGCCGGAGCCCGATCCTCAAGATCCTCCTCCTGATGGTGGCGGGCACGCTCATCACCTACCTGGCCGCCCTGCCGGTGGACCTGCCCTTCCAGCTCCCCATGCTGATCGATTTCGTCCGCCGTCTGCTGGCGGGGGACCTGGACCCGCAGGCCCTGATCTACCGCTGGCTCTGGCTCCAGGTCCCGGCCGAGTTCCTGGGCTCGCTGGTCCGCACGGCCGTCTACCTCTACACGGCCTTCGGGATCGGCATGCTCTTCTTCGACCTCCGCGGGCGGAAGGAAGGGACGGACCTGCGCGAAGAGATCGACGCGGTGTTCGCCGCGCCGCCGGCCCCATCCCCGGAGGAGCCTTGGCCCTGAGCGCGCACGCTCCTCCTCTCCACCTGGGGCCGGCCCTCCCCGCGGACCCTGCCGCGCTGGAGCACGCTCTCACGGGGGTCGACCGGACGCCCGCGCCGCCGGAGGCGTCCTACCTCGGCGCCCTCCAGGAGGCACTCAACGAGGCGATCCTCCGGGGGGCCAGGATGGTCCACCTGTCCCAGCGCACGTTTCTCGCCGTCGCCGCGGGGGTGGCGGGGGTGGCTTTGCTGTTGATCGTTCGCGCTCTGTGGCTCCGGCTCCGCCGCCCGCGGGCCCGGCGGGAGACGGGAGAGCTGGCGGCGAAGCCCGCGCCGCCTCCCACCGCCGGGCTCGACGCCGCCGGCTGGCGGGCGGAGCTGGAGCGCCGCCTGGCCGGCGGGCGCGTGGCCGAGGCCCTGGAGGCCGCCTGGTGGTGGCTGGCCCGCTCGCTCGCCGGCGACCGCGTCGAGCCGGACTGGACCAGCCGCGACCTGATGGCGCGGGCCCAACGTCCGGACCTGCTCCCCTTGGTCCGGCGGCTCGACGGGCTCACCTATGGGCCGCGGCGGCCGGCGCTCGACGACGTGCGGTCCCTGATCGGGCGGCTGGAGGAGGCCCTCCCCTGACCCGTTCGCTCCGCCGCCAGCTCTGGATTCTGGCCGCCGGGCTGGCCGCCCTGGCCCTGCTCGTGGAGGTTTTCGCGGGCGTGGGGGAGGCGCGGGGGAGCGCCCTCTCCCGCGGGCCGAACGGCTGGCTCGCGGCCCGCCGCTATCTGGAGGCCCGCGGCGCCCGCGTGCGCCTGCTCGACCGGCCGCTCGCGGAGCTCCAGGGCGGCGGCGCGCTGGTCTTGACCTTCCCCTGGCAGCGGGGGTCCGTGATAGACGTGGCGGAGATGACCGAGCCGCTCGACCAGCACTTGCTCCGTGGCGGGGACCTCCTCGTGGCCTACTCCGGCACGCGCGGCAATCCCGGCGAGATGGTGGCCCTGGAGGGATTGGGGCTCTTCCCGCGGGAGGAGCGGAAGGTGACGCTCAATCCCATGCGCTGGCGCCGGTTCACGCACGCGGAGTGGGACCTGCGCCCGGTGGCCGGCGGCGCGCCGCTCCACGTCTGGGCCCCCCGGTACGCCCCCAAGCTGCCGAAGGAGGCCAAGCCTCTCTATCTGGGGCCGCAGCGGCAGGTGCTCCTGGCCGTCCTGCCACGGGGGCGGGGACGGATCTGGATCCTGCCCGCGGACGCCTTCGCCAACGCCCGCCTGGGCGAGCCTGGCAACGCCGCCCTGCTGGAGACCCTGCGTCGGCGCCTGGGAGACCGCTGGACCTTCGACGAGTATCATCACGGGCTGACCGCCGGGCAAGGGGTACCGGAGACCGCGTCCCTGGGCCGCACGCTCGACTTGGTCCTCATCCACCTCGCCGTGCTCTATCTGGCGGCCCTCTGGACCCTGTCGCGCCGCTTCGGGCCGGCCTGGAGCGAGCCCCCGGCCGTGACCGGCTCGACCGGCGCCTTCCTGCTCGGCCTGGGCGCCCTCCACCACCGCCTGGGCCACCACCGGGAGGCGGCGCGGCGGCTGCTCGAAAGGGTGCGGGAGCTCGACCGTGACGCCGATCTCCCCGCGGATCTCGACCGCCGCGCCGAGACGGCCGGCCCCCGCGAGCTGGTGGCGCTGGCGCGCGAGGTGGCGCGCCGGCGGCAGGGCCGGCCGGCTCAGGAAGACACACAGACCGAACGGGAGAACGCCGCATGACCTCGACCTCCGCCGACCTTTCGACCGCGCGCCTGATCGAGGCCGCCCAGGAGCTCGCCGCCGCGCTGGACCGCGTCGTCCTCGGGCAGCGCGCCGCCGTCGAGACCCTGCTCGTGACCTACATGGCCGGCGGCCACGCGCTGCTCGAAGGGGTGCCGGGGCTGGGCAAGACCCTGCTCGCCCGCGCCTTCGCCGCGGCCCTGGGAGCGCGCTTCACCCGCGTGCAACTCACCCCCGACATAATGCCGTCTGACATAGTCGGCACCAACATCTTCGACGCCCCGTCCGGCTCCTTCCGCCTGCTGCGTGGGCCGGTCTTCACCGAGGTCCTGATGGCCGACGAGATCAACCGCACGCCGCCGAAGACCCAGGCGGCCCTGCTGGAGGCCATGCAGGAGCGCCAGGTGACGATCGACGGCACGCCGCTGGCGCTGGACGCGGATTTCTTCGTCATCGCCACCCAGAACCCGATCGAGTTCGAGGGGGTCTACCCCCTGCCCGAGGCGCAGCTCGACCGCTTCCTGGCGCGCATCGAGATGGGCCTCCCCGCTCCGGAGGCCGAGCTCGACCTCTACCGCAAGGCGGTGGCGGGGGAGCTGGTCGACCTCGGCGGCGAGCTCCCCGCGCCGGTGCTGGGGGCGGGCGAGGCGTCGGCGCTGCGCCGGGCGGCCCGGCGGGTCCACGTGGCCGAGGAGCTCCTCTCCTATCTCGCCCAGCTCGCCGGCGGCGTGCGCAAGTCGCCGCAGGTGGACCTCCCCGTCTCGCCGCGCGCCGCCCTGGCCCTGCTGGAGGCCGGCCGCGCCGCCGCCCTGCTCGAAGGGCGGGAGTTCCTCATCCCCGACGACCTCAAGCGGCTGATCGTCCCCTGCTGGGCCCACCGGGTGATCCTCACCCCCGAATCGGAGCTGGAGGGGTTCTCCCCCCGCCGGGTGCTGGATAGCGTCGCGGCGGCGGTCCCCGTGCCGCATTAGCCGAGCGCCATGCCCGCCCCCCGCGCCTTCCTGATCCTGGGGCTCACCACCCTGCTCCTCGTCGCGGCCTTCCTCGACGAGCGCCTGGCCTGGGCCGCGCTCGCCCTGGACGCGCTGGTGGCCATCGCCTTCCTGGTGGATCTCCGGCGCGCCGCCCGCACCCCTCTGGAAGCCGCGCGGCGCTGGCCCCCCCTGCTGGTGCAGGAGTCACCGGCGGAGATCGCGGTGAGCGCCTCCACCCGCGCCCGCCGGCCGGTGACGGTGATCCTGCGCGAGGGCCTGCATCCGGGGCTGGCCGCGGGGCCGTTGCGCCGGGAGGCGGTGATCCCGGGCCCGGGGGAGATCCGCTGGACCTATGACCTGGTCCCGCGCCGGCGGGGGGAGCACGCCACCGGGCCGCTCACCGCCCGTGTCCTCGGGCCCTGGGGGCTCGCCTGGGCCCAGCGCGAGCTGCTACCCGCCGAGACGGTGCGCGTCTACCCCCAGGTGCGCTGGGAGGGGCGCGTCGGCCAGCTCCTCGCCCTCGCCCAGCGCCGCCGCATGGGGCAGATCCTCCAGCGCATGCACGGCCTGGGGAGCGAGCCCTACGCCCTGCGCGAGTACCTGCCGGGAGACCCCATCGGCAAGATCCACTGGAAGGCGACCGCCCGCCACGGCCGGCCGGTGACCCGCGAGGACACCTGGGAGCGCAGCGCCCGCCTGATCGTCCTCCTCGACTGCGCCCGCGCCATGGCCTCCATGGACGGCCGGCGCAGCAAGCTCGACCACGCGCTCGCGGCCACCCTGGCGCTCACCCGGGTGGCGGCGGCGCGCGGCGACCAGGTCACCATCCTCGCCTTCGCCGGCCGCGTGCTGCGCAGCGTGCGGGTCCGCTCCGGGGGGCGCGGCGCCTGGGCCGCCTACGAGGCGCTCTACGACGTCGAGGCCGAGCTCGCCGAGCCCGCCTACGACCTCGCGGTCGAGGCGGCGTTCGACGTCGAGCCGCGCAGCGCCACGGCCGTGCTCTTCACCTCGGTGGTGGACCTCGCGGCGGCCGAGCTGCTGCGCGAGTCGCTGCTGCGCCTGGGCCGCCGCCACCGGGCCCTGCTGCTCAACCTGGAGGATCCCGAGCTGCGCGCGCTCGCCGCCGATCCGCCCGCCACCCCGGCCGCCGCCTTCGCCCAGGTGGCGAGCTTGGGAGTCCAGCTCGCCAACCGCCGCCTCTCCCGCCACCTGCGCCGCGGCGGCATCCGGGTGGTCAACACCCCCGCCGACCGCCTGGCCCTGGAGGCGCTGGAGGCCTACCTCGCCATCTTCCGGGGTGCGGGGGCGGCGACGGCGGCCCGTTGACGCCAACTTTGACGATGTAGAGTTAAAATGCCACCTATGGAGATGCTCAGCGAGGACGACCTGAGCCTTGCGGAGATGACCCGCGAGGAGCTCGACCGCGCTTGGAACCTCTGGTTCGACCTCGCCCAGACGACCAACGACTCCGATCCCCCCTATACCCATGGGGTGTTCGTCCTCTGGGACCGATTGCCCGAGGTGCCCGAATCGCGTGAGGATCCCCAGGCGACCTCGCGAGCAGACGCCTCCCCCGAGCGGACGGCGGGGCCTTAGCCTATCTGTAACGTTTTTCCGCCCCCCACGCCCAATCTCCATGCAGGCACCCGGCGGCCCCCTAGCCTCTTCGGGTGTAATATCGACGATTGGCGATACGATTCCATCCGCATCCCAAGGAGGAGCGACATGAGAGCAGTCCATGGTGCACATGCGTCGGGGCGTTTCCTGGGCATTCTTCTGCTCGGCGTGGCTCTGGCTGTCCTGGCGGCTCCCGCCACGCAGGCCCAGCCGTTCGGAGTGTGGGTCACATTCACCGGGCAACCCACGCTCGGTTACATCAATATCCCCAACAACGCGGCGCTCAATCCCACCGGCGCCTTCACCTTCGAGGCCTGGGTGGCCATCTCGAACAGCACGACCGCGGAGGACTGCCGGAGCATCGCCGGCAAGAACTATCTGTCGGCCTGGTGGATCGGCCAGTGCACGGTGGGCGGCCAGCCCACCTTGCGCTCCTATCTCAAGGGGGGCGGCTCGGCGAAGAACGGCGGCATCATCCCCCGGGGCGTCTGGACCCACGTCGCGGTGACCTCCGACGGCACCACGCGGCGCCACTACATCGACGGCGAGCTCGCGGCGTCGTTCGCCGAGGCCGGGCCCCTGACGACCAGCAGCGATCCGATGCAGATCGGCAGCGACGTGAGCTGGCAGCACACGCCCACCGGCGCCATCGACGAGGTCCGGCTGTGGAACGTGGCCCGCTCGATCACGGACCTCCGCAGCAACCTCAACGTGCGGATCACCACCGCCAAGCCCGGGCTGGTGGGGGTCTGGTCCTTCGATGGCGGCCCGAGCGACATCATCGGCGGCCACGGCGGATCGATCGCGGGCTCGGGGGTGAATTTCTTCACCTTCCCGGCGATCCTCAGCTGCGGCTCCAGCACGGTGAACGCCCTCTGCCTGAACAGCCGTTTCTCGATCACCACCAAGTGGCGCACCAATCCCACGCCCGGCACCCCGACCGACGGTAACGGGAGCGTGGTCGTGGCCGGCCCCAACTCGGGCATCTTCTGGTTCTTCAGCTCGGACAACTGGGAGGTGATGGTCAAGGTGCTCAACGCCTGCGGCCTGAACAGCCGCTACTGGGTCTTCTCGGCGGCCACCACCAACGTGTTCTACCGCATGGAAGTCTTCGACGTCCGGGCCGGCGTGAACAAGATCTACTTCAACTACCCCGGACCACCGGCCCCCGCGGTGACCGACGTGGACGCGTTCGCGACCTGCCCGTAAGGGGAGCGCGGTTCCCAGGATCCTCGAAGGGGCCCGGGAGACCGGGCCCCTTCGCGTTCCGGGACCAGAGTAGTAGACTCGACTCGATGCGAAGGTCCTTCCAAGATTTCGACCGGATCACCACCGATCCCGAGGTGCTGGGTGGCAAACCGTGCATTCGCGGCATGCGGCTCAGTGTCCAGAGAGTGCTGGAGGTCCTTTCGCAGAATCCCGCCTGGGATGATCTCCGCCAGGACTACCCCGAGCTCGAGCCGGAGGACATCCGCCAAGCCCTGGCTTTCGCCGCCGCTCTCCTTACGGACCGGGTCATTCCCTTCAGCGCATCCGCCGCTTGATTCGGCTCCTGCTCGATATGGGCCTGCCGCGCCGGGCCGCTGAGGACCTCCGATCGATGGGGCTGGAGACCAGGCACGTAGGCGAGCTCGGGATGGCACAGGCCTCCGATCGGGCAGCATTTGCTCGGCGCTATCGGCTTGCTATTTATCTTCGTAACGGAGGTCGCAATGAAAGCACTTCGTTTCGCCTGGCTGTCGGTCCTGGCCTTCGCCCTCCCCGGGCTTGCCGCAACCCAAGCGGGCCCCGGCCCGATCTCGGGCCAGCTCGTGCTGGACGGAAAGCCGGTGCCGGTGAGCGAGGTCGCGGCTTTCCGGATGCGCGATCAATTCAATCCCCGGACCATCGAGACCCATGTGATGCTGACCGCCAAGCCCGTGGACCGCGCGAAGATCAGCGCGTCCCTCGATCCCTATACCACGGCGATCAACGATCCCGCCGTGCTCGAAGCCGACTATCTCGCCTTCAGCGTGCGCGCCAACGGCGAGGTCGCCTTGAACGCGCACGTGGGCGGCGTCCAGTACGTCGATACCTCGGGCACGATCATGGGCCAGCGCGGCTCGCTGATCGCGACCTGCCGTGAGAACACGCCGACGCGCATCGCTTGCCGCGTCAAGACGGAGAAGCCGGTCCAGACGATGAAGGGGCCCACCTGGTCGATGGACCTGAGCTTCGAGGCCGACGTGCTGTCCCGCAAGCCGGGCAAGCCCATGGCCAAGGATGGCGAGGCCCCCGGCCAGGCCTTGCTGGCGCTGCGGGCCGCGGTCGCCGGCGAGGACCTGGCGAAGATCCTGGCGCTCCTCACGCCGGAGCAGGCCAAGAAATATCAGGAGGACTGGCAAACGCCGGCGGAAAACCTCGCCTCGGCCAGGGAGGTCCTGGACGTCCGGCTGCCGAAGAAGCCCAGGATCACCGGCGGCGAGATGCTGGCCAATGACCACGCGGTGCTCGAGATCGAAGGCGAGCCGTACGAGAACGGTCGTATGCTCTACCTGGTGGAGATGCGGCTGATCGACGGCCACTGGGTCTACGAGGGGTCGAGCGTCGCCGGCATGTTACGCTGAGCGTTCCCATGCCCAAGGAGCACATCAACCCGCCGTCCCTGTTTCCGAGCCAGGAGCGCGGCTTCTCGCAGGTGGTGGCGGCCAGCGGCAGGCGGACGCTCTACCTGTCGGGCCAGACGGCCTGGGATGCGGAGCGGAAGCTCGTCGGCGGCGTGGATCTGGCGGCCCAGGCGCGGCAGGCCTTTCGGAATGTCCAGCTTGCCGTCGAGGCCGGCGCAGGTCGCCTCGAGGACGTGGTCAGCTTGCGGATCTACGTCGTGGGCTACACGCCGGAGGACGCCCAGGCGGTGGGCGGCGCGCTCCGGGAGTGCTTTCACGGCTCCGCGCTGCCCGCCACGACGTGGATCGGCGTCGTATCCCTCGCCGATCCGGGCTTCCTTATCGAGGTCGAAGCCATCGCGGTGATCGACTGAGGCCTCCGTCAGACCGCCGCCGCCACCGCGTCCCGCGTCGGATAATCGATATACCCCTTCTCGCCGCCGGCATAGAAGGTCGCCCGGTCGGGGGTATTGAGCGGCGTGCCCTCGGCAAAGCGCTCCGGCAGGTCCGGGTTGGCCAGGAAGAGGGTGCCGAAGGAGATCAGGTCCGCCTCGCCCTGGGCCAGGGCCGCGGTGGCGGTCTCCTGGTCGAAGCCGCCGTTGAGGATGAAGGGGCCCTGGAAGAGCGCGCGCATCACGGGGGCGACCGGCGTCGGGGTCGAGCCGATCGGCTCGGTGACGTGCAGGTAGGCGAGGCCGAAACGATTCAGCTCCCGGGTGGCGTAGCTGAAGGTCGCCTTGGGGTCGGAATCGCTCATGCTGTTGAACGAGCCGGAGGGGGAGAGCCGCACGCCCACCCGGTCCGCGTCCCAGACCCCGGTCACCGCCTCCATCACCTCCAGCAGGAAGCGGGCGCGATTCTCGACCGGGCCGCCGTAGGAGTCCGTGCGACGGTTCGCGCCGTCGCGGAGGAACTGGTCGATCAGGTAGCCGTTGGCGCCGTGGAGCTCGACGCCGTCGAAGCCCGCGTCCAGGGCCATCCGGGCGCCGTGGGAGAGCTGCTCGACCACGCCGGGGATCTCGGAGATCTCCAGGGCGCGGGGGACTCCGAAGGGCTTCGGCCCCTCGGCGGTGAAGGTCTGCCCCTCGGCCGCGATCGCCGACGGCGCCACCGGCAGGGCTCCGCCCGGCTGCAGGAGCGGATGGGAGATCCGGCCCACGTGCCAGAGCTGCGCGAAGATCCGGCCCCCGCGCGCGTGGACAGCGTCCGTCACCCGGCGCCACCCCTCGACTTGGGGCGCGTCGTGGATGCCCGGCGTCCCGGGATAGCCCACGCCCTGCGGCGAGACCTGCGTCCCCTCGGTGATGATCAGCCCCGCGGAGGCGCGCTGGGCGTAGTAGGTAGCCGCGAGGTCGCTGGGCACGTTGCCGGCGCTGGCGCGGTTGCGCGTCATGGGCGCCATCACCATCCGGTTGCGCAGGGTATACGGTCCCACCTGGACCGGCGAGAACAGAGTCGGGTGCTGCTCCTGCTTGTCGCTCATCGGGGAGCCTCCTGGAAAGAGAGTTTGCATGGTTGGCAGGTCAAAAGTACAGGGGTGAACTTGTTGGGTAAAAAATTTTGCTCTCGCTCAGCCGCCCAGCCGTCCCAGCAGCCGGGTGAGGGCCTGCCGGTCCTCCTCGCCCAGCTTGGCGAAGACCTGGGTCTCGGTCTCGCCCACGATGCGGACGGCTTCGGCGTGGCGCTCGCGGCCCGCGGCGGTCAGCGCGGCCTTTACGGAGCGCCGGTCGGCGGGATCGGGGAGCCTCTCGACCAGCCGGTCCGCTTCCAGACGGTCCACGAGCTGGGTGATGTTCGAGCGGACGCAGCAGCAGCGGTCGGCCAGATGGCTGAGCGGCAGCGGCTCGTCGGTGTCCGCCAGCGCCTTGAGCACGTTGAGCTTGGCGAGGGAGAGGCCGATCGTCCCCAGGGCCCCTTCCAGCTTCCCTTCCACCTCGTGCGCGGCGCCGATCACCCGGAACGCGAGATCGTTCATGGGTGAATTATACATCCATCATCTGTTCAGCGCAAGAGGCGGGATGGAGTAGAATCCCCCCCGATGAACGCGGCTCGCCGTACTCTCGGCCGCTGGGTGCTCGCGGCCCTTCTCGAACGGGGTTGCGACCCCACCACGGCCCGCAAGCCCCGGCGGGTCTTCAGCGTCCGGACTCTCGACGAGCGCGAGCTGGCGGCGCTCAACCCCCTGATCTGGCCGCTCGTCCCGGTGTCGAACCTGTTGCCGCTGCCGCGGCCGGTCCGCCGGCCGGTCTACGAGGTCTGAGGCGGCCTTCCCGGACGCCTTGAAAGAGAATAGGCTCTCCCATCATTCCGTCTTGACAGAGCGAGGAACGGCATGGGTCTCAAAGAAGTCCTGAGCAAGATGAAGATCGTGGAGATCGACCCGGACGAGGCGGCCGCCGCGGTGCCTCCGGCCGTCGCGCCGTTCATGCCGGGCAAGGGACCGCCGCCTCCCCCGGGCATGCCGGCGGACATCCAGTCCCTGCTGGGGACAATCCCGGAGCCGCCGGAGATCGACGAGCGCAAGCTTCCTCCCCCTCCTGCCGGCGGCGGGGACGACGGCGCCGATATCCCCGATTTCCCGGCTGTCTACAAGGCGGCGGGCGTGGTCGATCCGCCTCACGGCTACAGCGCCTACAAGGTGCTGGAGATCTTCGCCTCGCCCGGCTTCGCGGCGCTCGACACGCGGGCCAAGGCCGCGGCCCTCACCGGGTTCCTCAACATGAATCCGTCCGGGCCGGTGCCGATCACCGACGTGGTGCAGGACGCGGTCCGGCGCGACCAGGCGCTCGACAAGTTCGAGGATTTTCTGCGCAACAAGCTGGGCGGACGCTCCGAGCAGATCGACAAGGAGAACGCCCAGCTCCAGGCGGAGATCGACGAGGTCACCCGCCGCAACCGGGAGAAGATGGAGGCCAACCGCGCGACCCTGGAGGCCGAGCAGGCCCGCTTCACCCGCTGGCTGACTACCAAGCGCGCCGAGGAGCGCAAGCTCTTCGACGCCGTCAACCCGTTCGTCGAGCACAACCCGATCTCGACCGCGGATACCCCCCGTCCGGCGGAGCCCGCCGCCCCGGAGAAGACCCCAGGCTGAGCCTAGGAGAAAGCCATGTTTCAGCGCATCGCGCGAGTGTTCAAGTCGTGGATCGGCTATTTCATCTCCTTCGCCGAGGACCCGGAGGTGATGCTCCAGGAGTCCATCGAGGAGATGCGCAACACGCTGCCCAAGCTCAACCAGATCCTGATCACCACCCGTGCCACGGTGATCCGCCTGGAGCAGGGCAAGGCGGCGCTGGAGAGCCGGGAGAAGCAGCTCGTCAATTCGATCAAGGCCGCCCTCACCGAGGGGAGCCCCGAGTCCCGCCGCCTCGCCGAGGACGACGCCGCGAGCCTGCAGCAGGTCCGCCAGGAGCTGGCGACCACCAACGACCAGCTCGCGGCGGCCAGCAAGGCCTTCGAGAACTCCCAGATCACGGTGGAGGACATCAAGCAGAAGCTGCGGCAGAAGATGGAGGAGAGCCGCAAGGCGATCACCGAGTCGCGGAACGCCTCGGCCCTGCGCAACGCCGCCTCGGCGATCGCCGAGCTCGACACCTACGGCACCGCGGCCACCAACGACAAGTACCTGGACGAGATCCGGCAGAAATCGGCCGAGGCCAAGGCCGCCGTCGAGGTGGCCACCGGCGGGCTCGACGTCGAGCGCATCAAGAACGAGCGCAAGGCCCGCTCCCTCCAGGCGCAGAGCGTGCTCAACGAGTTCGAGGTGGAGATGGGCCTCAAGAAGCCGGACACCACCCGCGAGGCCGCGCCGTTCCCCACCCAGGCGACGCCCACGGCGGAGCCGACGAAGCTCCCCGAGGCGGGATAGCCCATGCCCGAAGCCGCCGCCCCGTCCCCCGCCGTGTTCGTCGACACCCTCCCGCCCTGGGCGTCGGAGCTCGTGCGCGCCGTCAGCTCCAAGCAGTCGAACGCCTTCGTGCTGCATGGCGTGCCGGCCGACCTGGTGCCGGTGCGGGGGCCGGCGGGGCTGCGCTTCCTCTCACTCGACGACTTCCTGGTGCAGCAGCTCTTCGCCGGGTGGTCGTCGATCGTCACCTACAACCGGGCCGAGGGTCTGGGCTTCGCCACGCCGGCGGCGCGCGGCCAATTCCAGGACCGGCTGCGCGCCTACGACACCGTCCACGGCACCAACTGGGCGGAATCCCTGCCGCGCGACGCCCCCAACTGCTTCGCCCTCCTCGACTCCTACTTCCGCCAGTGCGCCGCGGCCCAGCCGCCGCGGCCGGTGGTGCTCATCCTCCCCTTCGCCGAGACGATCGTCCCCGCGGCCGAGGTGGCCTACCGCACCCCCGAGGACCGCGCCGTGCTCGTCTACCTGCGCAAGTGGTCGCAGGACCCGGTGCTGCTCGCCAAGAACATCGTGGTGGTGATGGTGACCGAGAGCCTCGCCGAGCTCGATCCCAAGCTGGTCCGCTCGCACTCGACCATGGAGATCGAGATCGTCCGCCCCGACCTCAAGGAGCGGCTGACCTATCTGGAGGCGGTGCGCTCGCCGGAGTGGTACGCCGCCAAGTCCGACCTGCCGCCGGCCCGGCTCGCCGAGGTGACCGCCGGCATGACCCGCGTGCAGATCGGCCAGCTCCTGGACGGCGCCGACGGCAACGGCGAGCGCCTGACCCGCGAGCGGGCGCGCGACCTCAAGAAGGAGGTCATCGAGACCGAGGGGCTGGGGCTCCTGGAGTACGTCGAGCCCAAGTACGACCTCTCGATGGTGGCCGGCATGCCGGCGGTGAAGGACCGGCTGCGCCGCGCCGCGCGGGCGATCGCGCGGGGGAACCCGGCGGCGGTGCCCATGGGCTATCTCGTCTGCGGCCCGGTGGGGAGCGCCAAAACCTTTCTCGTCGAGTGCTTCGCCCGGGAGATCGGCTTCCCCTGCGTGAAGCTGAAGAACTTCCGCTCCATGTGGGTGGGCGCGACCGAGTCCAACCTGGAGCGCATCCTCAAGATCCTCTCCGCGCTCACCCCGGTGGGCGTGGTGGTCGACGAGGCCGACGCCGCGCTCGGCAATCGTGACCAACAAGGGGATTCCGGCACCCAGAACCGCGTCTTCGCGCAGATCGCCGCCTTCATGGGCGACACCGAGCACCGCGGCCAGATCCTCTGGTTCCTGATCACCGCCCGTCCCGACCTGCTGCCGATCGACCTCAAACGCCAGGGGCGGGCCGAGGAGCACATCCCTCTCTTCTACCCGGAGACGGCGGCCGAGTACGACGAGATCTACCGGGTGATGCTGAAGAAGCTGGGGATCAAGACCGCGGTGGCCGGCATCACCGAGGTGGCGACCGAGGACCAGTACTTAGGCCTCTCCGGCTCGGATCTGGAGGCGGTGCTGGTGCGGGCCATCCTGGAGGCCGAGTCCTCCGACTCCTCCGAGGTGAAGGCGGAGCATCTCCAGAAGGCCTTCACGGATTTCATCCCTCCCGCCAACAGCCGCGAGCGCGAGATGCAGATCCTCGTCGCCGTCCTGGAATCGACCAGCCGCGAGCTTCTCCCCGAGCGCTTCCGCACCCTGGATCGGGGGGAGGTGCAGGCGCGAGTCAACGAGATCAAGCGGGATTTGCGGTTGATCTGAATCGCGATGGCGTGACGGAATCCGGAGGTCTTTGGCGCATTCCTCTGTGAGACCCCGTGTAACTTACAAAGGAGGCTGTCAATGAAGAAGGTAGGAAAGAAGCTGTCGTTGTCGAAAGAGACGCTCCGGACGCTCTCGGGTACCGCGTTGCGGGGAGTACTGGGCGGGGATTCGGGGGGCAGCGACACCTCGTCCGCGCGTTGCCCGTCCGGGGCCGACGTGTCGTGGTGCGTATCCTGCAATTCCGAGCACACCGTTCCGCCGGCCACTCAGCAGTTGTAATCTCATGCGATCCGGGCGCGGCCCTAGGTCGTCCCGGATCGCAGCTCGCCCGCCCCCGCCTTCAGATCTCGCCGCTGCGGCGAGCCGCGCATGGCCGCGACCTCGGCCCGGGCCAGGCTCACCTGCGCCTTCGCCCGTCCAGGTGCACGGCATGGGCCTGTTCGTGCTCAATTACGTCAACCCCGCCGACGATCCCAGCAAGGGAGCGCCGGCGAAGTAGGGTCAGCACCAGCAGGACGTTTCAGGGATGCGGGTGAAGGAGCAGGCCTTGTTGTCGCTGGAGATGATGCCGCTGCCGCCCGCCGCCTGTTGCAAGTCCAGTGCTTCGAGATGAGCGACGGTTTCCCGGGACAGCGACAGTTTTTTCGTCGTGGTCTTTTTCATGATGAGCGTCTCTCCTTGAAGGGCCGGGGACCATTCTCCCGGCCCCACGGTATTCTAGCGCGGCGCGAGATAGCCAAGCGTTCTCCTCTATGGTAGAAGCTGACAGTCCGCCGTCGTTCGAGGTGGTATAGGAAATCCATGACACCCGAAGAGCTCCGCGAAGCCTTGGCGTCAGAGAGTGAGCGCGTCGAATGGAAGCAGTCCCAGGCCGACGTAGGCGATATCCTCCACGCCGTCTGTGCTCTTGCCAATGATCTTGGAGACAGCCGGCGTCCTGGCTATCTCGTCCTGGGGATTGCCAACGACGGACGGATCGTCGGCCTGCCGGGTGATCTGGATCAGGAACAGCAGAAGCTCGCGAACCGCCTGTCCTCGACGCGTCTGCTGCCCACTCCGACCTACAACATGGAAACTGTCGAGCGGGACGGGAGAAGTCTGCTCGTCGTGCGGATCGATCCCTACCCAGTGCCGCCGGTGGTTACGGTGGACGGCACTGTCTGGATCCGCCGGGGTACCGTCACGGAGAGGGCTCGGGAAGCGGATCTCCTCCGACTGCGGGAGCGGCGTCCGGAGAACCGCCAACCCTTTGATTACCGGCTGGTCCCCGGCGCGACCTTGGTGGATCTTCGTCCCTCCCGTCTGCGCTCGCTCCATGAGGCCGCCCGCGACGGAGATCATGATCCGGAGAGCTTTCCGGAGCTCGAGACCTGGTTGACGCGCAGAGATTTGGGCCGTGCCGTCCAGGACGTCTGGATTCCGAACGCCACCGCGATCCTGCTCTTCGGCCAGAATCCACAATCATTTTTTCCGGGCGCTACGATCGAGCTCGCCCGTTATGGTGGAACAGACGTGGATGCTCCGGTCGCCGCGCGCAAGACGATCAATGGTCCGTTGCCTGACCAACTGGAGGCGATCTGGGCCCAACTCAGCGCAAATCTGGTCAGCGTTCCGGCCTCCAGCGAGGGAATCCGGACACCGTACCGGCCAGAGTACCCTCTCGAAGCGCTGAGAGAATTGGCTCGCAATCTCGTCCAGCACCGGCTCTACGAGGGGACAAATTCCCCCGGACGCGTCGAATGGTTCGATGATCGGATCACCTTTTCAAATCCCGGCGGTCCCTTCGGACATGCAAGTGAAGGTGAGTTTGGCAGCCATGCGGACTACCGCAATCCCACGATCACCCGCTGGCTCGTGGAGCTTGGCTACGTCGAGCAACTCGGCCGTGGCGTCCGGCTGGTGAGGCGTATGCTGGCCCAGAACGGAAATCCGGATCTGGTGGTCGAGACCGATGGATTCACGACTGTGACCGTGAGAAAAACGGAATGAGCGTCTCTCCTTGAACGGCCGGGGACCATCCTCCCGGCTCGCGGTATTCTAGCCCCATGATGCTTACCCGCTCCGTGACCCTGCTCACGACCCTCACGCTCTCGCTGGCCCTGACCGCGGGGACCTCTCCCCGCATCCCATCCCGCGAGGCCCTCGGCCCGAGAGCGCGGCCGGTGGACGAGCGGGAGCTGTTCGACCGCTGGATGGAGCGGCGCCATCGCGCGGCGCCGGGGTACGACTGGCGGGCCATCGAGGCGGCGAACCTGCGGGAGGCCCTGGCCCGTGCCGCTCTGGCGGAGAAGGCGGGCGCGGCCGCCAAGGCCTGGCACGAGCGCGGCCCGGTCAACCAGACCGGCGCCACCGCCGCCGCCGTTCTGCGGCCGGACGGCAAGACCCTCCTCCTCGCCACCAGCCAGGCCGGCGTCTTCAGCGGTCTGCCGGACGCCGGGGCCTGGCAGCGCATGACCGACACCCTCGGCGGCTACGTCCACAGCCTGGTCGTGGCCGACCCGCCGGAGACCTGGGTCGCGGCGGTCTATACCTACACGGACACCCGGGTCTACGTCAGCCGCAACCGCGGCACCTCCTGGTCGGCGCCCCGGGGGCTGCCGCCGCTGGCCTTCGTCTACGAGATGATCCGGGACGGCGGCAATCACAAGACGGTCTATCTGCTGGGCCAGACCTACAACGGGAGCTATCTGCCGTTCCTCGCCCGCTCGCGGGACGGCGGGCTCAGCTTCTCCGTGGTCTGGGCGGGGAGCGACAACGAGCGGCCCGGGATCTGGACGAGCCGCACCGGCGCCGGCCCGCTGTATCTGCTGACGCACGGCGAGATCTTCGCCTCGGCCAACCAGGGGAGCAGCTTCGCTTCGCTCGGCCAGGTGGTGACGACGTTCTCCAACCACGCCGTCCTCCGCGGCTCCGAGGCCGGCGGCCCGACCCTCTACGCCGCCATCGGCCGCGGCGGATCTTTGAGCACCCTCTACGTCTCCGAGGATGGCGGCCACACCTGGCAGAGCCGTTTCACCTTCACGAACGCCTCTCCGAACGACCTGCGCTACAGCGGCTCGCTGGCGGCCTCCATCCAGGACCCCAACCTGGTCTTCTTCGGCGCCGTGAACGGATACCGGTCAGCCGACGGCGGCCGGAGCTTCCAGGTGATCAACGACTGGACCGAGTACTACGACGATCCCGCCAACAAGCTGCACGCGGACGTCAACGGCATCCACGTCGTGGTGTCCCAGGGTCAGGAGCGGATCCTCTTCGGCACGGATGGCGGCACCTATCAGTCGACGGACGGCGGCCTCTCCTTTCAGAGCCTCACGGAGAACAGCCTGCGCAGCGGGCAGATCTACAGCACCTGGAGCAGCGCCTCCCGCCCCGACCTCTTCCTGGCCGGCACGCAGGACCAGGGGATGCAGATCTCGGAGCCTTCGGGAGGGCCGGCCGGAGCGGCGCTGACCGACATCCAACTGATCAGCGGCGACTACAACGGCCTGACCGCCGCCTCCCACGACCTGTCGGGCGTGTTCGCCCTCTATCCCACCGTCCCTCCCGCCACCGGCACGCTCCTCCTCTTCCAGGGGGACGATTCGGGGAACGCCCCCCGGCGCTTCTCCACCGCCCTGCCGAAGTTCTCGGGGGATATCGGCTTCTTCGCCACCTCGGCCGCCGATCCGGACGATCCGGAGGCCGCCTACGTGGCCGGCGACCGCATCTGGAGGATGAGGCACCAGGGGGGCAACAGCTTCTCGCAGAGCCAGTTGCCGCAGAGCTTCTCCGGGGATGGGGACGACTATGTCTCGGCGCTCGCCATCGCCCCCTCCGATCACAACCTCTGGTACGCGGCCACCGTCAACGGGCATCTCTGGTACTCCCGCGACCGCGGCGCCACCTGGAGCGAGTCGGACACCACACAGGGCTCGGAGCCCCAGTATTCGAGCGGCGCGCTGGCCGTGGCGGCCCACGATCCGCTCACCTGCTACATGGGCGGCAGCGGCTACGGCACGCCGCCGGTCCTGGTGACCCACGACGGCGGCGCCACCTGGACCTCGCTCTCGAAGGGGCTGCCGTCGACCACGGTCTGGGCGCTCGCCTTCGACGGCCTTGCCACGCAGACCCTCTACGCCGCTACCGAGGCCGGGCCCTACGCCTACGACGCCCGCGCGAAGGCGTGGAAGAGCCTGCTGAGCGCAGGCGTGCCGCCCGGTCGGTACTTCAGCGTCGAGAGTGTGCCCTCGGCGGGCCTGGTGCGTTTCGGCACCTGGTCGCGCGGTGTCTGGGACTACGTGGCGCCGCGTCGCTAGCTTGCCTCCGACCCTGAGACTGAGAGAGTAGCCGCGATGTACGAGCGCAGATCCGATCCCCTGCTGCCCCGGCGAGCCTTTCTGGGGCGCCTCGCCACCAGCGCCGCGCTGGGCTTCGCCATCGTGGCGGTCTCGCTTTTGGTCGGCATGGCCGGCTACCACTTTCTCGTGAATCTCGGCTGGATGGACGCCTTCCTCAACGCCTCGATGCTGCTGGGCGGCATGGGCCCGATCGATCCGCCGAAGACGGCGGCCGGCAAGCTGTTCTCGGGGCTGTACGCGCTGTATTGCGGGTTCGCGGTCCTCGGGATCGCCGGGGTGATCTTCGCGCCCGTCTTCCACCGCTTCCTCCATCGCTTCCATCTGGAAGGGGAACGCCGCCAGAAGCCCTGAGCCCTGGCGGCGGACAGCGGGAGGCGCTTGACAGCCCTAAGAATGCCTGTTATTCTTTGCGGAGATGAAGTGAACCCGAAAGGGTTGACGGAGGGCCGCGTCAAGCGGCCCTTTTCTTTTTAGGCCGTGAGTATTCTCCCGTAGAAATGCTCATGCGCTTGTACCATTGCGGCTGAGCTGTAGCTACCTGTTTCCTGCAAAGAGACTCTCCCTCCTTCACGAAGAGTCTCGCGAAGCTCCGAATCACGGAGTACTCGGCGAATCTGCGACGCCAAGTCACTTGGGTCACCATCGGTAAAGAGCAGGCCGTTTTTTCGGTTGGCTATTATTTCCCTAAGAGCGCTGGTGTTGGCTGCGACCACAGGCACATTGAACAAAAAAGACTCTAGGACAGTCAGGCCGAAGGACTCATGCCTGGATGGGACAACGCAAACATTTGCCAACCTGTAGATTGTAGCCATCTCTTTGTATAGAAAATTTCGAAAAATAATGTCTTGCCCTTCCGTCAAGCCTATCTCACGGGCACGACTGCGAAGCTTCTCATGTCGAGGATCATCTCCGTGGCTGCTGAGCAGAAAGACAATATCTCGATCGGGTTCAGCAAATTTGACCTGTGCGGCAGCCTCGATAAAAGTCTCTACATCTTTGTGTTCATCGGCTCTAGACGGACAGAGTATGATGGAGCAGCCCTCACGCAACTGTAGCTCCTCGAGAAGAGTTGGCTCATCCGCTACACTTTTGAGAAATGGGCTAATTCCATGCGGAATAACCTTAATTTCCGGACCATCTCCGTTGGCTCCAAAGCCTTGCTCCCTAAGTACTGTGCGGCTAGCTTCACTTGGCACTACAATCCCATTCAGCATTTGGGATAATTTTCCCGCTTCCATGAAACAGTCTTTGGGCACCTCACGGAAACGGTCGGCTCTCCAGGGGCTAGGAGCTCGGTGGACGGTCATGACGAGAGGTTTTCCGAATGCGATCTTCGCCATACAGCCGAGAAAAAAGGAATCAAGATCATGCACGTGAACTAGATCAGGCTTGATTTCATGCCAATAATCAAAGATGAAGCGCAGAATGCTTTCGCAGAAAACCCGCCTTCCGTCAAATTCATGAACTTGTCGGCGTGGCCTTTTCCATATCATTAGGCGGCCGTACCCGTCGCGCCTTTCGGTATCATCTTTGTTTAGAGTGACTACATCGACCTCATGCTTGCGATGAACTAGGCCATGTGCAAGATCCGCCAGATGGGTCGCAACACCGCCGGGGTCCGGAGTATAGGTCGCACTGATTAAAAGAATTCTCATGCCTCTTCATAGGCTCCCACGATACTTGTTCCGTTTGGCAGAACCTTGGCAAACGACCAGACATGCTTAGAGGTGCTATTATGTGTGTGCCTTTGATTTTCGTCAATGCAAAGAGTTGGCACCTGCCGGGGTCGAATAGGCGCATCAGCCCCAGCGGAGCCGTGCCAAGGATCCGGCTGAACACATTGGGGATAGACGGCCGGTGGTACCCTACGGGGCATGCCCCGCTACGACTTCCTCCTCGAGACCTACGACACCGAGCGTCTGAAGACCCTCTCCGTCTGGTCGCAATTCCGGGATGAGGATCTCGCTTTCCGGCCGGAGCCGCGGGCGCGGACGCCCCACGAGCACATGGTCCACCAGTGCATCAGCGAGGACACCTGGCTGAAGAACATGCTGGGGATCGACCTCGGCGAGCCGCCGCTGCCGTCCGAGGAGACGCGCCTCGCCTTTCTCCGGAAATACGCGGAGGCCTCGGGCCAGCGCCTCGAAAGGCTGCGCGGGATGCCGGAGGACTGGTTCGAGGGCGCCACCCGCTTCTTCGACGTCGAGCGCTCCCGCGCCTGGGTGCTGACGCGGCGGATCGCCCACTCCGCCCACCACCGCGGCCAGCTCACCGCCTATCTGCGTCTCCTGGGCCGGCGCCTCTATTCGACCTACGGCCCCACCGCCGACACCGGCGGGCTGTTCCTCAACGGCGCGCCGACGATCTACCGGTATCCGAGCCTGGAAGGGCTTCTGGAGGCCGAGGCGCGCGGCGGGGAGTCGCCCGCGCTGCCCGGGCCGGGGGAGAAGAGCCCGACCGAGCGGCCGGGGTGAGCCCTACCGCGAGAGCACCCGCGCCAGCTCGAACAGGCTGAGATCGAGCGGCTTGCGGTTGGCGACGACGTCCACCAGCGGGGTGGTGAGGATCTGGCTGTTGCTGATCCCCACCAGGACGCCGTGCTCCCCGGCGATCAGCCGGTGTACGGCGCCGGCGCCAAGCCGGGTGGCCAGCAGGCGGTCGAAGGCGCCCGGGGTGCCGCCGCGCTGGACATGCCCCAGGATGGTCGCCCGCAGCTCGAAGCCCAACCGCTGACGGTGCTCGGCGAAGTGGTGGATCAGCCGGTCGGCGTTGAACTTCGATCCCTCGGCCACCACCACCAGGGCGTGCGGCTTGCCGCGCTGGTAGGCCCCCCGGAGCTCGGCCGCGAGCGTCTCGGGATCGATCTCCATCTCCGGGATGATCACCGCCTCGGCGCCGCCGGCCACCGCCGCCGCCAGCGCCAGGTAGCCGCAATCGCGCCCCATCACCTCCACCAGGAAGGCCCGCTGGTGGGACGACGCCGTCACCTTGAGCCGGTCGATCGCCTCCAGCGCGATGTTGAGCGCGGTGTCCACGCCGATGGTGATCTCGGAACCGTAGAGGTCGTTGTCGATCGTCGAGGCGACGCCGACCACGGGGAAGCCGAGCTCGGTGAGTTGGTGGGCCCCGCACTGCGAGCCGTTGCCGCCGATGACCACCAGGGCGTCGATGCCATGTTGACCGAGCTGCCGCACGGCCTCGATGCGCCCTTCCTCGTCGCGAAACTCGGGGCAGCGGGCGCTCCCCAGCATGGTGCCCGCCTGCTGGAGGATGCCCCCGACGTCGCGCGCCTCCAGGTTGATGAAATTGCCCGCGATCAGCCCGCTGAAGCCGCGGCGCACCCCGAAGACCTGAAGGCCCTCGTGGACGCCGGCGCGCACCACGGCCCGGATGGCGGCGTTCATTCCGGGAGCGTCCCCCCCGCTGGTCAAGACGGCGATCCTCTTCATGGTTCCTCCGGCCCGTGTCCCCCTACGCCCTACACCTTACAGAAGGTGATGCGCGCTTGACAGCCCCACCCGCCCGGACCCTCATCACCCCGGCCCTCTTCTCCCGTCCCCTCCCATCCTCCCGCACCGGGAGAAGAGGGAGAAAAACCAAAAACAGGACCGCGACGGGTCTTTCTCCCCTCTCCCGGTGCGGGAGGGCGGGAGGGGACGGGAGAGGGGCCGGGGGTGAGGGTTCTTGACAGCCCCATCCGCTTCCGGAATGCTGCAACTGCGATGCAGACGGAGAGTACATCGACCCCATCCCTCTCGGAGGTCCACAGCTCCGTCGAGATCCCTCGTCAGATTTCCTTCTGGCGGCGCTTTTTCGCGTTCAGCGGCCCCGCCTATCTGATCAGCGTCGGCTACATGGACCCGGGCAACTGGGCCACGGACATCGCCGCCGGCTCCAAATTCGGCTACGGCCTGCTCTGGGTGCTGGTGATGTCGAACCTGATGGCGATCCTGCTCCAGAGCCTCTCGGCGCGGCTCGGCATCGTCACCGGCATGGACCTGGCGCAGGCCTGCCGCGTCATGTTCTCCCGCCGTGTCTCCTGGGCGCTCTGGATCCTCGCCGAGGTCGCCATCGCCGCCTGCGACCTGGCGGAGGTGCTGGGCTCGGCGATCGGCCTCCAGCTCCTCTTCGGCATGCCCCTGCTCCTCGCCGTCTTCGTGACCGCGCTCGACACCTTCGTGCTCCTGCTCCTGCACCACCGCGGAGTGCGGCTGATGGAGGCGTTCATCCTCACCCTGGTGCTGACCATCGGCCTCTGCCTGGCCATCGAGGTCTTCCTCTCCAAGCCGCACTGGGGGCAGATGGCGGGCGGCCTCGTGCCGTCGCTGCCGGGCGAGGGCGCGCTCTTCCTCGCCATCGGCATCCTCGGCGCCACGGTGATGCCGCACAACCTCTATCTCCACTCGGCGCTCGTGCAGTCGCGCCGCGTCCAGCACACGCCGGCGGGCATCCGCTCCAGCATCCGGTTCAACACCATCGACTCCTTCGTGGCCCTCAACGGCGCCCTGCTGGTCAACGCCGCCCTACTGGTGCTGGCCGGGGCCACCTTCTTCAAGGCCGGGATGTTCGACATCGCCGAGATCCAGGACGCCCACCGCCTGCTGGAGCCGCTCCTGGGGCACAAGATCGCGCCCATCGCCTTCGCCATCGCCCTGATCGCCGCCGGCCAGTCGTCCACCATCACCGGCACCCTCGCCGGCCAAGTGGTGATGGAGGGGTTCGTCCACATCCGCCTGCGCCCGCTCGTGCGGCGGCTGCTCACCCGGGCGCTGGCCATCATCCCCGCCGTGCTGACCATCGTCTTCTTCGGCGATCGGGCCACGGGGAACCTCCTGTTGCTCTCACAGGTGGTGCTCTCCCTCCAGCTCTCCTTCGCCGTGATCCCCCTGATCCAGATCGCCTCCGACCGCCGCTGGATGGGGCAGTACGTCATCAACCGGTGGATGCAGCTCGGCGGCTGGCTGGTGGCCGGGGTGATCGCCGTGCTCAACCTCAAGCTGGTCTTCGATCAGCTCACGAGTTGGCTGACCGGAGCGGGCCCGCGCGCCTGGATGATCGGATTGACGGTGATGCCGGTCATCCTCGGGCTGGTGGCGCTGCTCGGCTACGTGATCGTGGTGCCCTTCCTGGAACGCTGGCGCAACGAGCCGGTGCCGGCGCTGGTTGGCGTCCACGGCCCCAGCG
>DASXJP010000551.1:0-34839 GCA_036497345.1 Thermoanaerobaculia bacterium
CGAACAAGAACGACGACGACACGGACGATCCGCTGACCCATCTGCGGCTGATCCTCTCCGCCTCGGAGCTCGCGCTCCTCCCCTTCGAGCTGGCGTTCTCGCCGAACGGCTTCCCCGGCGCGGGCCAGTACCTCCTGCTCCAGCCGCAGACGCCGATCTGTCTGACGCGGGAGATCCGCCGGGTGACCGACGACGCCTTCCAGTGGCCCAAGGAAGCGCGCGTCCTCTTCGTGGCCGCCTCGCCGCCCGAGGTCGGGACGATCCCGCTGGAATCCCATCTGCTGGCCCTGCGGCGGCTGGTGGGCCCGTGGGTCAAGTACTACGACGACAACGATCCCGAGGCCTGCCGCAAGCGGGTGGAGGAGAATTTGTATTTTCTGCCGGCGGCGTCGATCGAGGCGATCGAGAAAGCCTGCGCGGGCGGCTGCTTCACGCACGTCCACATCCTCGCTCATGGGGTGGAGAAGAAGGAGGGATACGACACCCGCTTCTTCCTCGCGCTGCACGACGCGCGCGACCCCGAGCAGACGGATTACATCAGCGGCTCGCGCCTGGCCGCGGCCCTCCGCGCCGCCCGCAATCCGGACAGCGAGGGGCTGTCCCAGCCGGCCGTGGTGACCCTGGCCAGTTGCAACAGCGGGACCGTCGGCTCCGTCATCGGCTCGGCGGCGGGCGCCGGCGCCAGCATCGCTCACGCGCTGCACGAGTCGGGGATTCCGATGGTGGTGGCGGGGCAGTTCCCCCTCTCCTTCGAGGGCTCGGTCTGCATGGTCGAGTGCCTGTACGAGGGCCTGCTCTGGGGCACGGACCCGCGGCGCCTGCTCTACGACCTGCGCCGGCGGCTCTACGCGCGGTTCCCGGAGCGGCACGACTGGTCCAGTCTGACCGCGTACGTCTCACTGCCCCCGAGCTTCGACTCCCAGCTCGCCGACGTGCGGATCACGCGCGCCATGGGCAGCATCGACGCGGCGCTGAATCACGCCGATGAGGTGGCCCGCAGGGCTTTTACGGAGCTCAGCGCCGAGCAGCCGCAGCAGGGCAAGGTCTCTCCGAGCCAGACCGCGGAAAGCCAGGAGCTGCTCAACGATGCCCTGGAGAAGATCGCCGCGGCGAAGCGGCGGCTCCGGCGTCTGCTCGATTGCATTCCCGCCAAGCGCTCGCGGATCTATGGGAATCTCGCCAGCACGGAGAAGCGGCAGGCGGAGGTCCTGTATTCAGCGATCACTTCCGACCTTTTCGAGCTTCCGGACGAGAAGCGGAATGAGTCGTACGATCTGCTGCGCAAGGCCCGGGACCACTATTGGGATTCCTTCCTGCTCAACCGGTCCAGCAGTTGGGCCGTGGTGCAGTACCTCTCGCTGACGCTGGTCATGCAGCACAGCCAGAAGTTCCCCGATCTCATTCCTGCCGAGGTCCAGAAGCAGGCCCGTTCCAAGCCGGGGGGAAGCCCGGCGGAGCAGAGCCAGGGCCCGGAGGAGCAGGAGGCCGTCGAAATGGATCTGGACGCCTTGTGGTCCTTGGCCCATCTGCTCTCCCGGTACGATCTGCGCAGCAGGAACAGGAATCGCAACATCTGGGCGTGCTCGAACCTGATCGAGCTCTACATGCTCGTGCATGTGATGCCTCCAAGCAAGGAGCGTCCCAAGCGCGAGGAAGCCAGCCGGCGCGCGCTGGAGCACACGGACACGCTGATCGGGCTCGCGGGACGAGATTCCTTCGAGGTCTACTCGACGCGCCGGCAGGTGTTCCGCTATATGAAATGGTTCAGCGAGATCGCGTCGCTGAAGCCCTTGAAGCCTCTGGCGGAGAGCATCTTCAAGAAATTCCCCGAGGACATCGAGGATAAGTGGAAGTAGGGCGGGTCGGCTCCTGGCTTTCAGCTCTAACCCTCGTTCTCTTCGAGCCAGGTACGGATGGCCCGGGAGAAGTCAGCGAAGGTCAGCTTTTCGAGGCTCAGCTTCCTGGCTTTACAGAAGGCAGGGAGGGCGCGCCGGAAATTGCGATACCGGCTCAGGACATAATCCCCTCCCGGAATCGTAACGACCCTGGATTCCGTCGACAGCCAGTCACGGATGTGGTGGATGATTTTTCCGGCGTTATTGGAATGGCTGACGATATCGTGCCCGGCGATATCAGAGATGAACTTTTGGTACCGGTAAGGGGTCCTGTCCATAATCAGAAGCCGTTTGTCGCCCAAGTGGCCTGAGCCATATCGCCAGCACCCCAGATCCAAACCGAGCTCCAAGGGCATATTGAACCTTGGAAGGTGGCCACGAGATGATTCCGTACGCGAGACGTCATGAACCCCATAACGGCAGCCCGCGATCATGTCCATGATCTTATAGAGGCGGGCTTGACCAGCATTGCTGGCCTCCAGTGCGCAGCGAGGCTCGAAACCAATGATATGGACGGCGAAAACAGCCGCGTCGAAAAGGGGCTTGTACCTGTCATCGAAGGGACAGTTGATGAAGACGTTACGACCATAGTCGCCGATGGCGCCGTGCATTCGATCTGGGCTCGATAGGGAAGCCGGCTCAGCCAGGCTGCCGGGTCCGGCCGCGGCGGGAGGGGGTCCGCTTCGAGTTGTCCATGAACGCGCGCATGGCGGCCCGCATCTCCCTGAGGGTGAGTTGGCCAGGCGTGTCCGTACTGTAGAAAGGCTGTCCGTGCCGGCCGTGGATGATGAGCTCTGTGCCTGCCCGGTTGGCGATCTCCTCGGCCTTGTCGATGGCCTCCCGCTTGGTGCTGAACACGGCGGTGATCCGCTTGCTGCCCTCGCTCTGGATGGCCCAGCCCTCGGGGTGGGGCACGACGTGTTGGTTCCTGGCGGCCATAAAAACCTCTCCTCCGGAAACGACCTCCCGCTGGAAAGTATACGCCAGGAACCCGATCTTGGCTACTGGCGCGCTCAGGGCTCCTTCCCCATATCGCGGGTGCCGGCTCTTCGATAGCATAGGGCCCCGGAGACTCAGGACCCAGGAGGACCGATGAGCGACACCCGGATCGAAAAAGACAGCCTCGGCGAGATCGAAGTGCCCGCCCAGGCGTATTACGGCGCCCAGACGGAGCGGGCGCGGCGCAACTTCCCCATCTCGGGGTTGACGCTCCCCAAGCGGCTCATCGCCGCCGTGGCGATGATCAAGGGGGAGGCGGCGATGGTCAACGAGGAGCTGGGCAGCGTGCCCGGCGAGGTCGCCCGGGCCATCCGGCAGGCGGCCCAGGAGGTGATCGACGGCAAGCACGACGACCAGTTCCCCCTCGACATCTTCCAGACCGGCTCGGCCACCTCGACCAACATGAACGTCAACGAGGTGCTGGCCAACCGGGCGGCCGAGATCCTCGGCGGCGCCCGCGGCGCGAAGAAGGTGCATCCGAACGACCACGTCAACAACGGCCAGTCGAGCAACGACGTGATCCCCACGGCGATCCACGTCTCGGCCTACCTCGCCATCGTCCAGGATCTGGAGCCGGCCCTGAAGCGGCTCCACGAGGCCCTCCACCGCAAGGCCGAGGAGCTCGACGACGTGGTCAAGATCGGCCGCACCCATCTCCAGGACGCGGTGCCGGTGCGGCTCGGCCAGGAGCTCTCGGGCTACGCGCAGGCCGCCAGGAACGCGCTGGCGCGGCTGGAGTCGGTGAAGCCCCGCCTCGCCGAGCTGGCCCTGGGCGGCACGGCCGTGGGCACGGGGCTCAACGCGCCTCCGGGCTTCGCGGACAAGGTGATCCAGCGGCTCGCCGAGCGGACCGGCTGCCCGTTCGTGCCGGCGCCCAACCGTTTCGAGGCCATGGGCGGCAAGGACGCCGCGGTCGAGGCCTCGGGCGCGCTGAAGACGATCGCCGCCTCGCTCACCAAGATCGCCAACGACATCCGCTGGCTGGCCTCGGGCCCGCGCTGCGGTATCGGCGAGATCTCGATCCCCAGCCTGCAGCCGGGGAGCTCGATCATGCCGGGCAAGGTCAACCCGGTGATCCCCGAGGCGGTGTTGATGGTGGCCGCCCAGGTGGTGGGCAACGACGCCACGATCACGATCTGCGGCATGGGCGGCAATTTCGAGCTGAACGTGATGATGCCGGTGATCGCCTACAACCTGCTGCAGTCGATCGAGATCCTGGCGAGCTCCTCGGCCCTGCTGGCGGAGAGGTGCGTCGAGGGGATCCAGGCCAACCGGGAGCGCTGCGCGGAGCTGGTCGAGCGCTCGCTGGCCATGGTGACCTCGCTGGTGCCGAAGATCGGCTACGACGCCGCGGCCGAGATCGCCAAGGAGTCGGTGAAGACGGGCAAGACGGTGCGCGAGCTGTGCGTCGAGAAGAACGTTCTGCCGCCGGACGAGCTCAAGGAGGCGCTCGACCCCTGGGGCCAGACCGAGGGGGGCATCCACACGGGTGGCGGGGCGGGAGGGTAGGCCCTCATCGAACCCTCACCCCCGGCCCCTCTCCCATCCCCTCCCGCCCTCCCACACTGGGAGAGGGGAGAAAGACCCGTTCCCATCCTGTTTTTGGTTTTTCTCCCTCTTCTCCCGGTGAGGGAGGGTGGGAGGGGACGGGAGAAGAGGGCCGGGGTGATGAGGGCTCACCGCCGGCGGTACACCTCCATCATCACCAGCAGGGTCACTCCGGCGACGAGCACGGTCGCGCCGAGCAGCACGTCGGCGCGGGAGAGCGCCGTGTGGCGGAGCAGCACGAGGGCGTTGAGGGTGAGCCCCAGCACGAGCACGGCCATCACCAGCAGCTCGGTCCCCGTGCGAGGCCCGGTCCCGCGCCGGGCGGGGGAGGGACGAGCGGAGGAGACGCGTCTCGTTTCAGCCATCTCCTTCTATGTGACGGCTGAGCCCGAATTATTTCATCGAAAAAGGAGGCGGGCCCGGAAGAGCCCGCCTTTCGCAGAGGAGGAGAGTCGGTCAGTTGACCTGCACGTGGAAGCCGGCGCCGGACCGCATCAGCGTCAGCCGGTCCGCGGCGGATTCCGTGGTCACGGTAAACCCCTTGCCCTGAATGTAGAAGTAGACGGTCCAGGGGCCTGTGGACTTGGGGTTAATGGAGATCCGGGCGCCCGCGTGGAGCGTGGCCCAGCTCACGGCTTCTTCAATCGGGAAATGCTGGGGATGATGGCCGCCGCCCATGGGGGATCCCCCACCGCCGGCGACTTTGTACTTGCTATCCAGATCCGTGGTATTCGTGATGTCCATAGCAAAAGATTCCTCCCAAATGAGTCCCGCGACCGAGGTCGACGGGGGCCGTTGGTCGTGATCAACCCTTGCCTTCTCTCACGACTTCAACTTCCAGAGGCGACAGGTCCTCGGGCTCGCCTCCGGGAGCGAGGCCCTGGGCCTGGATCTCATATCTCCCGGCCGGCAGCAGCTCGGCCGGCAGATCGACGACGAGGGCCCGGACGCCGTTGAGGCTCTTCGGCTTGAGCCCGGTCCAAGCCTTGACGGTTTCCGCCTTCCGGTTCCGCACGGCCAGGTGGAAGGACTGGAGATCCTCCATCCCTTCGACCGAGATCTGGAGCTCGACGGTTCCCGCGTTGGCCGGGACCCGGAGCTTCTCCGCGGATTCGGACCCGCGCAGCGACGTCAACGCGAGCTGGAACACCGCCTTCACGGGTGCCGGAGCCGGAGCCACGGGCGGCGTGGCCGGTGCGGGGGCCGGAGGCGGCGCCGGCACCTCGTGCGCGCGGGGAGTCTCCGCGATCACGAGAGCGGGGCGCTCCTGGTGGAGGGTGCGGGACTGTTCCAGGGAGAGCCAGGTCAGGCCGGTCGCGGCGAGCAGCCCCGCGGCCAGAGCGGCCCAGCGCAGCGCCGGCCGCCGGGATGGCGCGGCGCGCGGGACGAAAGGGAGCACCGCAGGCTTTTCTCTGGCGGCCAGGACGTTCAGCGAGCGGGCCAGCTGCAGGCGCTCCCGTCCCTGGGGAGAAGAGGCGAGCCGTTGCCGGACGCGCTCCCTCTCCGCGGGGGCGAGGCTCCCTTGAGCATACTCGGCGAGGAGATCGGCCTCGATCGCCTCGGACTGTTCGAACAGCTCGTCCTCCGCGAGCAGGCGCCCCTCCACGGCGTCCGCCTCTTCTTCGGTGAGCTCGTCGAGGAGATAGCCCCTCAGCAGCTCGTCATCCGTGGGATTGGAATTCATGGGATTTCAGCCCTCCTCATCGATCTCAAACACGAGTGTCCGATCCCATGAAAACGTTTCACGAGAGAAAAGGTCAGCGGCCCAGACAGGCTTGGACGCAAGATTCCAGCTTGCGGCGGACCCGGTGGACGCGGATGCGGAGGGCGTTCAACTGGACCCCCACCTCCTGGGCGAGCTGCTGGCGGTTGCGGATGTTGCTCTCCCCCTGATCGCTTTTCCCATGGTGATACCGGAGCACCAGGTCGCGCTGGTCCGGCGGCAGCTCGTCGAGGCACCGGCGGAGGCATTCGAGCCGGGCGTCGGAGGGCTCGTCCTCCTCGGTGGTAGGGGGAGGCCAGTCGCCGCCCGCGAGGGCGCGATGCTCCCGCGCGGCCTTCCGCAAGACCTCCTTGTAGACCAGATGGGCGACGCCGCAGAAATAACCGTAGGGGTCGTTCGACCGCAGCTCGACCCCTTCGGCCAGGCGGCGGGCGACGCGGTTGAACGTCACGTCGGCCAGATCCTCCGGCGCGGCGCACCCGCGCCACTCGAAGAGGCGGACCAACTTGTAGCGGATGGCCTCGTAGAGCTCGCCGGCCCGTTCGCGCTCGGGAGCGAGCTGGCGGAGGAGGGCCTCGAAGGCCTCGGTCGTCAGGCCGCCCTGGAGGCTCTCCATCCTGGAGGCGCCTTCGCCACGCTGGCTCACTTCCACTCCCCCTGGAGAGAGAAACCGGCCCAGAAATAGGGAGATTGGCGGCCCGGGCTGGAGGCCATCTTGAGCTGGGCCCGGCGGAGGGCCGCCGCGGGGGAGAGCTTGTCGCGGAGCATGGCGCGATAGAAGCTTCCCATCAGCTCGGCGGTCGCGCGGTCCTCGACGCTCCACAGGCTGGCGAGCACGCGGGCGGCTCCGGCGTCCATGAAGCCGCGCGTCAGGCCGATCAGCCCCTCCCCCCGGATCTCCTTGCCGAGGGCGGTCTGGCAGGCCGAGAGCACGACCAGATCGGCGTCGAGATGGAGGCTGTAGATATCGTTGAGCCGCAGGAACCCGTCCTCGGACCTGCCCCGCTCGTCATAGAGCGAGAGGACCAGCTTGGAGAGCTCCGGCCGCCGGCTGTCGAGCACGCCATGGGTGGCGAAGTGGACGTTGCGATACTGGGCGAGCTCGGGGCTGGTGGCCTTCGCGCGGGAGGCGTCGAAGCCCATGGCGAGGAAGAGCTGGTCGCCGGGGACGAGAGAGGCGAGGGTCTCCGCCTCTTTCCGGGACGAGGGCAGGCGGCGGAACGAGGGGCGCTCGCCGCCCGCCTGCCGCTCGTCCGCCGGGCTCCACCCCCGGGTGGCCCTGGAAGCCAGGCTCATCCGCTCGGTTTTTTCGGGCCGATGAGTCAGCCGTGGATCGTTCTCCTGGAAGACCGGGTCCGCGAAGATGGCGAGGGTCTTCGGCGCGCGGGAGCGGCCGCGGGCCTCAAGCCGCAGCACGGCCAGCGCCGAGGCGGAGGGGAGGCTCACCACCTCGTGGCGCGTCACCAGCGCCGCGCCCGACGAAGGGCTCGGCAGAGCGGCGAAAGGGATGTACTGCAGGGCCCCGTCGGCCACGATGAGCAGGGGATGGTCCCCCAGGAGCCGCTCGGCGGGGGCCAGGAGCAGCCGGGAGAGGTCGCGTCCAAGGCGTCCGACCTCCGCGTCCGCGCCGTCGATCCGCTGCTTCCAGGCTTGCAGGCTCTCCCCCCGCGGCCGTCCGTTGCGGGCGGTCAACAGCTCGTAATAGCGGCGGGCGGTCTTCTCGATCCTCTCCCGGCCGGGGAGCTTGAAGCTCCGCACCGCCCGCGGGGTCACGACCCAGAGGAAGCTCCGGCTCTCGCCCAGCGAATACTCGAGCAGCAGGGCCTTGCCGTCGAGGATCTGATTCTGGATCTCTTCGACGCTCAACGGCTGGGGCTGGGTCAGGGCGGCGTAGCTCGGGCTGCTCGCCCGCAGATCCGCCTGGACGCGGCTGTATTCGTCGAGAGTCTGCTCCAGCTGCCGCTCCACCTCGTCGAGCTTCCGCCGGTCGGGCTTCTCTCCGGCCTGGAGATTGAACCGGCCGCGATCCAGGACGTTGACCCTGTCGCGGAGTTGGCGCTCGCGGTCGATCAGCGCCGGATCAGCCCCCTTGCGGATGTCGGCTCCGGACTCGCTGAGGATGTCCAGAAGGCTCCGGGCGCGCGCCCGTTCGCTGACCTGGAGGGCCTCGGTGATCCGGGTTTCGCCCGGCGGGCCCTGCGCGGACATCAGCGAGTCGATGTAAAACTCGTAGAAATCCTGCTTGGTGGCGAGGAACGAGGTCCGCAACCGCGGATCCAGGACCCCCGTGCGAATGGACTCGATGATGTCCAACGCCGACCGGGTACGGTCCAGGGCCGCCGTCAGGTCGCCGCCCTTCCTTTCCGCCCGGGCCAGAGCCAGGCCGATCTCCGCCTCTCTCGACCCGTCCTCCCGGGCATGGGCCAGAGAGAGCGCCTTCCCGAGCTCCTCCCGGGCCGCCTGGAGATCGCCGAGCTCCCGGTGAGCCAGCCCCAGCGCGTAGAGAGCGTTCACCTCCCCCTCCGGAAAACCCTGGGCCAGGTGGAGGGCCTCCCGGGCGGGCTCCAGCGCCTTGGCCGGCTGGCGCAGCTTCACGAAGAGAAACGCCTGGTTTCTCAGCGCCGCCGACTGGGTTTCCGCGTCCTTGGCCTCCCGCGCCAGCGTGAGCGCCCGAGCGAAAGCCTCCCTGGCTTCATCAAACCGTTTCAGGCGCTGCAGGGCGTCGCCGAGATTGATGTAGGTGCTGGCCTCTTCGGAGCGTCGGCCCGGGGAATGGAGGAGCGGCAGCGCCTGTCGAAAGTGCTTGATGGCCGTTTCCCAGTCACCCAGAAGAGCATAGGTCTCTCCCAGGTTGTTGAGCGCCGCGGGCTCGTATTCCCGGTCTCCCGTGGCGCGTGCCAGCGCGAGAGCTTCCTGCTCGTACTGAAGGGTTTTCTGGTTGTCCCTCAATTGTTCGTAGGCGAAGGCCAGATTGATGAGATCTCTCTCCTGAATGTCCTGATAGTGGCCCTCGCGCGCCTTCTCCAGGGATTCGGTGAGGGATTCGATCCCCCGCCGCGGCTCCCCCTGCTCGCAATCGAGGAAGCCGAGGTTGTTCAGGGTGGCGGCTTGATTGCGCGCGTCCCCCGCCTGGCGGGCGACCGCGAGGGCTTCCTGGTAACGCTGCCTCGCCTCGTCCGGACGTCCGAGCTGTCTCAGCAGCCGGCCCATGCTGTTGAGGGACCGGATCTGAAAATAGCGCGCCTCACCGTCCGGTTGGGCTCCCCAGAGAGCCGCGGACGCCTGGAAGTCCGCCAGTGTCTGCTCGGCGGCGCCCGGGAGATTGAAGCGGCTGACGCCCAGGAAATAGAGAGCCTCCGCCTCGCGCCTGGGCTCCCCCAACTGGTGCCAGAGAGGAACGGCACGCTCGACAGACCGGATCTTCCGCCGCAGCGCCTCCTCGTCCTTTCCGCGCTCTTGGCCGGCCTCCCAGAAAGCCTTCACGGCCTCAGACCGGACCTTGTCCTGGTCGCTCGCCGTCCGGGGCCCCTCGACACGCAGCCGGTACCGTCCCGGAGACGCTTTCTCCTTGCCGCTCATCACCTCGACTCGATAGAGGCCGGAGACGGAGACCACCGCCGCCAGATCCTCGTCCGAATGTCCGGCGTTGAGCCCGTCAAAGCCGGTGACCACGGCCCCCGTGGGATCGAGCAGGCGTACCGCTACATCGATCCCCTCCTCCTGCACCCGCACCCGCAGAAACTGACCCGCCTGGAGGTCGGCCGGATAGACGTGGGTCTCGCCGCCCTTGAGCTCGCGCTCCAGGACGAGACCGTCGGTGAGGCTGGGACCCGGAATGGACGGCGGCTGCGCGGCCCCACAGAGCAGAGCCGTCAGCAGCAGGAAAAAACAGAGCACGCCACGGAATCGCGGCGTGAACCGGCGAGAAACGGGAGAGACAATCATCCTTTATTCAGTCTGGGCGGCTGACGGCGCTCGCTCCGGCTTCCTTCTTTCTCCCCTCCCGGAGTCCCGCGAGATACGAATGCGTCAGCCCATTTTACCGTCTCCCCCCCTGGACATTCCAGAGAGAGTAGCTTGAGGCGCACTTTTCGTGACAAACCGATACCGCTCGCGAGCGGGTTGCGGCCTGAGGCCATAAGGCGAAAACGCGGCGGGTTTCGCGCTAAGCTACGCTTCGTGCGGCGTGTCCTCCACTGCGACATGGACTGCTTCTACGCGGCGGTGCACATGCGGGACGACCCGTCCCTGCGTGGCAAGCCGGTGGTGATCGGCGGCCGGCCGGAGAGCCGGGGGGTGGTGGCCGCCGCCAGCTACGAGGTGCGCAAGTTCGGCGTCCATTCGGCCATGCCTTCCTCGCGCGCCAGGCGGCTCTGCCCGGACGCCATCTTCATCCCTCCCGACTTCCGCCGCTACTCCAAGGAATCGGAGAAGATCTTCGCCATCTACCGGGAATTCACCCCCCTGGTGCAGGCGGTGTCGATCGACGAGGCCTACCTCGACGTCACCGATCACCTGGGCGAGGCCGGGAGCGCCACGGCGTTGGCCAGGGAGATCCGGCGCCGGGTGCGCGAGGAGCGGGGGCTCACGGTGAGCGTCGGCGTGGGCCCCAACCGGCTGATCGCCAAGATCGCCTCGGACTTCAACAAGCCGGACGGCCTGACGGTGGTGCGGCCGGAGAAGGTGCGGGCCTTCCTCGATCCCCTGCCCGTGCGCCGGCTGCACGGCGTGGGCCCCGCGACCGAGCGCGTTCTCAACGAGATGAAGGTGCAGACCGTGGCCGACCTGCGCGGGGTGCCGGTGGAAGATCTGGTGGGCCGCTTCGGCAAGCACGGCCGCATCCTCCACGAATTCGCCCGCGGCATCGACGACCGGCCGGTCGAGACCCACCAGGAGCGGAAGAGCGTGGGGAGCGAGAACACCTACCCCGAGGATCTGACCGATCTGGCCTTCATGGAGGTGGAGGTGGACCGGCGGGCGGAGGAGGTCGCCGCGGCCCTGGCCCGCTCGGGGCTCGCCGGCTGCACGGTGACCCTCAAGGTGCGCTACGACGACTTCACCACCGTGACCCGCTCGCGGACCTACGCCGTGCCGGTCTACGAGCGCGCTACCATCGCCGGCTGCGCCCGGGACCTCCTCCGCCGCACCGAGGCTCCGAACCGGCCCGTGCGGCTGATCGGCGTGACCGCCTCGAACCTGGTGCGGGAGCGGGTGGAGCAGTTGGCGCTGTTCGAGATTTCGTGGGAGCGGTGAGCTCAACACGGACAGACACGGACGAGCATGGACGGACAGGGACAACCAGGAAGAAACGACTTGTACCATCTCTCGTGTCTTGGTCCTTGCCTGTCCTGGTTTGTCCGTGCTCGTCTGTGTTGTCCTTTAGCTTCACCCATGCACCTATCTGGCACGACCATTGCTCTTACAAACGAGCAGCCAGAGGCGCTGAACATCCAGTGATTCCTCCCTTGGTGTGCCTCTGGCCTTTCTGGTCATCTCCCGGCTCCGGCCGGCAAACGGAGGAAAGCGGTATGCTGAGGTGGGCCTTGATCTTCCTGATCGTCGCGCTGGTGGCCGCCATCTTCGGGTTCGGCGGCATCGCTTCCGGCGCGGCGGGGATCGCGAAGCTCCTCTTCGTGCTCTTCCTGGTGGTCTTCGTGGTCTCGCTCATCCTGGGGCTCGTGCGGCGGGCCTGACGCGGACGCCCCGAGGAACCTGGTAGCGGCCGGTACGTTTGCGGGCCGGCCGCCGTAGAATCCTTTGTCATGCTCGAAGCGTTCCGGAAAGAGACTCCCGAGGAAGAGCCGCCGCGCCCCGACATCCGGAAGCTTCGCGATCTCCTGCGAGGACCGTTCGGCGTGCGGTCGATCGCCCTGAACGGCCTCTTCGTCCTCGCATCCTTCTACACGCTCTACTTCGGACGGGCCTTCTTCCTTCCCCTCGTCCTGGCCCTTCTGCTCAGCTTTCTCCTGAGCCCGGTCGTCCGGGGCTTGAAAAAGTTGCACATTCCGGAAGCCCTGGGCGCGGCGCTGGCCATCTTCAGCCTGCTGGGGCTGCTGGTGCTCGGCGCCGTCGAGCTGGCCACCCCGGCCTACGAATGGATGGGGCAGGCGCCTCAGAATCTGCGGAAGATCGAGAGCAAGATCCGCGATCTCAAGAGGCCGGTGCAGAGGGTGAGCAAGGCGACCGAGCAGGTGGAGAAGATCGCCAAGGTCTCGGGTGGGCAGGACGGCACGCCCAAGGTCCAGGTGACCACCGAGAGCCTGGGCGCGCGGGTGCTCAGCAAGGCGACCGAGCTGGTCTCCAGCGCCGTGGTGATGTTCATCCTCCTCTACTTCCTGCTCGCCTCGGGGGACCTGTTCCTGGGCAAGCTGATCAAGGTGACGCCCAGCCTGGCGGACAAGCGGCGGGCGGTGGAGATCGCGCGGCAGATCGAGACCGAGGTCTCGGCCTATCTCGCCACGATCACGCTGATCAACATCGTCCTGGGCCTGGTGGTCTGGGGGGCCCTGGCGTTGATCGGCGTCCCCAACCCGCTGCTCTGGGGGGTGCTCGCCACCTTCGCCAACTACATCCCCTATCTGGGGCCCATCCTCATGGTCTCGGTGCTGACCATGGTGGGGCTCCTCGCCTTCCCGGACATCCCGCACGCCCTGCTGCCGCCGGGCGTGTTCCTCGTCCTGCACGGGCTGGAAACCTTCCTGATCACCCCCATGATCCTGGGCCGCCGGCTGACGCTGAACCCGGTGATGATCTTCCTCGGGCTCACCTTCTGGGGCTGGATGTGGGGGATCGCCGGGGCCATCCTCGCGGTGCCGATCATGGTGGCCTGCAAGATCTTCTGCGATCACGTCGAGTCGCTGGCGCCGGTGGGGGAGCTCCTGGGCAGTTAGCGAACGTCTGTCAAGGTGTTGTCTACAAGATTGTCTAAATTTTCCGGCGCGCCGGTCCGCAGCCCATGGAGCTCGCGGCGCAGGCCGGCCAGATCCTCCAGGCGGCGGGCGCCGATCTCCTGGAGGACGGTGCTGTAGGCGGCGCAGGCCCGGCCGCCGGCGATCAGGAGGGTGTGGGGGCCGAGGAGCCGGCGCAGGCGCCGGAGGTCGTCGACCAGCACGGGATCGTCGGGGGGATAGGTGATGCTGAGCGCCACCGCGCGCGCCCCCTTCTGCCGGGCGGCGGCGGCGATCTCCTCGGGCGGGAGGTCCGGCCCGAGATAGGTCACCTGCCACCCCTCGCAGGCCGCGGTGGCGGCGGCGAGCAGGGCGCCGAGCTCGTGGCGTTGGCGCGCCGGCGTGGTCACCACGAGGTGCGGCGCCGAGAGCTCCGGATGACAGGCGCCGCTCATGCCGCCCAGGAACGAGCGCACCACCGACGAGGCCATGTGCTCGTGGATCGGGCGCAGCGCCCCCTGGTGCCAGAGATCGCCGATGCGCCGCATCAGCGGCACCAGCACCCGCTCGATCAGATGGGTGCGGCTGAACAGCACCGAGGCGCGGTCGAGCTCGAGCTCCATCTCGCGCGCGTCGAGCCGCTGCGCCGCCGCGACGCAGCGGTTGAGGAACGCCTCGGCCACCTCGTCGATCTCCTCCGGCGCCGAGGGGGAGGGTGGCGCGTACGCCGCCGGCGCGGGCTCCGCCTCGATCAGCGCCTCCAGCTCCGGATTCGAGAGGCCCGCCACCTGGCTGATCCCGCGGCCGGTGCTGACCACCCGGCGGAGCAGCAGGAGACGCTCGATGTCCGCGTCCGAGTAGAAGCGCCGCCGGGTCTCCGTGCGCCCGGGCGCCACGGCGCCGTACCGCCGTTCCCAGGCGCGGATCAGGTCCGGCTTGAGACCCGTCCGCCGGGCCACGACGCCGATGGGATGGCGAGGCACGCTGGAGCTCGGCCGGGTAGTCGACATCGAGGCGGAGCCTAACAACAACGTCTAGAGAGTGTCAAGAATCGGACGGAGGAATATATGGACAGATTGTTGACATGCGATCTTGTCCAATCTAGGATGGTGGTGTATTCCCTCCGATGGGGCGCGGACCTCGGGATCCCCTCCCCGGTCCGCGCCCAATTTTTGACGGACCCTCCTCACCCCGGCCCTCTTCTCCCGTCCCCTCCCCCCTCCCTCCCCGGGAGAAGAGGGAGAAAAACAAATCCAGCTCGAGCGGTCCTTCTCCCTCTCCCGGTGAGGGAGGGGGGGAGGGGACGGGAGAGGGCCGGGGTGAGGGTTTAGTCCCCCTCCTCCCATCGGTCCATGTCGCGGCGCTCCTTCTTGGTGGGGCGGCCGGCGCCTTTCTCGCGCAGGACGGGGGGGCGGCGCGTCAGCCGCAGCCAGGGGTCGGATTCGGGGCGGGGCGGGCTGAGGTCCTCGAAGAGGGTGCGGGCCTCCTCCTTGGAGACCGGCTTGTCGCGCAGCTCCTTGACGATCAGCACGCGGGTCCACTCGCCGATCTCCACCTCGATTCGGTCGCCGGGGACGAGATTGCGGTGCGGCTTGGCCGGCTGGCCGTTCACGCGCACCCGGTTGAGGTCGACCGCGTGGGTCGCCTGGGTGCGCGTCTTGTACACGCGGGCGACGTGGAGCCATTTGTCGAGGCGGACGGACATGCTGGGAGTCTACCGCGCGGGCGGCGGTCCCGCGACCGCGCGCGCCGGCAGCGAGGCCCGGCGCAGGGCGTCGCCGAGCGCGGCCGGTCCCGGAGGGCGCCGGAGCAGCGGCGCGTACTCACTCAGCCGCTGCGGCCAGGGGAGCCCGGCGGGCGGTACCACGAGGCCTCCCACCGCCGCGAAGAATAGGAGATAGCCCAGCAGGGCCGCCCCCACCGCGGCCGTGGCCTTGAGCCGTAGCCATCCCCCCTCCAGGAGCGCGGCGAAGCCGACCCCCAGAGCGGGGAGCGCGTCGATCAGGAACCGCTGGCCATAGCCGCCCGGATTGCTCCACTCCGACCACCAGCCATAGAGCACCGCCACGGCGAGGAACCAGACCGCGGCGACCGCGCCCCAGCCTGGCGACCGCCGGATCATCATCACCAATCCCACCGCCGCCAGCAGCAGCGCCGGATGGAACAGGAACAGCCCATGGACCGGCGAGAAGAGGACGTTCCACGGCGAGGCGGCCGAGACCACCCACGTCCCGCCATAGGGGAGCCGCCACGACCCGAAGATCCAGCTCCACCAGAAGGGGAGAGGTATCAGAGAGACAGCGAGGCCAGCCGCGAAGGACAGGACGTCTTTTGTAGGGGCGGCCCTATGTGGCCGCCCTGGGTGGGTGGGCTGTTCCACGGATGGCTGTTCCGACGCGGCCTCCCCCCTCCCAGGGCGGCCACGCAGGGCCGCCCCTACAAAACGTCCGTTCTTCATAAAGATCGCCACCACGGCCGGCGCCGCCAGCACGATCGATCCATACCGCAGGAGCACCGCCCCGCCCACGATCGCGCCGGCCGCGAAAGCGAGCTTCCACCCATCCAGTCGGACCAGCACGAGGAGCAGCAGCGCGGCCAGGGCGAAGGTGGGAGCGTGGCTCATCCCCACCAGCGAGTAGAAGATCAGCGGCCCTCCGAAGAACGCCAGGGCGGCCGCCGCGGCGGCGATCCCCGCGGAGAAGCCCATCCTTCGCAACGCCCGGCCCAGCCAGAGCAGCCCCAGGAGGGTGGCGAGGTTGCGGGCCAGCACGATCATCGCCGCCGAGAGGAACACCCCGCGCGGCACCCGGCCCACGGGAGGGAGATCGACCCCGCCCGCCATCCATCGCGCCGGCAGCAGCCGGTCGGCCGCGCGGCCGGCCAGGAACGGGAGGGCGTCGAGGGCCAGGATGCCGGGCGGGTATTGCATGACGAGGTGATGCATGACGAGGTGATGCAGGACGAGATGCCCGCCCGGCGCGCCCACCAGTCCGTTCATCACCCCCCGCGTCTGGTTCTCCACCCAGGGATCGCCGTCGTCGGCCAGCGATTCGAGTGTGGCGAACCCCGCCCAGCCGTCGCCCCCCAGGCCGCGGTCGAAGACCAGCATGTGGAGCGCGGCCAGGAAGAGCACCAGCAAGAGGGGATTCCCGCGGAGCGAGGACACGCTGGTAATCTATCCCGCATGGTGCGTATCCCGCCGGAAGAGCTCGAGTCGCTGGTCGAGAAGGCCCTGGACAGCCTGCCCGAGGAATTCGCGGCGCTGCTGGACAACGTGGCCGTGATGGTCGCCGAGGAGCCGGACCCCGAGGACCTCGTGGCCCTGGGGATGGAGCCGGACGAAGAGCTGTTCGGCCTCTACCAGGGCATCCCGCTCGACGAGCGCAGCACCTTCTACCAGGGCGCCATGCCCGACCGCATCTTCATCTATCGCGGGCCCATCCTCCGCTACTGCGAGTCCCGACGCCAGGTCATCCGCGAGATCCGCGACACGGTGGTCCACGAGCTGGGGCACCACTTCGGGCTGGACGAGGAGGACATGCCGTACTGAGGCCCGGGCGGGCCTTAAAATACCCCCGTGACCCGCTCCCGCACTCGGCTCGCCGTCCTCGGCCTCGGCCTGGCCCTCACGGTCCTGGCCTCGACCGTCCTTTACATGTGGGGGATGGCGGCGCTCGAAGGCAAGCACCGCGACTTCTGGCAGAGCCTGGAGTGGGCCGCCGAGACGCTGACCACCACCGGCTATGGCGCCGACGCCTCGTGGCGCCATCCGCTGATGGTGCTGCTGGTGGTGGTGGTGCAGTTCCTCGGCGTCCTGCTGGTCTTCCTGATCTTCCCGATCTACCTCATCCCCTTCCTGGAGGAGCGCTTCGAGACGCGCCTGCCGCAGGAGGTGCCTAAGGACCTCCATGGACACGCGGTGATCTACCGCTACGGCCCGGCGGTCGAGAGCCTGCTGGAGGAGCTGAAGGGGGCCGGCGTGCCCACGCTGGTGCTGGAGAAGGACGACGCCAAGGCCCGCCGCCTCTTCGAGCGCGGGGTGCGGATCATCCACCGGGGATTGGGCGAGGGGGCGTTGCGGGCGGCCCGGCTGGAGAGCGCGCGGGCGGTCATCGCCAACGGCAGCGACGACGAGAACGCCGCGCTCATCCTCTCGGCCCGCCAGGCCGGCTACCGCGGGACCATCCTGGCGCTGGTCGAGGACCCCTTCCACCGCCGGCCCATGATGCTCGCCGGCGCCTCGGCCGTCTTCACCCCGCGCCATATCCTGGGCGCGGCGCTCGCCGCCCGCGCCTCCAAGCGCATCAATCCGCGCGTGGGCGGCATCCAGCAGCTCGGGCGCAACCTGGAGGTGGCCGAGGTGCGGGTGAGCCCCGAAAGCCCGCTCGCCGGCCACACCCTGGATGAGACCGCGATCGGCACCCGCACCGGCGCCATCGTGGTCGGCCAATGGGTGGGGGGCGAGCTGGTGGTCTCCAGCGGCTCGGGGCTCCGCCTGGAGCCGGACGGCATCCTGGTGGTCGTGGGGAGCCCGCAGAGCGTCGACCGGCTGCACGACCTGGCGGGCGGCGCGGTGACGCTACGGCGGGAGGGGCCCTTCGTGGTGGGCGGCGGCGGCGAGGTGGGACGCAAGGTGGCGGAGCTGCTCAAGGCGGTGGGGGAGGAGGTCAAGCTGATCGACCGCAACCCCGGCCCGGAGGTCGATCTGGTGGGCAACGTGCTCGACGCGCGGCTGCTGGAGGGGGCCGGCGCGCGGGACGCCCAGGCCGTGATCCTCGCCCTCGACACCGACAGCGCCACCCTCTTCGCCACCGTGATCCTCAAGGACCTGGCCCCCGAGGTGCCGGTGATCGCCCGCGTCAACGAGGCCGAGAACGTGGAGCGCATCCACCGCGCGGGCGCCGACTTCGCCCTCTCGATCAGCCAGGTCTCGGGGCAGATGCTGGCCCAGAAGCTGCTCGGCCAAGAGGCGGTCGCGGTCGATCCGCAGCTCAAGATCCTGAAGATCGCCCCCGACGGCCTCGCCGGCCGCCATCCCTCGGGCCTGGGCATCCGCGAGCGCACCGGCTGCTCCGTGGTCGCGGTCGAGCGTGGCGACGAGGTGCTGGTCGAATTCGGTCCCGGCTTCCGCTTCCAGCCGTCGGACGCCATCTACATCTGTGGCAGCGGCAACGCGGTGCGGCGGTTCCAGGAGACGTTCCGGCGGGCGTAAAAGAGACTCCAGGGACAGCAGGGACTCCAGAGACGCCAGGGCCCTCAAGGAAACGGAGAGCCGCTCATGGGCTTTTGCTTTTCCTGGAGTCCCTGGCGTCCCTTTGCGTCCCTTTTTCCTTGCGCCGAGCATATCGTAGGAGCTGCCTTCCGCGATACTCTCCCGCTGCCATGGAACCACCAACCCCCACCTTCACCTTCCACCCCATCGGCACCATTCACTCTCCCTATACGGCGACCGGCGAGATCTCCAAGGGGTTGGGGGCGGAGCACCGCGAGGAAGGGACGATCGAAATCTTTCCGGAGTACGAGGAGGGGCTCCAGGACGTCGAGGGGTTCTCGCACCTCTATGTGCTTTGGGTCTTCGACCGCGCCGGGGATCTCCCGGAAACCTGGGTGGGCACGCCGCCGGCGGACGACCGGCCGCACGGCGTCTTCGCCACCCGCTCGCCGCGCCGGCCGAATCCGCTGGCCTTGACGGTCGTCGAGCTCCTGCGGCGCGAAGGGCGGGTCCTTCACGTCCGTGGCGTCGACATGCTCGACGGCACGCCGGTGCTCGATCTCAAGCCCTATCTCTCGAATATCCCGGCGGACCAGCTCCGCCGCGGCTGGCTGGCGGAAGCCGAGGAGCGCGCGAAATCTTGACGCGCGCGCGCCTCGTTCGGAGCGCTCAGCAGCAGCCCATCAGCACACAGTCATGAAAGCTGCTGCACCGCGGCGAGGTTCTGCAGCTGCTGCAGGTGATCAGGAAGACCGGCTTGTCGTCGATCCCTTGCGGCGTCTGCGGCGCCGGGGTCTGGGTGGGAAGGTTGGCCCAGTCCGGCAGGGCCGCGGCTACGGGAGCGGGCGCGTTCGCCGCGACGCTCGTCACGGCGGCGACCGCGGTGGCCGGGTTGCCGCCAGCCTCCTCGGCGAGGCCGAGCGTGCCAGGGATCGACGCCAGGACCAGGAGCAGCAGCGGGAGCTTGAATTTACGCATGGGAGGCCTCCTTTCAGGATCTGCGGTACCTCTATTTCTATGGGTGCTCAAGATGCGGCAGTCCGCGCCGGGACGAGGGTGTGATGACGGGCTCGCCCCCTGACGCTCTGGTGGCCTGCGTCGACGTCGACTATCGGGACACGATCGCCGTCGCCGCGGGCGTCTGGCTCCGGGGATGGACGGCCTCGGAGGCCGAGGTCGAGGTGATGACGGCTATCAGCGAGGTCGCTCCCTATCAGCCGGGCGAGTTTTATCGCCGTGAGCTGCCGTGCGTGCTCGCCGTGCTGGAGCGCGGTCCCGCCGCCGACGTGGTCGTGGTGGATGGATACGTCTGGCTCGGTCCCGAACGGGCCGGACTTGGAGCCTACCTGTACCAGGCCCTGGGTGAGCGGACGGTGGTGGTCGGCGTGGCCAAGTCACGATTCGTGGGAGCCACGGATGCCGTCCCGGTCTACCGCGGGGACAGCCGGTCGCCGCTGTACGTCACCGCGGCGGGAGTCAGCGCGGAGGAGGCCGCGGGTTGGGTGGAGAGGATGCACGGCCCTTATCGGGTTCCCGCGATGCTCAAGCGGGTGGATCAGCTTGCGCGGGGACGGAAGGGGGCCTCATGAACAAGGGCTCGCGGCGCCTCTGGAGCCCGGCAGCTCGTCCGTTCCGGGGAGAAGTCCGACGATTCCGCGGAAGGGTTGAGCCGTTCCTCGGAGCGAGCCTTCCGCCGGGGCCGGCGGTCGGTCCATTCCGCGGAATCGTTGGACCGTTCCGCGGAGCGAGCCACCCGCTCCGCGGAGCGGAAGAGCCATTCCGCGGGATGATTGAGCCATACCGTGGAGTGGCTGAACCGTTCCGCGGTATGGAAGGACGATTCCGCGAAATCATTGAACCGCTCCGCGAAACGAGCCACCCCGCTCCGCGGAGCGGAAGAGCAATTTCGCGGGATGATTGAGCCATACTGTGGAGTGGCTGAACCGTTCCGCGGTACGGAAGGACGATTCCGTGGAATCATTGACCCGCTCCGCGGAACGAGCCAACCGCTCCGTGGAGCGAACCAACCACCCTGCGGAACGGGCCAGCCGCTCCGCGGAGCGAACCACCCGCTCCGTGGGGCGAGCCAGCCGCTCCGCGGAACGGACGAGCCATTTCGCGGAACGAGCCTTCCGCCGGGGCCGGCGATCGCTTCATTCCCCCTTTTGGACCTCCCGCCGGACCGATGGGCCGTCGGTCTGCCGGCTCTCCGGGGCTTGGAGATCTTCCGCGGGCTCCCACCTGGGGTTGACACCCAAGGCTGAGCCAATTCCGCCCTGCGGGCGGGGACTCTCGGAGCCCAGCTCCAGCGGGTGGACCAGCCTGCGCGGGCCATCAGCACGCCCGAAACAGGCCATGATACTTCGTCATGGCGAACCTCCAGCTCAAGAATCTACCCGAGGCTCTTCATGAACGGCTACGCCGATATTCGCGGAAGCATCACCGTACGATCAGGGACATTGTCCTTGAAGCCCTCGAACGCGAGATGGCGCGCTACGAATGGCATGACAAGCTCTCGCAACGGCGCGCCACCGATCTTGAAGACTCTGCGGCCTCGCTGCTGGAGCAGGAGCGGCGGCAGCGCGATCACGAAGCCCCATGAAAGACCTCCGCATCCTCTTCACCGCCGCGGACCCTGGCTATCTCGCTCACCTCGTCGATGCCGAGGGCAACCGTCTGGGCGTCGAGGTCCCGTTCACGCCGTTCCTCGAGGAGAGCGATTACGACGATCTGCGTTGGTATCTGGAAGAGTTCATGGAGCTGCCCGATGGCGGGGCGGTGGTTCGGGCGCGGCGCATCGAAGGGAATTTCGATGAATGGGGCCACAAGCTGCACGATGCCCTGTTCACGGCGCCGGAGAACCGCCGCTACCGTGAGGCTGATTATCGATACGACTTAGCCCTCTCCGCCGCTCGGCAAGTGGGGGACAAAGAATTGGTCGGAAAGATTCTCCAACATCAGGGCGCTCTTGTCGATAATCAAGGCCAGTTCGAGCGCGCTAGCCATATTTATCAGCAGGCGCTCCAGTACTTCCAGGAGGCAGGTGAGCGCCGCAGTGTCATGCTGACCTACAATCTACTGGGAGTTACAGAAGCGAAGGCAGGACGTTTGGCCGAGGCACGAGCCTGGTTTGAAGGATCAAGCGAGTTAGCCCTAGAGTTACAAGACCAAAACTGCCTGGGTCAAGCCGTTCAAAACATCGGCATCACATGTCGAGATGAGGGTGATGCTGCCCGTGGGCGGGGTGAGGAGGTGGCGGCTGGGCAGCATTTTGAGGAAGCCCTCCGATTTGGGAATGAAAGTCTACGGATCAAACAAAGATATAGCAGTAAGCCAGATGAAGCTTCTGCTTGGTCCTCGTTAGCACAGATCCACTTCCGTCTTGGTGATCTCGCTTCTGCCGATTATCATGCACACGAAGCACGTAAGATCCGCGAATTCCTTGATCTCAAGGAAGTTTACAAAGACTACGACAACCTTTCCGAGATTGCCCATGCGCGTGGCAACCTCGATGCTGCCGCTGAGTGGGCTAAGAAGCGCGATGACCTGCTGCACGAGCTCGAACGCCAGGGCGGGGGAGGCGTTGGCCTGACCGCTCAGCTGTTCAAGGCGCTGCAAGCCCTGACCCTTGCCTGTGCCAAAGCTGGCTTCGAGGACGGAGGCTTCGGTCCCGAGGGGGATGAAGCGCTTGGCCAAATGGCTGAGCTACCCGTCCCGTTTTCTGGCTATGTCGCTTTTCTCCGCCAGATCGCCCAGGGTCAACTGCCGCCGATTCCCAACGGATTGCCGGGTGAGTTTCGGCAGTGGGTGGAGGTGTTGGTGCAAGAGATCCGAAAAGCTCCTCAATGAGGCGTTCGTGGACTCCGGCCTCAACCCCCTTACCCGCCCGGGAGTGAAATTCAAAGGATTACACACATCTTGTGAGGCGGGGGGGACCGCCCTTCCAGGGCGGGCAAAGATGTGTGTAATCCTATGGATTGAAATTCCGGGCGGGCCGGGCTGAGGCTTCCAGGATGTTCCACTCCTCCAGGCGCTCGGCCGTCCTTCTCTCACTCAATCTCATCGAGCTCCCGATACCGAAGCCCCGGAATCCGCGGAGCCCGGATCTCGAAGCCGCGCTCCCGGAACACAGCCTCGAAGACCTCGATCTTGTAGGCGAGGCCTTCGGGCTCTCCCGCGTCCGACCAGTTGTAGCGATGCTCCCAGGCTTCGTCGCTGCGCACGAGCGGCCAACCGGCGAGCGCGAGGTGGAGGGCAAAGGTGCCAGGGATGCAATGGGACAGCTCGATGGGCAGGTTTTTGAGATCAGCAGCCTCCCAGCCGAGACGCTCGCCAAGGTTTCGCGCGGTGACCATCACACGCCACTGATCCTTCTGGAGAATCAGGAAACGCGCTTCTGAGCCGTCGATCTCGACGCGGTAGGGCGGCAAATCCGGCTGCCAGGTGAAGACCAGGTTGTGTTTCCACATCCAGATCCACATCCCGATGCGAGCGTAGAAGCGCACGGCGGGCTGCCAGGTCCAATTCGTGTCGAGGCGGATGCCTCCGGCGCCGTTGGCGAGGCCCGCGCGGTATACCGCTTCGAGGGCCTGGCGGGCGATGCCCCGCTTCCGCTCGGCGGGATCGACGTACAGGCTCATGATGGAGAGCAGAGCCATCCCAAAATACGTCGTGCCGATGGCGATCGTGCCGACGCGCCGGCCGTCGGCGAGCAGCCAGAACGGGCGGGTGTACCCACGGTGAGGGTCCATGTAGGGCTGGTGGCCGTCGGAGCTGATCCGGCGCTCGTAGTCCAGGCGCTCTTCCTCGGACAGCCGGGTGCCGTCGAGCTGAACGTGGAGGTGACCCTCGACCAGGGATGCGAGCTCCCACAGCGTCCAGGCTTCGGTCTCCTCCTCGTCCGTGGAGAGGGGCTCGATCACCTTTTCGGCGACAAGTTGCCGGCAGCAGGCTTCGATGTGGGCGCGTTGGGCATCGTACCAGTTGGGGCTTGGGCTCATGGGGGAGATTAGCCTCTCAAAGAGGGAGCCATGCAATCCGGTTGACCCACTCGGAAGCATCCGTGGCGTACCAGAGGAGGATGATCTCTTCTACGGCATCTGCGATCGGCAAGTGCTGAGGGACCAGGAGAACCCCAGGGCTGTCAGCCTTCTGAATGAACCTGGCAAAATGTCCCGGCATCGTCCTGACATCGTGTGTTACGAGGGTGCGGCCTGCTTCCGCGCTGAAGGCGAGGACCTCCGGGTCCAGGAGACCTCTGATACCGGCCTGAGTGGTCGTCTGGAAATCGATGCCGGGCTCCCGGCGGGCTATCGCCAGGACGATGGTCTGATTGAAGTCCTCGTCCGCCTGGAACCGAAGCTTCACCGCGGATGGAGCCGGGCGTCCGCCAGTTTTTTGTAAAACATCGGGTCGGCCGAGCGAGCCACTTCGCGTTGAGCCTCGAAAGAGACCTTGGCCTCCTGCAGGTAGGCATCCACCTCCGGGCGGTGGGCCAGATAGAAGGTGATCGCACCGTAGACCTGCTCCAGGCTGAGGGTGGGGAAGGACTGGGCGATCCCTTCAGCCGTCTGGCCGTTCAAGAAGGCGTAGACGATGGAGTCGAGCGAGACCCGGGTCCCAGAGACCCAGTAGCCGTGGTCGCGTTTTTCGATGTAATCGCGCTTCATCAGGATATCCTCGTTCGAGATTATCCCACAGCGACGGACTGGCTGCAACCGGGTTGGAGGTGTTGGATAGGGCCTAAAGGGGCAACAGGGACTGCAGAGACATCAGGGACCTGAAGAAGTTGCCGGTTTCTGGTCCCTGGAGTCCCTGCTGTCCCTGTTTTTTTCACAGGCTCTACGGATTGACCACCAACCCGTTCAGAAGCTCTTCGAAATCAGGCTTGAACTCGTCGAAGAGATTCTGGGCCGTGTAGGTGAGCGCCTGGATCGTCCCCTCTTTTCCGCTGTAGTAGTAGCCGTAGTAGAAGAACGGGAGCTCGGAGATGGTTCCCTTGAGCTTCAAAACCAGAATGTCCTTGCCGTTCACCTTCCGTTTGTCCTCGAAGATGATCTCCGCGTCGGGCGCGGCTTCCTTGGCGTTGGAGAGAGCTATTTTCTTGAGCCCTTCCAGCGGGATCTCCACTCTCTCCGAGATGAGGATCGCATAACCGTCGCCCTCGGTGTGCTCCAGCGAGGTTCTCCCTGCCTCTTCTTCTTTTTCTACCTTCCACTTTTTGGGATTGTAAAAGAGGGCGCTTTTTCCGTGATTGAACGCCAGCTTCGTGGTGGACCCCGCCGGCACGGAGGTCGGGCCGGCAGGCGCGGGCTTTTCGGTGTCCGGCTTCCAGGTCCCGTCGGGGAAGACGAGGATCTTCTTCCCGGATTCCGTGGTCGCTTTTTCCTGCGCCCAGGCGGTCGTCGCCAGCAGGAGAGTGAGGGTCAGGGCGAGATGGAGGTATTTCATAAATCCCTTTCGTCCGGCTTTCGTCCGGATCATCGCCGGGACAGCCGCGCTCCGGCCGTCGCGAGTCTTCGTTCTATGGGTGATCCCCTAGTAGGTTACATTTCGGTCCCGGCGGCGTCAAACGCTGGCGCTACGCCCCACTTGCGCCATCGGGCTCTCCGCGATAAGCTGCGGCGAGCTTCGTGGGAGGAGCCGAAATGTCCGAGCTTTCCAACAGCGCTACGACGGCGGCCGTGGACGATCAGGTCCGGGCCTACATCAATTCCATCCTCCAGGCGCTCGGCTCGCGGGAGCCGATGACGGTGCTGGCGGAAACTCCGGAGGCGCTCCGCCGGGCCGTGGCGGGCCTCAGCCGGGAGCAGGACGGCACCCCGGAGAAACCGGGGAAGTGGTCGGTCCGGCAGGTGGTGCAGCATCTGGCCGACTCGGAGCTGACCGGCGGTTTCCGGTTCCGCATGATCCTGGCCCATGATGCGCCCGAGCTCCCCGCGTATGACCAGGATCTCTGGGCGGAGCGCCTGCGGTATCAGGAGGCCGATCTCGCGACCTCTCTGCAGGATTTCGAGGCTCTGCGGACCATGAACCTCCGCGTCCTCCGGCGGGCCACCCCCGACGAGCTCAAACGGGCCATGCATCACGCCGAGCGCGGCGACGAGCCGTTGGGTTACCTGTTGTCCCTGTACGCCGGCCACGATCTGGTGCATCTGGCGCAGATTCGGCGGATTCGGGCGGCGATTGGGGCTCCGGGGGATGGCTTGCCGGATTGAGCGGCCTGCCCTCCGAATCCTCACCCCCTGGCCCCCTCTCCACGGAGTGGAGAGGGGGAACGTAGCTGAGCCGATCTTGCCGAATCTGGAAGACTTCGATCTCTGGGCCCTCCTTCTCCACGAAGTGGAGAGGGACCGAGGGTGAGGCTTCGGAGGGCATGCCGGTCCGAGGGCATTGAGGCCCTGGGCGCGCTTACTCCGCCCCCTTCGCCAGGCTCAACGCCACCGCCTCCGCCACCTCCAACCCATCCACGGCCGCGCTGAGAATGCCTCCGGCGTAGCCGGCCCCTTCGCCGGCGGGGTAGAGGCCTTCGGTGTTGAGGCTCTGGTAGGCCTCGTTCCGCCGGATGCGGATGGGTGAGGAGGTGCGGGTCTCGACGCCGGTGAGCAGTGCGTCGTCCATGGCGAAGCCCTTGAGCTGGCGGTCGAAGGCGGGGAGGGCTTCGCGGATGGCCGCGATGGCGTAGCTCGGCAGGCTGGTGCTCAGGTCTCCCAGGCGGACTCCGGGGCGATAGGACGGCAGGACCGAGCCGAATTCGGTGGAGGGACGCTCGGCCAGGAAGTCGCCGACGAGCTGGCCCGGCGCGTCGTAATTTTCCCCGCCCAGCTCGAAGGCCCGCTGCTCCCAGTGGCGCTGGAAGTCGATGCCGGCCAGGGGGCCTCCGGGGTAGTCCTCCGGCGAGATGCCGACCACGATGCCGGCGTTGGCGTTGCGCTCGTCCCGGGAGTACTGGCTCATGCCGTTGGTGACCACCCCGCCGGGCTCCGAGGCCGCCGCCACCACCGTGCCCCCCGGGCACATGCAGAAGCTGTAGACCGAGCGGCCGTTGCGGCAGTGGTGGACGAGCTTGTAGTCGGCGGCGCCCAGGAGCGGATTCCCCGCGCTCGGTCCGAAGCGGTCGCGATCGATCAGCGACTGCGGGTGCTCGATGCGGAAGCCGATGGAGAAGGGCTTGGCCTCGATGTAAACGCCGCGGCGGTGGAGCATCCGGAAGGTGTCCCGGGCGCTGTGGCCGACCGCCAGGATCACGTGGTCCGCCTCCAGCCGCTCGCCGTTGGCGAGGATCAGGCCGCGCAGCTTCTTGTTTTCGATCACCAGGTCGTCGACGCGGCTCTGGAAGCGGATCTCGCCGCCCAGGGACTCGATCTTGGCGCGCAGGCTCTCCACTATCTTCACCAGCCGGAAGGTGCCGATGTGGGGCTTGCTGACGTAGTGGATCTCGGGCGGCGCGCCGGCCGCCACGAATTCCGTGAGCACCTTGCGTCCGCGGTGCTCGGGGTCCTTGATCCGGCTGTAGAGCTTGCCGTCGGAGAAGGTGCCGGCGCCGCCTTCGCCGTATTGCACGTTGGATTCGGGATCGAGCTTGCGCTGGCGCCAGAGCCCGAAGGTGTCGACGGTGCGCTCGCGGACCTTCTTGCCGCGGTCCAGGATGATCGGCCGGAAACCGAGCTCGGCCAGCAGCAGGCCGGCGAAGATGCCGCAGGGCCCGCAGCCGATCACCACCGGCCGCGACGGCAGGTCTTTCGGCGTCTCGACGGAGAATTTGTAGGTGGCGTCCGGCGCCGGCCCCACGTGCGGGTTGCGGCGGAGCCGCCGGAGGAGCTCGGCCTCGCGGGGGGTCTCGACGTCGAGGTGGTAGACGAGGACGACCGCGTCCTTCTTGCGCGCGTCGTAGCCGCGCCGGACAATCGTGAAGCCCGCCAGATCCCCGCGCCCGATGCCGAGCTCCCGGAGGATGGCGGCCTGGAGGTCCTGGTCGGTGTGGCTCAGGGGGAGCCGGAGCTCGGTCAGGCGGAGCATGGTTTATGAATTTGGAATGGGTTTGCCTCCCCACTGTAGAGACGCCCCACGGGGCGTCTCTACAGTGGGGAGGCCCCGGGGTCATCCCTTCCGCAGCTCCTCGACCTTCCGGTCCCGCTCGTCCTCGAGGCGGCGCCTTTCGCGGACATACTCTTCTTCCTCTTCCTGGCGCTTGGCGGGATCGTATTGGGTCTTCAGGCGGTTCTTGTGGAGGATCTCGAGCTCGGCGAGCTTGGCCTCGGCCCGGCGCCTCGCCTCGGCGATCTTCTCGCGCAGCTCGTCGCCGAAGCTCTCCTCGCGGGGGCGCTCGATGCCCTGCTTCTCCAGGCGCTCCAGCGCCAGCTCGTACGCCGACTTCATCCCTGAGGCCTTGTCTTTGTCTGCCATGGCAAACAGGATAGCATCGGGGTGGGCGCCCGCGCCAAAGTGGCATCATGACGGCGGCCGAGGGCGCCGGATCGTCGCGGATCTCCTGATTTCTCCGTAGTTTGCCGTCGCAAGCGGCCGCCGGCCGCGCGGCACCGGTTTTGCTAAATGCCACGGGACACTTTGGGAGGGCTCCCATGATTGAAGCGCATAGCCTGACTCGCCGTTATGGCGATTTCACCGCCGTGGACGGCATCTCCTTGTCGGTGCGGGAGGGGGAGATCCTGGGGATGCTGGGGCCGAACGGCGCGGGCAAGACGACCACCATCCGCATGATCACCGGCTTCCTGCCGCCCACCAGCGGCCGGGTGACGGTGGACGGCAAGGACCTGTTCGAGGCCCCCCGCGAGGCCCGCCGGCAGGTGGGCTACCTGCCGGAGAACGTGGCCCTCTACCCCGAGATGCGGGTGAGGGAATATCTCGATTACCGCGCCCGGCTCGAAGGGCTCTCGCGCGCCGAGGCCCGCCAGGCGATCCAAGTGGCCGTGGAGCGCTGCCTGTTGACGGAGGTGCGCGACCAGATCATCGGCACGCTCTCCAAGGGGTACCGCCAGCGCGTGGGGCTCGCCACCGCCATCCTGCACAACCCGCGGGTGCTGGTGCTCGACGAGCCCACGGTGGGCCTCGATCCGCGGCAGATCATCTCGATCCGCGAGCTGATCCGCGAGCTGGGCCGCCAGCACACGCTGCTCCTCTCCACCCACATCCTCCCCGAGGTCGAGCTGCTCTGCGACCGGGTGGTGATCATCGACAACGGGCGCATCGTGGCCGAGGGGACGCCCGAGAGCCTCCGCCAGAGCTGGATGGGCAATCCGGCGGTGCGGGTCGATCTCAAGGGCGCTCCCGAGGACGCCGCCGAGGCGCTCGCGGCCCTGCCGGGGGTCGTGGGGGTGAAGCCCGACGGGATCCCCGGCTCCTGGGTGCTCGAATGCGAGCCTGGCAGCGATCCGCGCGAGCAGGTGTTCCGGACGGCGGTCGAGCGGGGCTGGGTGATCCTGGAGCTGGCGCGCGACCGCGGCGCCACCCTGGAGGACGTCTTCGTGCGATTGACCACCCACGACGCGGCCAGCGGCGCAGCCCCGGTCGTGGAAGAAGGGCAGGAGGTGGTTTCGTGAACGGCTTCCTGGCGACCTACCGGCGCGAGCTGCGGGCGTATTTCTTCGCGCCGCTCGCCTACATCGTGCTGTTCTTCTTCCTGACGGTGAACGCCTTCGTGTTTATCTACCTGGTGGGGGTGCTGAGCGACCCCGGCTCGGGCGGCGGCACACCGTTCAGCTATTTCTTCAAGGCCTCCTGGCTGACGCTGCTGCTGATCGCGCCGGTGCTGACCATGCGCCTGGTGAGCGAGGAGCTGCGGAGCGGCTCGATCGAGGTGCTGATGACGGCGCCGGTCACCGAGGGCGCGGTGATCGCGGGGAAGTTCCTCGCGGCGTTCACCTTCTACGCCTTCCTGTGGTTTCCCACCCTCGCCTATGGCGTGACGATCGCGAGCTTCGAGAAGGTGGACTGGGGGCCGGTCTTCGCCGGCTATGTGGGGGTGCTGCTGGTCGGCGCGCTCTTCCTCGCCATCGGGACCTTCGCCTCGGCGATGACCCGCAGCCAACTCGTGGCGGCGATGACGACGGTGGCTGTGCTCTTCGTCCTGTTCCTGGTCGGCGTGTTCGAGGAGCGGTTCGACAACGACATTGTGAGGAAAGCGCTCGGCTACGTGAGCATCTGGAACCATATCGACGAATTCGCGAGCGGGATCGTCGATTCCCGCCGGCTGGTCTTCTATCTGTCGGGCACCCTGTTCTTCCTGTTCCTGGCCAGCCGGGCGCTCGAAGACAAGAAGTGGAGATGATGATGGATCAGGCAAACCGGCGCCAGCTCGTGAAGACGGGGACGCTCTCGGCGGGTGTGCTGCTGCTCGCCGCACTGCTGGTGATCGTCAACTATTTCGGCTGGAAGTACTACAAGCGTTTCGACTGGACTAGCAGCCAGCTCTACAGCCTCTCGGACAAGACCAAGAAGGTGCTCCAGGGGCTCAATAAAGACATCGATTTCATCGTGTTCATGGCGCCCGGCCAGCAGCGCGATCTCTATCAGCCGACCAACGAGCTGCTCCAGCGCTACGGGTCGGCTTCGCGGCACGTACACGTCAAGTTTCTCGACCTGGAGAAGAATCCCCTGGAGGCCCAGGCGCTCAGCCAGCAGTACGGCGTGACGACCCAGGGGGTGGTGGTCGCCAGCGGCAAGGACAAGCGGGTGATCTCCAGCGCCGATCTCGCGGACATCGATTCGGCGAGCGGCGAGCCGCGGATCACGGGTTATAAAGGGGAGCAGCTTTTCACCAGCGCCATCCTCCAGCTCTCGGAGGGGCGGAAGCCGAAGATCCTCTTCACCACCGGCCACGGCGAGCACTCGCTGGACGACCAGGGGAACGGCGGATTGGCCCTGGCCCAGCAGGTGCTCGGGCGCGACAATTTCGACCTCTCGGAGTGGGCCTCCCTGGGGCAGAAGGCGGTGCCCGCGGGGACCGACCTGCTGGTGATCGCGGGCCCCACGGGCAGCTTCGTGCAGCCGGAGCTCGACGCCTTCTCGGCTTATCTCAACAACGGCGGGCGGATGTTGGTGTTGCTCGATCCCACACTGGCTCCGGCCGGCGCCGGTGGCGGGCTGGTCAAGACCAATCTCGAAGGATGGCTCGCCCGCTACGGGATCAAGGCGGGGCAGGACATCGTGATCGATCCCCAACTGTCACCGAGCTCTGTCAGTCCGGTCATATTTTACATCAAGAGCTATGGCGAGCATCCGATCACCAAGGCGTTTGCAGGATCGGGCGCGCCGGTCATCGTGAGCCTCGCCCGCTCGATGGGGACGGGGAGCGCGCCGGGGATCAAGGTCGTGGACCTGCTGCGTACCTCGCCGAAAGGGTGGGGGGAGACCGACCTCACTCATACCGGAGAGCAAAGCTCCACCTTCGGCCCCGGGGACGTCGCGGGCCCGGTGTCGGTCGGAGCTGAGGCGGAGAGCACTGTGACCGCTCCCGGCAAACGGCCGATGCGGCTGGTGGCTTTCGGCGACTCCGATTTCGCCACCAACTGGCTCCTCGAGACGGATCCCAACAATGCCCTGCTGCTGGCGAACACGCTCAACTGGCTGGTAGAGCGGGAGGCGCTGCTCGGCATCCCCCCGAAGAAGACGGAGCAGGTGCGGCTGACGCTGACGCCGGGGGACGCTCACAAGGTCTACTTCGTGGCGGCCCTGCTGCCGATCCTGTCCGTGGCACTGGGCGGGTATGTATATTCCCGCCGCAGGAGATAGAGGATGAAGCCGCGCACGCTGCTGATCCTGCTCGTGCTGGTCCTGGGGCTGGGAGCCTTCATCTGGTTTTACGAGCGGAAGCTGCCGTCGAGCGAGGAGCGGGAGACGCTGGGCAAGAAGGTCTTCGCGCTGGAGAAGGGGGACGTGACGGCGGTGGCGATCGACGCTGCCAAGGGATCGGTCCGCCTGGAGCGGGCCCTTCCTGCCCAGCGGAAGAAAGACAAGAAGGAGGAGACGGCCGAGCCGGCGGCCGACTGGCGGCTCACCAAGCCGCTCGCCGCCCGCGCCGACGCCTTCGCCGTGGACCGCCTGCTCGACGCCGTCACCTCGCTCGCGAAGACCAACACGCTCGACAGCGTCGATCCCAAGGCCGTGGGGCTGGACAAGCCGCGCGCCACCGTGCGTCTGACCACCAAGGACGGCGAGAAGGTGCTGCGGATCGGCGCCGAGGTGCCGCCCGGCGGCTCGACCATCGCCGGGGTCGAGGGGCGGAAGGGGGCTTACGTGGTATCCGACGCCGTGCTCTCCGAGGTGGACAAGGCGCCGGGCGAGTGGCGGGACCATCAGGTCTTCCGGGGGAACCGGGAGGCGGTGCAGCGGATCACGCTGACCGGCGGGTCCGCGGGGCCGGTCGTGCTGGCGCGGCGCCGAGGGGGCTTCTGGATGGAGCGCCCCGTAACTGACCGGGCCGACCGCGATCTGGTGGACGGCCTGCTCTTGGACCTCACCGGCCTCACCGCCGACCGCTTCCTGGACGGCCCGCAGAATCTCGCGGCCCTGGGGCTCAATCCGCCGAAGGGAGCGGTGGATCTGGTCTTTTCGGACGGCACGCCGCCGGCGCGCGTGGAGCTGGGGAATTCGGTGACCGGCCCGGCGGCGCCCGAGGGGCAGCCGGCCGGCGAGCTGGCCTACGGCAAGGTGGGGGACACGGTCTTCGAGGTCCGCACCCGTCTGGGCGAGGCGGTGCGGCGGGCCCCCGTCGACTGGCGGGCGCTCCAGCTCTCCGTCTTCGAGGTGCACGACGTCGACTCGGCCACGGTGCGGGACGGCGGCACGGCCATGCCGCTGACCCGCTCCGGCACCGACTGGAAGCGGGGGGACACCCTGATCTCCTATCTGCCGGTGAGCGATCTCCTCTTCGCCGTGACCGGCGCCCGTGCTCAGCGGGTGCTTGACGCCGCGGAGGCCGCCGGCCTCGCCAAGCCTCTGCTCACCTTCGAGCTCCACGGCAAGGAGCTGGGGGACGAGACGCTGACTCTCTATCCGCCGGTCAAGGACGGGGTGCCGGCGCGGGTGAGCGGGCGGGACGTGGCCCTGCTGCTGCCGGCGGACACGCTGCCGCAGATCCAGGCGAAGCTCAAGGGGGTGCGGGAGGCGAAGGCGGTCAAACAGGAGAAGTAGGGGCCTCCGGACCGTTGGCCCTCATCACCCCGGCCCTGGCCGCAAAGACCCCTTTGTTTGGCATGAGTTAGCTTGCATGGAGAGTGGGCCGTGTCTCTCCCGTGTCCCTCTCCGGAAAGAGGGGGCATGACTCGCGCCGCTTCGCTGGGATGGAGCACTTCGGCAGTGGAGCTTTTACGGCGCTGGTACATCAACCCAAACGAGCGATTCGTACCGCGCGGGGAGTAAGTCTCAGAGGGCGTCAGGGTTACCCAAGGCCAACTGGGCTTTAAGGGGAGTCACGGTTGTCATTGGAATAGTAGTCGGGAGAGGGGCGGTGGATCGCAAGCGCCCTCTCTATTTCGACCTTCGCGGTGTCGAGGACCTCCTCAAACCGGATAGTTGCCTTTCCTTGATGGCCCACATAATCCGCACGACCAGAGAGCAGAAAGTCGCTGAATCGGTCCAGCAAAGGTAAGCCGGTCTGCTTTTCGAGGAACAGGAATTGTCCTGCCTCGTTGACCTCCAGAAAGACGTAGTCACCTTCTGGAGTAACAATAAAATCAAAGCACCCAAAGACAATTCCAATCTTACCCATCAAGCGAAGGCAGAGGTCCGAGATGTGGTGCGGCAAGTCGAACGGGCTAGCCTTGATGTCTTCCGGAGCTCTCCGCCAGTCGAGCTTCCCGCGCTCAGTGTCCTGTGAAGCGATCCTGGCCGCCATAACGCAGTGCCCCATCACAGTGACCCTGAGCTCAAACGCTTTAGGGATCATTTGCTGGTAGATCCCTGGAGCACTGCGCAGCAGGTCGTCTTCGATAAGCTGCTCTTCGGTCAACCGGCTGGTGAAAGACGTCCAATGGCTCTTCTCTCCCTGCCATGGTAGGCCCCGTAGCGGCTTGTAGACGATCTCTCCTCCGTGCCGCCTGATGAAGGCGCGAATCTGCTGGGGGTCATTGGAGTAGAGGGTGTCCGGTGACTTAAACCCCAAATCCGAGGCCGCTCCATGCTGGAGCATTTTGTAACCTGCGCTGATCGCTGCGTCGAGGGGATTGACCCAGAATGCATCCGGTGAAATGAGGCCAAGCATCGAGCGCCGAAAGATATTACATTCAACCTCTACAAACCTTCGGTCTGAGGGATGAATCTTACTCCAATCGATTGCATAGGAAGGCCTCCTACGCCAGACAGTTTGAAAATTCGGGTTTTTAACTCCATTTCCGGCCCGCAAGCGATGACGGTCTGAGCTCCTCCCTCGAAAAGAACCGACTCCCCAGACATCGAAGGAAAGTCAGGCGTTTGCCAGAGAGTCACTTTTCCACCCCTGGAGAGAATAGCTTCGCGAACGGCAAACGCGTGCAGATCTTCAGGACCGGTGAGGATGAGAATTGTTTTCATTTGCCGGAGAGTCAAAAGGGATGCCCAGCCAGCGGACGACTGGTCCACTGGCCGGAGGTGTTAGTTGAGTGAGTCTTGCCTAGATCGGAGGAGGCACGTGTGGACCATCGTTATCGCCGCTTCCTGAGCATAATTGCTCGAACAAGATGAGGAAAAGCCGCATCTGGCATTGGTTGCCAGTACCAGAAGCTCCGTGTATCCTTCCGGGTATTGTAGCTATGGCGGATTCCCTGTCAAGCGGCAACTAAGGAGGTCGTCTTATGAGTGTGCGGTCCCGGCGCCTGGCATGTCTCTGGGTGGTTGCAGGCGTTATCCTGAGAGTGTCGATCGCGGTAGGTTCAGGTCTTCAAGCTGACGGTACCCCCCCGCCCCCCCCACACACCTCCCTGGCAATAATCGGTGCCTGGAGGTCTGTCTCGAGTCCATCGCTGCTCTGTCTCGAGGACGATCGGGTATTGTTTCCAGGAGAAGGAATTACGAGAGCTGTGGGTATCGAACGTCGGAGCCCCGATGCCTGGACCGTTCGGGATCATGGGCAGTTGAAGACTTGGAAGGTTTCTCAGAAGGGAAAAATTCTCCGGGTTGAAGACTCAGGCGAGGCTGCGGAGTACAGTCGGCTTGACTCGGTACCTTCAGAGTGCGTCCTCAAGGCATTCCCTGTTGGCCCGGTTAGGGATTTACCGAAGGAGCGCGAGCTCGCCATTGGAAAAGAGATCCACGAGCGCCTGCTGCGGGACCAGACCGCAATCAAGGCAGCCAACGGAAGGGCCGCGTCTACCAACGCCGTCATTATCGAGAACAAGGAGTATTTAGAGCGCTTGATCCGGGAGGTCGGCTGGATTGATACAAACCGGTTTGGTGCTGAAGCCTCGGGCAATGCCATTGTCTTGGCAAAACATAGCCGAGCATCCGTGATCGCTTAAGGGGCCCTTTTTGCTGGAAGACGTGCTTGCAAAAGGCCATGAAGACGTGCTTTCCTCTTGTTGGTCGAGAACAAGAAAGGAGGCAGTCCCATGGCCCGAGAGAAGTCTACCCCCCTACGTACCG
>DASXJP010000552.1:0-9387 GCA_036497345.1 Thermoanaerobaculia bacterium
CTTTGCCTTGCAATTATGCCCTTAAAGCCTCCACAAGCTCCGACATTAACGCCTCACTCTCCTTACTCTCTCGACCTCGACGCAAACAATGAGCGAGAGGCAAAGCATGTTGAGGGCTCAGAAAAGTTTTTACGAGATCGAAATACTCTCGAAATTCCTCCAAAACAAAGTCTCCTCGGATCGCCCTCGAGAACAGCATCTCTGCTTCGACGAACTCCGTCTTTTTGACACATAGCAAGCCCAGCAAGAAAGCCGCGTACTCGGGCTTCAGATCGATGAGTAAACTGTGCTCAAAGTTGATCCTCAGCTCCTGTAACTCTCGTCGGAGTTTCTCGCGGAGGCTCGTAGAGAAGGCCAGATTGTTAAGCTCGAGACTTGCCTCCGCCAAGCAGCAGACGAGCCCCTGATTGAGCGTAGTGCCATTGCGTTGTGCATCACGCACCAAATCCGCATGAAGTGCCGGTGGAATACGCAGATGGATAAGCCCGGTGTGCTTTGCGCTCAGTGGCTCCGGAACGGGAATGTTCTCCTCTTTCCTACCCTGTATCCAGATCTCACGGGCCTCATCGAGATTAGTTAGCGCCTCGGCCGCGTCACCTCCCGCGGAGAAACAACCCGGCAAGTCGGGATGCTCCGCCACGAAGTCACCTGTGGGCAAGGGAGTCAGGCGGTAAGCATAGCGCGCACCTGTCGAACCTTCCGATACCATAGCCGCCGGACTGCCAAAGCCATGGCTGGCCGGCAAGGCGTTCGCGTAGCTGAAGAGCACCTCGTTGAGGAGGCGGTTGAGGCTCTTCTCGTACATGGCGGCCAAGCGGTCCAAGGCGGCATGCAGACGGATCGGCACGCGCAGCATCAGCCGGCCGCTGGGTTCGGCAGAGGACGGCTCGGGGATCGAATCGTCGTCTTCCCACTTCGCCCGCAGCCAAAGCTGGCGCGCCTCGGAGAGATTCTTCAGAGCTTCTGCGACGTCATCGCCCTCGGCGGCGCAGCCGACAAGATCAGGGTGGTGTGCCACAAACCCACCTGCCTCGGAGGGGATCACCTCGCAGGGATAAAGCAGCGTGAGGAAATAGGACAAATCTTTTGTAGTATCCGACATGGAGTTCTTGCCTTTGACTCAGTCGTCGAGTAGTTGGAGTTGGCGGATCTTCTTCACGACCAATGTCTGGTAAAAAGTAGCGAGCTCTCGCGTCAGGGTGATGGTCAAGGTCACTCCACGCGGGTGAGCCCAGAGAGAGTGCCCACCATGCGTGTGCCGCTCTACAAAACCCCAAGCCACGAGAAGCTCTCTCGTCTCGGAGTAGGAGCGGGTCCCCCCTCGTTCGAACTCAGCCAGCCTCTGGCCAGGAGTCTTGCTGGCCATTAGCTACCTCCCGCCGCGCACGGGCCGGGTAGGCACTGCTGATAGTGCCACAACCTTCTCGGGCTGTCAAGTACCATTTCCACCCCTCCTGCTCCAGAGCTTGGCGGGGAGCTCATTGGGCCTCGTCCTCGTTCTCCAGGTCACCGTCACCCGGCAAGTCTTCAAGATCTGCGAAATCTCCATCTTCCGCAATGGCGCGCAATTGGAGGGTGCGCAGTTCCTCTTTTCCCGCCCCTATTGTCCGGATTACGCAAGTACCGCCGGGCCCTTTCAGCGCCTGCATCGTCTCTTCTCGCATCACCACACGCCAGTCGCGGAGGAGCCACTCGATCTCAGCCTGGGTGCCTGCTCCCCTGGCTCGAAGAAACGCCTCAAGGTCCCTGAGCGACTTCTTCGGCATCACACGGCTCCTTCTTCCACGGTAGACCTCCACGGCTCACCGCCACCTGCTGCGGCTTTTTCAAGCTCGGTTACATTAGAATAACTGATCGACCCGCTATGAGAGAAATTTGCTTATTCGCATTATTGGTCGAGGCTACGCTTGTTGAGCTCTTGGTAGCCGGACTCTTCGTTAAGGGGGCCGAATGCCTATAGACAGACATCTAAGATGGTCGCAACGGAGCGGTTGGTCGATTGCAGGAGCCATAGGCAGGGATGCACGTCGTTCAGCCCTGGCAGAAGATCCCTTTGTGACCGCGATGCGCAACGCCGGCCTCATCGGCAGGACCGTCGAGCAGGGCCTGGTCCTGGAAGCGGACCTCGTTGGAGAGGCGAGGTTTCGCCGAGGCGAGGAGCCCGAGCCCACCTTTAGCTTCGAGATCGATGCTAAGCCTGGAGAGCGCTTTGTCGCGCTCGTGCGCCATCCTTCCGGGGCGCTGACCATTGCCACCGGCGAGCCCGTCGAGCGCCGGGGCCCAAAGCAGCGGACAGGTTCGGCCGTGCAGACGCTGCGGTTCACCATCCAAGTGGGCCACGGAGAGCCGACCGCACCTGGCCGTCGAAGTTGGGTGGGCAAGGTGGTACGTATCCTGGTCTGGAAGGTCGTCGACCGGCTGGCGGAACGCGGTCTTGAGAAGCTCGCACGGCCGTGGGAGATCAAACGCTGGAAAGAGAAGCAGAGGAATCTCGGCTGGGTCCGAGTAACGACGGATGGATTGCGGCAGGGTCGTCTGCAGGCCGTCGCGGGGTGGGACGGGCTTGGGGAACGCAACCTGCTTCTCCTGCACGGCACCTTCTCTTCCGCCGAGGGCGCCTTTCGGAGCTTGGCGGACACCCGAGGGAGTGATGGCCGCGACTTCTTTGGCGCCGTGCGCGACCTCTATGGCGACCGCATCTTTGCCTTCAACCACCTCTCGGTCAGTGCGTCGCCCATCGAAAATGCCCGGGAGCTTCTCGAAGCTCTGCCTGAGGGTCCGACGCGCTTCGACGTCATCACCCACTCGCGAGGTGGCCTGGTGCTTCGGCACCTGGTAGAGAGCCGCGGCGATTTTGACGGCTTGGCCAACCGCTTCGCGTTAGGACATGCCGTGCTCGTGGCAGCACCCAACGAAGGTACACAGATCGCTTCTCCCAAGCGCTGGCAGGACACGGTAGGATGGTTCGCCAACTTCATCGACATGTTTCCAGACAACGAGCTCACCTTCGGCCTGGAATTTGTGAGCGAAGGCCTCGTTTGGATTGCTCGGCGGGCAATCGGTAGCCTTCCAGGCCTTGCGGCAATGAACCCTCTGGGCGAGTTGATTGCAGCACTCCAAGGAACGTCTGGACCAGCGGCGAGCTCTTACTCCGCATTGGTGGCCAACTTCGAGCCAAGTGCTCATTGGGCACGGCTCCTTGACGCCGGCGTGGATGGCTTATTCGGCTCCGCCAACGACCTGGTAGTACCGTCAGAGGGTGGGTGGAGAGTGGACGATCCACCGGCGATCAGCAGCGAGCGCATCGGCTGCTTTGGTCCGGGCGGCAACCTTGAGGCGCTGGAAAGCATCCACCACACCAATCTTTTCCGACAGCCAGCAACCGTGGATTTTCTGGTGAGGTCTCTTTCGGGAGTCCAGCATTCCATCCAAGCCCTTGACCCGGCAACCCTGCTACCCTTTAGAGGGCGCTTCCGCTCAGCCCCCCCGCTCAGGGGGACGCGCCCGGCGCCAGTTTCACGGAGCCCAGAGGCATCGCCTTCCGGGCCCCTCGCAGTACCGTCTCTATCCCGCACAATGCTTGCCCAATCCGAACAGAGCGCTGACGCGCTCCATCTTTTCATTCTCGATCCTCGGACCGAAGATCAAAAAGAACGCGACAAACGCGCCAAGAAGAGGTTGGGGGTTGCCAAGATTCTGGCCAGCTATCGAAACGCACGCGTGCTGGCCGACTTTCCCTTGCAAAACCAAGATGCAGGAAAACGCTTTCAGCGAATCATCGCACAACAAAGGTCGATACGAGCCTTCATCGACGGCGAGCCTTCGAGCCCAGCGCTACCCAACGACGACGAGCTTCGATCTTTCGGCCGCCAGCTCTTCGAGTGTCTCTTCCCCGACGATGTTCGAAGTCTTTACGACAGTGCGCGGACGACCCACGATGGAAGACGCCTCGACATCATCCTGACTTCTATGATCCATTGGGTTGCGGACTTGCCCTGGGAGTTCTCTTTCGATCAAACACGCGGGACTTTTCTGGCGACGGAGGAGATCAATTTCGTACGTAACGTCGTTACGGCGATTCCCGCGGAAGAGATTCCGCCACGATCTGGAGCCCTGCGGATTCTCGTAGTGGCAGCGCAGCCAGTGGGGTGGGGACAACTATCTGTCGAGGAAGAGATTGAGCTTATCAGCCGTGGTTTTCGCCCACTTCAAGAGATGGGGCTAGTAGAATTCGAGGTTCTACGCAGCGCAAGCCCGGAGATTTTCCATAAAAGACTTCAGCTCGCTCAAATTGAGGGTGAAAGGTTCGACGTGTTGCATTTCATCGGACATGGTGAGTATCTGGAAACAGAGAAGGTAGGGTGTGTAATCTTCGAGGACCGCCAAGGCGGCTCTTCACGGCTCGAAACAGACCAACTGCGCCAAATTGCTTGTCGACGAGGAATACGCATTCTCTTTTTGAACGCCTGCGAGACCGGCTCTGGAGGCCGCAGCGACTTCAACCGCGGGCTGGCGCAGGGCCTTGTTGCGGGCGGCCTGCCGATCGTAGTCGGTAATCAGTACAAGGTTCTCGATTCTTCGGCCACCGCGTTTGCGCAGCATTTCTATTGGGGGCTCGCGCGCGGCGCCACCGTTGGCGATGCGTCCAGGGAAGCCCGGGTGGCGGTGAGCTACTCGATCCACGGCGAGGCTATCGACTGGGCCGTGCCGGTGGTTTTTGCCCAGAACCCGCATGAGGTACTTTGCCGGCCGGCTGTCAGGGACTTGCCCCAAGAGCCTACTCTGCGCGCCACCCTTGTCTCCGAGAGCCCTAGAAGGCGTTCAGGCCGGGCTCTCGCATTTCGCATTGGCTTATGGGATGTGAACAGCGCTCTGCCCCACCTGCAGGAGGTCGCCGATCATCTCAACCAAGTCCAATCGTACTATACCTTCGAGGTTGTCGAGATCACCGCACCGATTGGTACATGGCGGTTAATTCGCGATACCAAGCAGGCTACTCAAGGATATGTATATGCTGAGCAGGTCGTCTCCAAGTTGCGCAACAAACCGGCCGAATTGGGACTGAAGAAGTTGTTTTGCTTTACCACCTTTCCGCTCGGCGATCAGGATTTCAAAAATCTCTACCTCTGGGACGACGACAAGGAAGACCAGATCGCTGTTTTTTCTTTCGCTGGCTTCGAAGAGGATTTTACAAGGCCAGAGCTATCGCTGGAACGAGCGATCGCCAATCAGGTGAGCGGCTGCCTGCATAAGCTACAGGCTCATTTCGAGGGAGCCAAGAACTGCCCGTGCTATTTCAACGGAGAACGAGATGCACTTTACGTCGCTGGGCCCCTGGCATTCTGCCCTCGGTGCGACCAGCGTCTGTCGCGAATGGTCAAGCAAGGCAAGATCAGCAGGGAGACGGTTTTAGCGGCAAGAGCCATTCTAAATGCCTATCCTCTCGAGGGTATGGTGGCTCCGCCCACAGCCTCATTAGGCCCGGGGTGATGAGGGGCCTACGGACCGGCTTCCACCGCCCGCCCCACCAGCCACCGCACGCGCACCGGCGCTCGGAAGTAGCTCATCCCCGGACCGACGAGGCGGAGCCGCGCGATCCGCCCCACGGACCCGCCGCCGTTCCAGAGCGCCGCCAGCTCGTCGAGGTTTTTCGGCGACGGCGCCAGCAGCAGGCCCCCTTGGGCGGTCGCGGGCAGGATGCGCACCTTGCGGCCCTCCCCATCGGCGTCGAGCACCTGCAGGTAGACCGGCGGCACGCCGAAGATCAGCCCCTGCAGCCGCCCGGTCCAACTCGGCTCGAGCTCGATGGCGGCGAAGGTCCAATCCCCCGCGGCGGCGGGCACGTCGATCCAGGAGGCGGCCGCGGCCCGGGCCTCCCCCCGGCTCTCCAGATGCCAGGCCAGGGGCCGGGGACGGCGGCGCAGGGCCAGGAGGCCGGGAGCGGGCCGCTGCGGATCGAGCTGATAGCCGGCGAGGATCGCCCGCCAGGTCTCGGGAGTGTCCCAGAGCGGATCGCGTCCGTCGAGGTCGCCCGAATGCACGAGCAGGAGATCGGGCGCGCCGGGGCCCGCGAAGTGCCGCGCCGCGGTCCTGTCCAGCGGGCGGGTGTAGGCGGCGTAGAGCTGAAGCGTCGGATTGGGCACCCAGCGCAGGTCGTTGGCGGGGAGATAGCTGAGCTCCCAGGGCAGCACGTCGACGCCGAGGCCGACGTCGCGGACCGGCGCCACGAATTCCTCCGGCAGCCGCTCCGCCTTGAGCTCCCGGCGTTGCCTGCGCTCGACGCGGCGCTGGATCGAGGCGAGGCTCGCCGCCTGGTGCAGGTTCTGCCAACCCTGGATGCCGAGCACGAAATCGATGCCCTTCTGCCCGATGGGTTGCGCGTAGCCGAAGGCCACATTGAGCCCGAGCGGCAGGAGGACCAGGGCGGCGGCGAGTGCCGCGCGCAACTCGGGCTCCCCCCTGGCGACGAGGAGGCCGAGGGAGACCGCCCCGAGCACGAAGGGGAGGAACGCGATGACGTGGACGTCCGCGCGGATGAATCCGTGCTGGAAGGCGAGACCGGCCGGCAGCAGGAGGATCGTCCAGAGATCGGCGGCGTCGCCGGCCTTGCGCTGGGCGTAGAGGCAGAGGCCGGCGAAGGCCGCGAGCCCGAGGAGCCCCGCCGCGAGCACCTCGGGCGCGGCCGGCAGTTGCATGGCGGCGCCGAATCCACGCACCAGCTCCATTTGCAGACCCAGCCAGCGCAGCGCCTGGCCCGGCGAGCCGAAGATCGCAGCCACGGCCACCGTGGCCGCCACGGCGAGCCCGGCGGCCACGGCGGCGACCGCGCGCCGGCGCCGCGGCCTGCGGCGCAGGATCAGGAGAGCCCCGAACCCGCCGACGACGACGGCGGCGGACAGGCCGACGTTCACCCTGAGCAGGCCGTAGAAGACGATGAGCGCGCCGGCGAGCGCGGCGGCCCAGGGGACCCGGCGCGGCTCCCGAAGCTCCGGGGCGAGCAGCAGGGCGAGGGTGAGGACCAGCTCATCCTCTTCCGCCAGGCCGAGCGAGCGGCTCAGGACGAAGAGCGCCGCGAAGGCGAGCCCGCGCGCCAGCGAAGCGCCGCGCAGGGCGCGCGCCAGAGCCACCGCGAACAGGGCGTGCACGAGGAGGCGGAAGAAGCCGGCCCACGCCAGGTGATCGCCGAGCGCCGCCGGGTGGAGCAGCCAGCCGAGCGGCCCGTAGGTGAAAGCGGCGTCGCCGGGCGGGACGCCGGTCTGCGGCAGGGCGTTGATCGCATAGACCCAGGAGGGGTCGAGGCCGGTGCCGAAGCCGCCGAAGAAGCCGGGAAACAGGATCAGGATCAGCGCGCACCAGAGCGCCGCCAGACCCAGCCGGGACGTCGTCTCGGCGGTCCACGGCGGGAGGTGGGCGAGGCGGCTGAAACGTTCCATCGGCGGTGAGGGTCTCTCAGAAGCGTATCGGTTTTCTTCCAGAAAATAAAGAAAACCATCTCCACGCCGGCCGCGAGCTGTCAACGGATCGTCAAACGTCGCTTCCGGGCCGCCTCGTACAGCCCGCGTCTGCTATAAGGGAGGACCCTCGGAGTCTTCCCGGCTCACCTCTGCGAAAGGAGAACCTCACGAGTCGACGTATCACCCGTGCCGTCCTCCTCACCGCGGCCTCCCTCAGGCGGGCAACCTCCACAGCATCGGTTACTGGGTTGCGAGCAGTCCCACCCTCCTCCGAGCCCCACCGGGGCGCGATAGCCGGCCTTGCAGCCAAGCCGGACACCGACAGACTCATACGCCACCTTGTTTATGGTGGGAAATATCCAGAGCACCTAACAAACCGGCCCAACGGGCCGGGAGATCCCAGCCCAGGGCTGAGGCCGCAGGCCGATGCCCTGGGTCAGCAGGCTTATTATTTCCATTCCAAGCACTGCAGATCGGCCACGCGCCGAAACTCTCGGAAATTGGCGGTCACGAGGGTCGCCCCAAGTCGGAGAGCATGGGCCGCGATGAGCATGTCGAGCGGACCGATGACGATGCCTCGCTTTTCCAGATCAACGCGCAAGTCACCGTAGTAGCTCGTGGCCTGTAGATCCCAAGCCAGCACCTCAAAGATTTCGATGAAGGCATCTACAGCCTTGCGCTGCCCAGCCGGACGGACGGAACGACGAACCCCAACTTCGAACTCTGCAACGGTGATCGTGGAGAGAACGCACTCTGAGACCGCGGGCAGGCGCGCCGCCGACGCCCGCCCCCGGATCAGCGATACGCAGACGGAAGTATCCAGCATGTGCTTCACAGTCAATCCTGATCCAGATCAAGGTCTCGAACCTGAGGGCTCAGCGGCTGCTCGCGATCCGGAAAGTCTCGGCCCTCGGGGAAGCTCTCGTGCATGAAGCGCGCGACATCCGCCAGGGTCTTCAATCGAGGCTTCGGCCTGGGCCTCAAAACCACCTCATCGCCGCGCTTCTCGATCTCCACTTCCGTGCCCTCGAAGCGGAAGTCCTTGGGCAGCCGAACGGCCTGACTGCCACCGTGCTGGAAAAGCTTTGCAGTTGCCATAGCTATAGGATGTAGATACTCTTTGGGCTTGTCAAGAGCCCGAGGCCCCCCGCGGGCATCTTCCTCCTTGGATGCCGCGCCGTCAGCACCCGCCGCACCCGCCGCTGGTGGCTGCCCCTTACTGATGCTTGAAGAATTCCGGCAGCTCGTTGGCAACGATCCGATCGAGGCTGAGGTGAAGCGGCGAGAACAACAGGCGGCACGCGAAACGCACAAGGCGAATGTTGTGGATCGTCAGGCACAGCAACGCCAGCTTGAGGAGCTGAATGCCTCCTTTTTGAAGCTCTCGTCTCTGAAAGACGTGACCCCTCAATCTCGCGGATACAAGCTCGAAGTATTGTTCTTCGACCTTCTGCGGCTGTGCGAATTCGAGTGTTCGCTCCCCTATCGACATTCTGGCGAGCAGATCGACGGTCAGTTTCGGTACGAGAAGTTCGACTACCTTGTTGAGGCGAAGTGGACGAAAGGCCCATCCAAGCAGGAAGATCTCTCGGTCTTTGACGGCAAGATTAGAGGAAAGGCCCAGAGCACCCGAGGCTTCTTCATCTCAGCTTCCGGATTCGACGAGAACGCCATCGCCAAGTTTTCAGGTGATGCGCCACGCATCATTCTCATGACGGGAGAAGATCTCGCCCTTGTACTATCAGGAATGATTACGTTCCCCGACGCGATGCGCGCAAAGGTCGACGCAATCGTCCGCCATGGAAGAATTTTGCTCGAACTAAGGGAGCGTCACGGAACAACCGTAGCATCTTTACGATTTTTGTTGTATCCTTGGGAGAGAATGTGCGATGAAGACACGATTCGGCGGCGGTTCGAACTTCTCGCTCCCTCT
>DASXJP010000553.1:0-11515 GCA_036497345.1 Thermoanaerobaculia bacterium
TGATGCGCGTTCCCATGGAGACACCATTTTCATGAGATTCCGAACCTTCATTCTCGCATCCCTCCTCCTCCCCGCCGCGGCCTTCGCCGCCGAGCCCCCCTTCGACCTCATCCTCGCCCACGGCCGCATCGTCGACGGCACCGGCTCCCCCTGGTACTCGGGGGACGTCGGCATCCGCGACGGGCGCATCGCGGCGATCGGCAACCTCGCGGGGGCCAAGGCGAAGCGGCGGATCGACGTCCAGGGGAAGGTCGTGGCCCCGGGGTTCATCGACATGCTGGGGCAGTCGGAGCTGACGATCCTGGTGGAGCCGCGCCTGCCGTCCAAGATCTATCAGGGGATCACCACCGAGATCACCGGCGAGGGAGGCTCGATCGCGCCGCTCACCGACGCGATCGTGACGGAAGACAAGATCGGCTATGAGCACTATGGGATCAAGCCGGACTGGCGCACCCTGGCTCAATATTTCCAGCGGCTCGAGAAACAGGGGATGGGGATCAACCTCGCCACCTACGTCGGCGCCACGCAGGTGCGGCGGGTGGTGATCGGCGAGGAGAACCGGGCGCCCACGCCCGCGGAGCTGGAGCGCATGAAGGGCCTGGTGCGCGAGGCCATGCAGGACGGCGCGGTGGGGCTCTCGACCTCGCTCCAGTACGCGCCCGCCCCCTACGCCTCCACCGGGGAGCTGATCGCCCTGGCCGCCGAGAGCGCCCGCTACGGCGGCATCTACGCCACCCACATGCGCAGCGAGAGCGAGGCCGAGATGGCGGCCATCGACGAGGCGATCCGCATCGCCCGCGAGGCCCACACGCCGGTCGAGATCTGGCACCTGAAGGCGGCCGGCCAGCGCAACTGGGGGCGCATGCCGGACATCGTCGCCAAGATCGACGAGGCGCGGCGGCAGGGGGTGGACATCACCGCCGACACCTACGCCTATCCGGCCTGGTTCAACTCCTTCTCGGCCTTCGTCCCGCCGTGGGCGCACGAGGGGGGCGACGACAAGCTGATCGCGCGGCTCCAGGACCCCACCGCGCGCGCGCGCATCCGCAAGGAGATGGAGTCGACCGAGCCCGTCCAGTGGGACAACGAATGGCAGGAGATCCCCGGCCCCGAGGCGATCCTGCTCTCCGTCTTCCAGAATCCCGCCCTCGTGCCGCTCCAGGGCAAGACCCTGGCCGAGGTGGCGAAGACGCGCGGCAAGGACCCCATCGAGACCCTCTTCGACCTCCTGATCGAGGATCGCGGCTACACCGAGGTGGCGGTCTTCGGCATGTCGGAGCCCGACGTGCTGCTGGCGCTGAAGCAGCCGTGGGTCTCGGTCTGCAACGACTCCCAGGGGACGTCGCCCGAGGGGCTGCTGGGCAAGGAGCATCCGCATCCACGGGCCTACGGCACCTTCCCGCGCATCCTGAGGAAGTACGTCCGCGAGGACCACCAGCTCACCCTCCCCGACGCCATCCGCAAATTCACGGCCCTCCCGGCCCAGCGCCTGCGCCTCACCGACCGTGGCGTCCTCAAGCAGGGGATGTGGGCCGACGTCGTGATCTTCGACCCCGCGACCATCCACGACGCCGCCACCTTCGAGAGCCCTAACCAGCTCTCCGAGGGGATGGAATACGTATTGGTGAATGGCGTGCCGGTGATCGACGGAGGTAAAATGACGGGGGCGCTGCCGGGGAGGGTGTTGCGGGGGCCGGGCTATAGGAGGTGAGTATGGCGTGGGCTCTCAGAGACACCGTGAACACCAGGCCTCAGGACTCTGACAATCTCCCTCTCATCGTAGCCCTCGCGACCATTCCGATCCTCCTGCTGTCCATGGTCGTGACGGTGTTTCTGGCCACTCGTTATCCCCTTGATGATAACGCCATCTCGTGGGGCCTGCTCGGGGCCGTGTTCGTCGTTCTGTTCGATCTCTTTTTTCTGGTTTACCGGGTCGGTGGGAAGCTCCTGGAAGGGCAATTCGCAGCGGCGGTCAAGGGAGGGTTGCTGATCCTTGGGCTGGGCCTCCTGATCGCCCCCGTGGCGGCCGTGGCTCTCTGGTCCATAAGCTGGCTCATCGGCTGGATCTTGGATTCCAGCCCTTGGGTTCCCGTCCTGCTGCGAGGCCTCGTGTGGGTAGGATTCTTTATGATGATGATCCTGCGCGCGCTCGCCGTCTGGAAGCGGCGGCGCGGGGGCGGACCTACCGTGGGTTCCGCGTAACGCTCCCCCTTCCGGCAAGTTGAAATGCTGGACCGTCGTACTCGGGCAGCACGTCCTCGTGCCTGTCTCTTGGCCTACTCTTCATTGGAGATGCGACGAAGTACGAGACGTGGGTCACGCCGGGCGTGAAAACATCCAATGATAAAAATCTGATCCCGCCGAAAGGCGTAGTAGAGGATATAGGGGAAATGCGGCACTGCGGCTCGCCGTACTTCTCCCAGAACCTTCGGGAAAGCCAGGGGAAAATCAGTCAGGCGCTTGAAGACTTCTTCGACTGAAGAGCGGAACTGTGCGCCAAGGCCAAGGCGCTTTTGCCGATACCAATTCTGTGCTTCTAAGAGATCGCGCTCGGCGGGCGGACGGATGACGATCGGGAAGCTCAATCGGCCCGCTCGAGTCGGGCTCGAACCTCTTCCCAAGGGCTTCCGGCGTCCGGGTTCTCATCCAAATCGGCCAACCGGCGCTCAATCTCGGCTCTGTGGCTCTCGGGGAGCGGGACAGTGTCCAGGTCCGGAGCGACCGTGTCCCAGATTGCCTCGGCCAAGTCAATCCGCTCAGCAGGACTGAGCTTGGCGGCTTCGGCGAGTAGAGCGCTTTTCATAGATCTAAGTTTACTCCAGAATCCAAGTTGCTATCCTCTTCCGCTGCCATAGTAAAAGTCCTGTTCTGACCAAATCGTTCCCCATTCCCGCCCACAAAGTTCCCGTTCTGGCCCATCAGGGGCGCGCGTGCGCCCTCGAAAGGGCCGCGTTGACGGACGAGGGGGCGCTGTGGGCCCAAGACTTCGCGGGCAGGGCCCTCGAGAGGGCCGGATGCGCCCTCAAATTTTTTGTTTGGACGGAGCAGGGGGCGCTGTGGGCCCTCGAATTTTTTGCTCGCGCCCTCTTTGGGGCCGGTTGCATCCCCTGGAGGGCGGGACCGTCCCCAAAGAGGGGAGGTCGCGCCCTTTGGAGGGCCGGTACCTTCCCCTCGGGGACGGAGCCGCCCCCAAAGAGGGCGCGACCTCCCCAAAAAAGGGGAGCACCGTCCCTCTCGGGGACAGGACCGGCCCTTTTGGGGGCGCGCACGGCCCCAAAGAGGGCGCTTCCGGCCCCAAAGAGGGCGCTCACAGCCCAAAAGAGGGCGCTCGCTGTCCCTTCGAGGGACGGGACGATCCCCACGTCCGTCGTTCCGTGAGAAAGAACCTCAGATCGCCATAATACCGCAGAAGTGACGGCCCGGCGCAACCTCTCCTACGGCGTCCACCGCCACAGCCCCTGCCCCGCGAAGGCGGCGAGGAGGGCGGTGGGACGGCGCGGATCCACCGTGATGGTCGGGTTGTCGTGGTCCGGCGCGCCGGCGAGGAGCGTCCAGTGGGCCCCGCCGTCGAGGCTGCGGTAGATCCCGTGGGCGATCGTGGCGGCGTACCAGGAGGCGGAGAGCGGGTCCCAGGCGAATTGGTGGATCACCGCGCCGTCCGGCAGGTCGCCGAGGGGGCTCCAGCTCAGGCCGCCGTCCGTGCTCACGAAGAGCCCGCCGTCCGTGCCGGCCAGGAGGCGCCCCGGGGTCTGGGGATCGGCGGCGAGGCTGAGGGTCCTGGTGAGGTCGCCGGTCGCCAGGTGCCAGGTCGCCCCGGCGTCCTCGGTGACGAAGATCCGTGGCGACAGCGGGTAGGCTTCGTAGTTGGAGATCCATCGCCGGCTCGGGTTGAAGGGGTCGACCGCGTAGGCGGGAAACGCGGGGCAGACGTCGACCGAGGCGATGTGGCCGCAGGGGACCGGGAGGCCCTCGCTGGAGCGGCGCCAGGTCGCTCCCGTGTCGTCGCTCGTCCAGAGGGCCAGGTTGCCGTAGGCGTCGTTCGGCTCGAAGGCCAGGAGGGCCGGATATTGCGGTTGGACCGGGTCGGACAGGAACGTCTGTACCCCCTGGGGAGACGCAGGGACGGCCGTCCAGGTGGTCCCGCCGTCGCGGCTCCGCAGGACCCCGTTGCCGCCCGCCAGGACGATCGAGCCTCCCGCATCGGCGATCGTGACCGGCTGAAGCGGTACCTTCATCCAGCTCTGCCCGCCGTCGCTGCGATAGAGGTCGCCCGGATTGCCGCCGAGCGGTGTGTTGAGCGCCACCAGACGCCGGCCGGGGCCGCCTCCGGGGGAGCGTTGCGCGACCAGGCCGGCGCGCAGGTCGCCCGCGATGATGCCGCGATCGGCCGGCGTCCAGGTGCGTCCGCCGTCGGCGCTGGTGAAGAGGGAGAAGCCCCCTTCGTCGCCGGTGTAGAGCCGCTCTCCTCCGGCCGCGATCACGCCAGGGTCGGGCACGGTGACCGGATTCGACCAGGTCGCGCCGCCGTTCCTCGATTCGACGAGCCAGTACTGGTATGGGTGGCGGGGCAGGAGGATCTGGGCAGTCACCCAGACGTGCAGCGCGTCCCGCGGATCGAGCGCGACGTCGTAGCAGAAGGCGACGGAGGAGGGCAGGCGCGGCGGATAGGAGAGGGACCGCCAGTGCGCGCCGTCGTCGCCGCTGCGCGCCACGCACTGGTTTCTGTTGCCGGAGGAGGGGATGGCGTACAGGGTCTCGGGAGCCGACAGTGCCCGGATGCCGTGGCTCAACGAGCTGTGGAGGAGCTGGCCCCGGGGGTGCCAGCTCTGCCCGCCGTCCGTGCTGGCGAGGACTCCCTTGGTGGCGGTGAAGGCAAGGAGCTCGTCGCGGTCCGGGTGGACGAGCACCGGCCTGGTGCCGTTCGCGAGGTCCGGCAGGAGGGCGCCTTTCCGGAACGTCGTGCCGCCGTCTCGCGACACGGCGACGACCGGCTTGGAGGACTCGATGTCGATCTCGACGCGATAAAGGGTGTTGGGATCATGAGGATCGACCAGGAGCTGGACGATCTGGAGCTCGATCGGGGCGGGGAAGGTGGCACGCAGAGCCCACGTGCCGCCGGCGTCGGGGCTGCGCCAGAGCGAGCCCTCGGCGGCCCAGACCCAGATCACCCGCGGGTTTTCAGGATCGATGGCGAGCGCGCTGATCGGGACCTCGAGGCCGGCCTCCCCGGTGCGCCAGGTGGCGCCCGTGTCCTCGCTGCGCCAGAGGTAGAACCCCCGGAACGCGACGTCCTCCGAGGCGGGGGTGCGGGCATAGAGGATCTCGGGCCGGCCGGTATCGAGCTGCAGTGTGACGATCGGCTGCTCCGGGCCGCCCACGGGCGACCAGCCGGCCGAGAGGGGAGCGGTGGCGGCCAGCGCGAGCGCGGCGGTGAAGAGAATTCGAGGAAGAGGGCGCATGGTCACCTGCCTTGGGGCCTCTCCGGCGGGCGGGGAATCCGCGGGCGGGGGCTTGCTGGAGGATGCGATTTTGACAGGCACGGACAGGCACGGACAAACACGGACGCACAGGGACGAGGAATACCCGTCCGTGAGAGTCCGTGGTTGTCCGTGATCGTCCGTGTTCCGCCCTCCTACCCCACCGCCTCCAGCTCCTCCTCCCCGCCCACCCCCGGCCGCCGGATGCCCAGCACTTTCACCTTCTGGTGCAGGTAGGTGCGCTGCACGTCGAGCACCTTGGCGGCGGCGGTGAAGTTCCAGCGGGTGCGGTGGAGGACGCTCTCGATGTACTCGCGCTCGCACTGGGCCTTGAAGTCCTTGAGCGGCACGATCGGCAGCGTGGCGGGAGAGAGGAGGAGGCCGGTCTCCGGCACCCTCGCGGGCTCGAAGAAGGGGGAGGGGAGCTGGTCCGGGGTGAGGGGATCGGCGCCGAAGACCACCAGGCGCTCGCAGAGGTTCCGCAGCTCGCGCACGTTGCCCGGCCAGGCGTAGCGCTCCAGGTAAGGGAAGAGGTCCGGGTCCGCCTGCCGCGGGCGCACGCGGTGCTGGCGGGAGAAGCGGTCGAGGAAATGGCCGAAGAGGAGCGGGATGTCCTCCCGCCGCTCGCGCAGCGAGGGGACCGCGATGGGCAGGTGGGCCAGCCGGAAGTAGAGGTCCTCCCGGAAACGGCCGGCCTTCACCTCCTCCTCCAGGTTGCGATGGGTGGCGGTGAGCACCCGCACGTCCACCTGCCGGTCGCGCGTCTCGCCCACCCTTCGCACGAGGCCGTCCTCCAGCACCCGCAGCAGGCGGGACTGTACGGTGAGGTCCATGTCCCCGATCTCGTCGAGGAACAGGGTGCCGCCGTCCGCCTCCTCGAAGAGGCCGGGCTTGGCGTACTTGGCGTCGGTGAACGCCCCTTTCACGTGGCCGAACAGCTCGTCCTCCACCAGATGATGGGGGATCGCCGCGCAGTTGATCTTGATGAACGGCTTGGGGCTGCGCGCGCTCTGCTGGTGCAGGCCGCCCGCCACCAGCTCCTTGCCGGTGCCGCTCGCGCCCACGATCAGGATGCGGGCGTCGGTGGCCGCGGCGCGGGCGATCTTGCGCCGCAGCTCCTCGATGGCCGGCGAGACGCCCAGGATCTCGGACTCCCCCCGCAGGTCGGCCTTGAGCGAGGCGACCTCGCGCTTGAGGGCGTGATGCTCCAGGGTGTTGCGGATCGCCTGGAGAAGGCGCTCGCGGCTGAACGGCTTCTCGATGAAGTCGTGCACGCCCAGCCGCAGGGCCTCGACGGTCTCGCTGATCGACGCCTCGCCCGAGATGATGATCGTGGGCGGGAAGCGCTTGGCGGCGGCCAGGCGGCGGACCAGGTCCACTCCGCTCATGCCGCGCAGGCGGACGTCGAGGAGCAGGAGGTCGGGGAGCGTGCACCGGGGGTCTTCGAGATGATTGGACGCCTCCTCGGCCGAGGCGAGGGCCTGCGGGGCGTACCCCTCCTCGCGAAGCTGGAGGAGGAGGCTGGCGCGGATCTTTTCGTCGTCCTCGACGATGAGTAGGCGGCTCATGCGGCGGCGTCCTCCACGCGACGGGGGAAGGTGAGTCGGAAGGTGGTGCCCGCGCCGGAGCTCGACCGCAGCTCCAGGTCTCCACCGTGATCGAGCAGGATCTTCTTGCAGATGGCGAGCCCCAGGCCCATCCCCTCGCCCACGCGGCGGGTGGTGGCGTAGGGCTCGAAGACGCGGGAGCGGATCTCGGGCGCGATGCCGGGGCCGTCGTCGGCCACGTCCAGATAGACGCCGCCGGACCCCGCCTCGCCGGCCCGCAGGGTCACCGTGCCGCGCTCCTCGCCGGCGGCGCGGATGGCCAGCGAGCTGTTGTCGCAGAGGTTCACCAGCACCTGCCGGAGCATGTCGCGGTCGAGGGCGGCGGGCAGGGATTTCTCGGGCGGCTCGAACCGGAGGTCCAGATCGGGCCAGGCGGCGGCGAAGGTGGTGACGAATTCCTCCACCACGCGCCCGAGATCGTGTACCTGCTGGCGGGGCTGGGGGAGGCGGGCGAAGGAGGTGAACTGCTGGGTGAAGCGGCCGAGCCGCTCGAGCTCCTCGCCCACGCTGCGGGCCACCTGCCGGGTCTCCTCGTGCTCCTCGCCGCCGAGCAGGCGCTCCAGGCGCGTCAGCTCCAGGCGGGCGGCGGTGAGCGGCGTACGGATCTCGTGGGCGTGGCGGCGGGCGGTCTCCTGCCAGCCGGAGAGGTTCTTGAGATAGGACAGCCGCTTGCGGTCGCGGGCCATGGCGCGCGAGGTGTCCTCGATCATGCCGGCGATGCGGCCGATCACGTCCCGTCTGCGGTCTCCGATCTCCAGGTCCTCCTGGCCGTCCGAGAGGGCGATCAGGCCGAGGCGCAACCGCTCCAGCCGGGCGTCGAGCCGCCCCTGGCGCAGCAGGTGGAGACCGCCGGCCACGGCCAGCACGGCGAGCACGGCGGCGAGCAGGATCATCTCCCACCGCCGGCGGATCCCCGTCTGGTTGTGCTCCAGGATGCGGAAGTGGTTGAGCAGGGCCTCGGTGGCCTCGAAGCGGGCGTGGTAGAGGTCGCGATGCTGCGGGTCGAAGCGCGCGAGGGTCTTCTGATCCGTCATCGAGCGCTCCAGCTCAGAGGTGATCTCGGGTTGCACGCCCAGGCGGAACCAGGGCCCGGAGATCTCGCGGTCGAAGAGCCAGAGCACCGCGGCGGCGGCGAGCAGCATGCCGCAGAGAGTGACGACGGCGGAACGGAGATTCATCGCTTCTTCCCCTGAGGCACGGCCAGCTTCCAGGAGTATTCGAGCAGGGCCGGCCGGCCGATCGAGGTGGCCATCAACAGGTTGATCACCTGGCTGAACGATTCGGGCTGGTCCTCGACGGCGTCGGAGACCGCGCCGGCGCTGCCCGACTTCTCGGCGGAGAGCGCCTGCGAGAACCAGCGCTGGGTGTCGAGTTGCTCGGCCTGCGAGAAGGGGATCACCTTGAGCCTCACCTCGACGTCCGTGACCCCCGCGGCGGCGGGCCCGCGGATCAGCACCAGCCGGGCGTCGCGCCACTGCTCGGCGAGCCGCTCGAAGGAGGGGAGCGTCACTCGCGTGGCGTGGCCGGAGGCGTCGACGCGCGTCACGATGTAGACCTCGTCCCACAGGTCGTAGCGGACGTCGACGCGGGCCGCGCCCTTGACCTTGCCGCCGGCCGCGCGCGCCGTGGCCTCGAAGGCGAAGCTGGTGGTGAGTCCGGTGCCGAGCTGCTTGCGCACCTCCTCCTCGCCGAGGATGGGAGGGAGGCGGGAGAGCGTGATCCCCTCGCGCGCCGCTTCGAGCGCCGGCGCCGGCACGGTCGCCGGGGCCCCCCCGAGAGCGGCGGGCGCGAGGAGCAACAGGAGGAGAGCCCAGGGCGGGGTTCGCCTCACGGAGTCCCCTTGCGGAAATTGACGTAGCTCAAGGTGACCCGCGTCCGTCCCCAGGCGTTGCGGAACACCAGGCCGGTATGGATCACGATCCGCCGCAGCGGGCTCGGGCTCGGCGGCATGTGCGGGGAGACCGTCTCGGCGCCCACCTCCACGCCGCTCTCCAGGCGCAGGTCGTCCAGGCTCCCGCCGCTCCGCGAGCGGCGGAGGGTGACGGCGTGGCTCACGCCCCCGGAGAGCCCGTAATTTTCGCCGTCGCCGTTGGATATGTCCCCTTTCAGATCGAGGGTCTCCACGCGGGAGCGGCCGGCGGAGACCCGGCCCTGCAGGGAGACCGTCTGCCGGGGCGTCACCGGCCAGTGGCGGATGACGGAGACCGCTCCGACCACCTGCTCGGAGCGGAGCGACGAGGCCGTGCTGATGGCCACGGTCTCCTGGGTGAGGGGATTGACCACGTAGAGGACCAGGTCCCGCGCCGCGAAGCGGGAGGCTTCCAGCCCGGCGGAGACGCTTAAACCCCGGGTGGGGATCAGCGGATCGTCGCTGGTGTCCCACACCCATTTCGCCTCGGCCCGCCGGTAGCTGAGGTTTTCGCCGCTCATCGTGCGGAGGCCGTTCCGCGCGCCGGGCGGCACCAGCACTTCCTGCGAGGTGCCGTGGTCCCCCTGGCGCTCGCTCGCCGCGAATTGGATCGACTGCGGCCCGCTCAGAGGGATGGCGAGGCCCAGCGAGACGCGGAGGGTGTCGTTGAACGACCACGAGGAGAAGGTGGGATCGATCCCCAGGGGGAGCACCTCGGTGACGCAGCACGCGTCGCGGGAGACGCCGGCGCTGGCGAGGATGCCGCGATGGAAGAGGTCGTACTGGGTGAAACCGGCCTGGGCCCCCTCGCGGCTGTCCACGGCCGCGAAGACCACCCCGGAGCGGCCCACGAAGTGCCGCGCCCCGGCGAGCCCCACCAGCGCCACGCTGGAGCGGTCGCCGAGGAAGGCCTCGTCCCCCAGCACCACCGGCTGCTCGAAGGCGAAGGTGCGCACCCAGGCGTCGTAGAAGAACCACCGCGCGGGCTGGACCTCGATCAGCAGCTCGTAGGCGCCGCGCCGGCTCCCCTTGCGCAGGGAGAAGGTGGCGTCGAGCACGAAGGGGATGCGGCGCACCCGGTAGACCGCCTGGCGGAGCTGGTCCTCGGTGTAGAGCTCGCCCGCGCGCAGCAGCGTCTCCGCGCGCACGATGTTGGCCGCGGCCTCCTTGGGTCCCTCGACGGTGATCCTCTCGATCAGGAAGCGGGCCGGCTCCGGCGCCGGCTCGTCGCTCCGGGCGGGAAGCCCGCCGGCCAGGAGGACGAAAAGGATCGCGATCGCGCGCACGGACAGCGGGGAAAGCTTCAACGCTCAGCTCCTTCGGAAACGGCCGCGGACCGGAATCGTCGTGGCACCAGGGCTCTGCCCAGGGCAAAGGCGATGCCGGGCGCCGCCGGACCGCCGCCTCTCTGGAGCAAACCGAAGCAAAGAAAGCAACTTACAATCCCTCCCCAAGGTCGTGGCCGCGTTCCGCGCTGATCGAGATCCCCGAAGGATCCGCTGAGAGCGTATGGAGAAGCATACACGTGTCGGTAGGGGCGAAAGGTAAAGAGCCTGTAAGGTTTTGGTACTATCCGCCCCTCCAGGGCGGTCCCCGTTGGGGATATCCTCCCCTCCATGTCCCCCCTCGCATCCACCTGGGGAGTCGAGCCCGCCGAGAAGGCGCTCGACTTCGCCTGCGATCACCTGCCGGGCTCTTTCGACGCCGACTACTACCGCGGCGTCACGGTCGCGGCCCCGCCCGCGGCCGTCTTCCGCTGGCTCTGCCAGCTCCGCGCCGCGCCCTACAGCTACGACTGGATCGACAACCGGGGCCGCCGTAGCCCGCGGCAGCTCACCCCCGGCCTCGAAAACCTCGCCGTGGGGCAGACGGTGATGACGATCTTCGATCTGATCGCTTTCGAAACAGATCGCCATATGACGGTCCGGACCCAATCGAGCTGTCTCTTCGGGGACATCGTAGGCACGTATCTGATCGTCCCCCGGAGCGACGGGACCTGCCGGCTGCTGGCCAAGCTCCGCGTCCGTTATCCACGGGGCCTGAGGGGCTGGCTGCTGCGGATCGGGCTGCCGCCGGGCGATCTGATCATGATGCGGCGGCAGCTCCTCAATCTCAAACGGCTGGCCGAGACCGTCACCCCCGGGTCAGCCGGGCCACCGCCCGCTTGATGCCGCCGAGGGTGAGGTCCTCCATGGGGAACACCTCGCCGATCTTGCGGATCGTGGTGCGGCCGTAGGTATCCGGCCAGAGCTCCTTGGGGATGGGATTGAGCCAGACGGCGTGGCGGAAGCGGTCGCGCAGGCGCTCCAGCCAGCGCAGGCTCGTCTCGGACTCCTCGTCCCCGTACCACAGCGAGCCGCCGGGATAGATCAGCTCCTCCGGGGCCATCGAGGCGTCGCCCAAGATGATCAATCGCGTGTCCTGCGAGCGCTTCAGCAGCTCCGGCACGGGGAGCGGCTGCCGGCGGTGCGCGTCCTTGTAGACCCAACTGTAGACCGTGTTGTGGAAGAAATAGGTGTGGC
>DASXJP010000554.1:0-29218 GCA_036497345.1 Thermoanaerobaculia bacterium
AATCCGCCCTCGCCGAACAGCCTGTCCTCTTCCTTCTCGAACTGCTCACCCAGCTCCTTGATGTCCTTCGCCGAGAGCGCCTTGCGCAGCGCCGGGAACAGCACCGTGTCCTCGCGCGCCTCGTGCGGCCGGTACATGCGGATGAACGACTGGCAGGCCGCCACGAGCTGGCCGCGGTTGGCCTCGACGCGGAACAGCGCCGGCTGCGACAGCCGCAGGATCTCGGCCGTCACCTTGCGGCCGGCGACGTGCTGGGTCTTCAGCGTCTCCACGAGATCGACCAGCTTCCGGGCCTTCACGAATTCGGGGAAGATGTACTTCTCCTCGTTCTTCTCGTGGTACTCCTCGACGAACGTGCGCACCAGCTCGGCGGTATGGAGGAAGACCTCCGGCGCCACCTCCTGCTTGGCCTGAATGCGCCGCATCCCCTCCTCATAGATCAACAGGCAGCGGTTGAGCACCCCGTGCTCCTTCATCAGGTCTTCCGGCGCCGTCACCCCCTCGTCCGGATCGAGAGCCTTGCCGGCGGGCTTCCCCTCCAGAGCGGCCAGCGGCGGCACCGCGGCCAGCAATCCCAATCCCGCCGCCAGAACCTTCCTGCGATCAATCTCGTCGTCCCGGGCCATGGCTCACCTCCTGTCCGGCCAGCGAGCATACCCCAGGCGTGCCTGTCACGCTTTTCACGATAGCGGCACCTTCTAAATTTTGAAGACATAGCTGGAAGAGACAATCTCCAAGCCCCAAGCCCCTGAGCTGATCCGGGCACGAAATGTCTCGTGCTCCTACCCCTGAGTTGGAGGAAAATCACATGTCTGCAATGAATGCACGTCTGTCCGCCGTACGTCCCGCGTTGCTGGCACTGGCCCTGCTGCTGACCCTGATCGCGATGATCTCACCTGCCGTCGCGGCCTGCACCCCCGGTGCGACCCGCACGATCATCGCCAATCCGGAGTGCTGTAAACCCATCCAGCAGGGGCCCTACGAAACGAAGCAGAACCAGGTCTGCAATTCGAGCGGCGTCTGGGTGAACAGCGGCAGCACCTATTGCGCCAAGTCTTCCGTCTGCGCGTTCTGATCGCGCTCCTCCGAGGGGGAGGACAGGGCCGGCCTCGGCCTGTCCTCCCCCCGGAGGGTGTATCTTCCCGTCACGCCGGATTCCGCCGCGGCATGGAGGTCGAGCTCGAGCACGGCCGCCGCCACCCCGAGACCGACGTCACCGGCGACGACATGCTCCTCACCGGCAAGATCGCCCTGGCCCACCTCGAGGAGTTTCCGGACTACTACACCCGCCTGACCCGCATGGAAGAGGAGGCGAAAGCCTACTGGGCCAGCGTGGCGGCGCCGGCGGAGGCGGAGGTACCTTCCTGAAAAGGACTAAAAGGACATAAAGGACCCAAAGGACGGCAGGGACCGGCCTTTATCGTCCTTGCTGTCTTTTTGGTCCTTGGGGTCCCTGTATGCCCTTGAGGATTGTTCCTCAACCCAAAAAGAGGCCAGGGGAACGGCCGCCGCTCGCCGTCCCCCCGGCAAAGGTACATCGCTTGTCAAAGAACACTGCTGCCCGCCTCGCGAGCGAATCCCCGAGGGTAGTTGAGGCGGTCCTTCTCGTGCGTACCTGGACCTGACGACAGCAGACGTCAGGCGGTGGCCGGGTGCGGCGTGGGAGACGGCGGTGGCGTCGCCGGAGGCTTCGGGTCGGCCTTCGCCTTGGTCTTTCTCCTTTTGGGCCGGATAGGGGCCCCTGATCCGCCGCCGGAAGTGGCGGCGGAAATCCCGCGGTCTGACGATCCCCGAAGGCCCGGCTGTTCATCTCTGCGATGAGCCCTCGGGGAGAGGGTGTTGCGATGTACATAGGCTGCCATGTAGAATCCGCCTTGTCAAGCCCTTGGCCGAAAATTCTTCCCCGGCCGGGGCGGCCGTCAGAGAGCTCTGCAGCCAGGCTCTACAACCATGCACGTGATATTTGTACGAAACTGATACGAATAACGTCTAGTGAGACTCAGCGAAGCCCGTTTCCTGGAGCTCGCGAGACATTCCCCGGAGATTTTGAGCTGCGAGCGCTGATGTACATGGACGGAAGGCTCGTGCGGAACGTATTCCCTCTCGTGCGGGGCGCGTTCCCCCCTCTTCGGACGGCGCGAAGAGCTCGTCGAGCCTCGCGATCTCCGGGGAATGGGCCGCGAAGAGTAGGGAACGCGGCGCGAAGAGGTCTTCGCAGGACACGAAGCCCCCTCCGAAGGGGAGGAGGCCGGGGGAATGAGGCTCGCCGGCCTCGACGCGCGGCGCCTCGCCCCCGCGTTCTTTGACAATTGATGGTCCAAGCCGGGGAGCGGACGGGGACCGCTCCCCGGCTCCCACCCTTATCTATCTAATCGATTGCGGCGGCCACGCTTCAGGTCACTCGCGGCCGGGACCCGTGTGCGCCGCCGCCCCGCCATTTCCTTCGGAGCCCACCCCACCGCTCCCGCCGCCCCACGCCGGCGGGTGGTGCGTCCGCATCCCCGCTCTCCGTACCCTGAGCACACCGGAGGAGGGCAACAGATCCATGGCGATACTCGCGGGAATCCAACAAGCGCGGACCTGGCTCAACGGGAAGATCGGGCGCAAGGGGGACAAGACCTATCGGATGCGTTTCGTGGCGCAGGCGGGATTCGCCTTCGTCTGCGTCCTGCTGGGGATTCAATTCGCGCGCTTCGTGAGCGCCGCGCAGGCGGGGCGGACCCCCCTGCCCCACCGGCCGCCCGGGGTCGAGGGGTTCCTCCCCATCAGCGGCCTCATGGGGCTGGTCGACTGGGCGCGCACGGGGACGCTCAACGCCATCCATCCGGCGGCGGCGGTGCTGGTGCTGATCGGGCTGGCGACGGCGATCCTGTTCCGCCGCTCGTTCTGCTCGTGGATCTGCCCGGTCGGCTTCGTCTCGGAGTCGCTCGCCCGGCTGGGCCGGCGGATGTTCGGCCGCAACTTCCGGATCTGGAAGTGGCTCGACGTCCCCCTGCGCGGGCTCAAGTACCTGTTCATGGCCTTCTTCCTCTGGGCGATCTTCGGCATGAGCGCGGCCGCCCTGCACGACTTCCTCGAATCCCCCTACAACCGGCTGGCCGACGTCAAGATGGGGCTCTTCTTCACCGAGATGACCGCCGCCGGCGCCTGGGTGCTGTTCGTGATCGCCGCGCTGTCCCTCCTCTATAAAGGATTCTGGTGCCGCTATCTCTGCCCCTACGGCGCGCTGCTGGGGCTGACCTCCTGGCTCTCCCCCACCCGCATCGAGCGCAATCCGCGGACCTGCATCGACTGCGGCCTCTGCGACCGGGTGTGCATGGCGCGGCTGCCGGTCTCGCGGAAGATCAACGTGCTGAGCCCCGAGTGCATCGGCTGCATGGACTGCGTGGCGGTCTGCCCGATCAAGGATGCCCTCCAGATGAAGACCGCCAAGCGCACCCTGAGCCTCCAGGCCTACGCCGCGGCGGTGCTCGTCCTCTTCTTCGCCGGCTACTTCGGCGCCCGCGCCTTCGGGGTGTGGGACAACCAGATCTCCGACGCCGAGTACGTGCAGCGGATCCAGGAAAACCGGATAGATCCTTATGGACATCCGGGAATGTGATCGCAATCGTCTAACCTTGGCGGCCAGATCCTGTAAAAAGCTGTAAAATTGGGAGCATGCTTCCCAGACCCCTGTCGTTCCGGGGCCGCACCTTCCTCGGGCTTGCGGTTCCAGCCCTGTCCCTTTTCCTCGCCACGGCATTGCCGGCCGAGGCTCCGCGTTCCGAACAGACCCTGACGCTCGGCCAAGAGACCCAGGAACAGAAGATCAAGGCCGGAGAGGCGCACCCCTGGCGGGTCGAGGTGGCGCCGGGGAGCTCCGTGCTGGTGACGATCGATCAGCGCAGCATCGGCCTCGTCGCGGAGGTCCGGAGGACCGGAGGCGTATTCGGCGCGGGGAACGATCGCTGGGGCCCGGTGGTCCTGCTGCTCGACACGGCCGGCGATTACAAGATCGAGGTCCGTCCGCGGGATCGGGGGCCTTGGTCAGGGCGATACACGATGCACGCCGAAGCCGTGCCTTCCAAAGGCCTCCGGCATGACGCCCTGGCCCTGATGAGCCGCGCCGGCCGCGAGATCGTGCCGGACAACCCCGAGTCCCGGAAACGGGCCGTCGCCACCTACCGGAAGGCCTTGACCGAGTGGAGGGGCCTCGGTGAATCCTTTTGGGAGGCGGAGGCTCGGACCTGCATCGCCATGCAGGAGAGCCGGTCGAGCGACTTCAAGAGGGCAGCCCCTGATCTGCTGGCAGCGCTGGAGCTCTGGAAGAAGCTCCAGAGAGCCCCGCGCGAGGCCGAGACCTGGAACTGGTTGGCGGTCGCCTACCTGGAAACGCAAACGCCGGAAAGGACCAGCGATGCCTGGAAGAATTCCCGTGCTCTGTGGCGCCAACTCAATGAAAGCGTCGAAGAGGAGCAGATCCACGCCAATCTGTGCGCTCTCGAACGCCGCTTTGGCTCGCTGACGGACGCCCTCGACTGCTATCAAAAAAGCCTTGAAGCCTTTCGTGGGATCGATGCCCCAGATGAGGAAGCGGAGATCCTCAACTACATCGGCGGCATCTACCAGGCTCAGGGCGATCCCGATGCCGCCCTGGATTCATATCAGCGAGCGCTCGACCTCTGGCACGCCCTCGGCGAACGTGGCAAAGAGGCGGCGATTCTGAACAACATCGGCTGGTTCCACCACACGCTGGGGGAATGGCAGGAGGCGTTGCGCTTCTACGAACAGTCCTGGCAGACCCTGAGCACCGTCGACGATCCCTCCCTGGCAGGGAGCGTGCTCAACAACATCGGCAACGTCTACATTTTCCTGGGCGATCCGCGGCGGGCTCGGGAGTATGTGGAGGATGCCCTGAAGCTGCAGCGCGCGACGGGCAACCGGCTGCGGGAGATCGACGCCCTGAACAGTCTCGGCATCGCCTGGCGCAATCAGGGTGAGAACGAAAAGGCTCTCGCGTCTCACCAGCAGGCCTTCCAGGTGGCCCTCTCTCTAAAAAACGCCCAGCATCAGGCGTTCAGCCGGTTGTGGATGGCCGAGGCCCACCTTGGACGGGGCGATTCCTCCGCGGCGCTCGGCGAGATCGACAGAGCCTTTCAGATCCTGGGAGAAAATGGCAACCGGCGTACCCGTACCCGAGCCTTGCGCCTGCGCGGCGAGGCGTTGACGCTCGCCGGCCGGGCCCCGGAGGCTCTGCCGGTGTTGCAAGAGGCCCTGAGCCAGGCACGGGAGATCCGCGATCCTGCCGGCGAAGCCGAGGCTCTCGACGCGATCGTCCTGGCGGAACGGTCCCTCGGCCGCACCGACGATGCTCTCGCGCACGCCGAAGCGGCCGTGGACATCGTCGAAGGTCTGCGGAGCGCTCTCCTCGGCCTCGGCGCCGAGGATCTGCGGGCCTCCTTCCTGGCCGCGCGGCGGCGATCCTTCTCGCTTTTGATCGACCTTTTGATGGCCCGGCACGCCGCCGATCCCGCGAAGGGCTACGACCGGGAAGCGTTCAAAGTCAGCGAGCGGGCCCATGCCCGCAGCCTCCTGGACGTGCTGAGCGCCGGCGCCGTCGCGGCGAGCACCGCGCCGCCCGAGATGCTGGCGCGGCGGCGCACCCTCCTCCACCAGTTGAGCGCCAAGGTCAACCAGCGGTGGAGGGCGAGCGGCGCCACGGCGGATGCGCTCGGCAAGGAAATTGACCAGATTCGATTCAAGATCGACGAGGTGGAAGCGGAGATCGGCCGGAGCGACGATCGCTTCGCCAGGCTCGGCGCGCCGCAGCCGGTCTCCCCCGAGACGATCTCCCGCGAGCTCGATCCCGGCACGATGCTCCTGGAATGCTCCCTGGGAGAGGACCGCAGCTTCCTATGGGCGGTCGAAGCTGGACGGGTCCGCTCCTTCATCCTCCCTCCACAGGCAAAGATCGAGGCCCTGGCCCGCCAGGTCTATCGGGACATGAGCCGGGGTGAAGCCGGGAGCACGCAGCAGGAAAAGGCGGCGAAAGAGCTGAGCCGGATCCTGCTCGGCCCCGTCTGGACCGATCGCGCCGCGCGCAAGGCAGCGCCGCTCCAGCGACTGGTCGTGGTGCCCGACGGTGCGCTCGACCTCCTTCCGTTCGCCGCCCTGCCGGTTCCCAATTCCGGACGGAGCTCGAAATCTCCGAGCCCCTCTCCATCGCCGCTGCTGGAGCGTGTGGAGGTGGTCTCCATCCCGTCGGCGACCACCCTTGCCGTGCAGCGCCAGTTGAAGAGGCGCGCCCCCGCTCCCCAATGGGCGGCGGTCTTCGGGGATCCGATCTACACCGCGGACGATCCGCGCGTGACGCGCCGGACCGCGGCCGAGCGCTCGCAGCCGGAAAAGACGAGAGGCAAAACGCCGCCGGTGGGAACGGCGCGCCGGGGCGTGAGCGGCCGCGCCTTTTCCCTGTCCCTCCCGCGCCTGCCGGCGACCGGCCGGGAGGCGGAGGCCATCAAGGCTCTGGCCCCCGCCGGCAAGGTGAAGCTCGATCTCGGTCCGGACGCCACCCGCGAGGCGGTCCTCGCCGGGAATCTCCGCGACTTTCGCGTCCTCCACTTCGCGACTCATGCCGTGGCCGACACGGAGAATCCCGAGCTCTCCGGCCTGGTGCTCTCGCAGGTGGACGCCGCAGGCCGTCCCCGCGAGGGGTTCCTCGGCCTGTCGGACATCTACGGCCTCGACCTCCAAGCCGATCTGGTGGTGCTCTCAGGCTGCCGGACCGCGCTCGGCAAGGAGGTCCGCGGCGAGGGGCTGATCGGGCTGACGCGCGCTTTCCAATACGCCGGCGTGCCGCGCGTGGTGGCGAGCCTGTGGCCTGTGGAGGACCGGGCCACCGCGGAGCTGATGAAGCGCTTCTACCGAGCGATGTGGCGCGATCACGATCGCCTTTCCCCGGCGGCGGCCCTGCGCGAGGCCCAGAGATCGCTCCGCCGGGACGACCCACGCTATGCGGACCCCCACTCCTGGGCCGGTTTCGTCTTCCAGGGCGATTGGCGCTGAGACCGGGTGAGATAAACCGGCGCTCCGCGACAGTGGTCTAGTGGTCTAGATGAACCGACACGGGCTTCTACAAAGCCCGAGAGAAAGGAAATCCGCAATGACGATCCCAAATTGGATGTATAAAACCTGGCACATGACCACGATGGGTGGGAGCAATCTCACGAGTAACGCCACGTTCAGCGTGGATTTTGTTCAGTCGGACCCGTCGGATCCGTCGTCCCCCTTTAATGTGAGGTTCACATTCCAGGATAGCTCGACGCTCTGGGGTACATTGGACTCGAGCTCAATCACAGCCGCGGTCTCATCGACGAACCCGGCGACCGCAGTCACAGGCACCACAAGCTCGGGTCAGCCGTTCCACATCGAACCTACAGATACGACGCTGAGTTGTTTCCTGGACGGTGCTGACAATCTACGCCTCCGCCTTTTCTCTCGACACCGCTGGCTCGCTGCGGTATTGGAAGTGGGCGTCGGTACCCTGGTAGGTGGAGCGGTCGGCCTTGCCGCCGGCTCTCCACGTCTGGGCGCTGTGGCCGGCCTGACCGGCGCCACGACGGCCCTGTTTGCCCGCGACACGACCACCGACGGTCAATTCCAGAGCGGCGGCTCGAGCCCGACCTGGGTCGCGAATGGGCCGGACGGCAGAATCATCGGCAAACCGGGACCGCACTCTGTCGTCAGGGCGACCGCCTGAGGAGACGCCCACCGTGCCCTCCGCCCTGAGCTCGAATCCCGGCCGCCGGGGTATGATGTATCTCGTTCACGGCAGAGCGGAGGCACGACCGGCCGGGCCCTTTTGCCCGGGTGGAGGCACGGTGGGCGTCGACAGCACCGATGCGGTATCGGAGCCGGACGAGGCGGCGGTCGCGGCCGACCTCGTCCGGCGGATCGCGGCGCGCGACGCGGCCGCGGAGGGGGAGCTCGTCGAGCGCTACCGGCGCGGCATCCTCTATCTGCTCCGCAGGCTCGGCGCGCTTCCCGATCTCGCCGATGATCTCCAACAGGAGACCTTCCGGATCGTGATCGAGCGGCTACGCCACGAAGGCCTCACGGACCCCGCCGGCCTCGCCCCCTTCCTGCGCGGCACGGCCCGCAACCTCCTCATCGCCGAACGGCGCAAGACGGCCCGCCGGCGCACCTGGGGGGACTCGGGCGAGCTCGCGGAGGCCGTGGCTCCAGCACCGAGCCAGCTCCAGACCGTCCTGCTCGACGAGGAGGCCCGGATCGTGCGCGAGATGATCGCCGAGCTCCCCAACGACCGCGACCGGGAGATCCTGCTCCGTTTCTACGTCGCCGAGGAGGAGAAGGAACGCATCTGTGCCGATCTCGGGCTGGACAGCCTACACTTCAACCGCGTCCTCTTCCGCGCCCGCCAACGCTTCAAGGAGCTGATGGAGCGCTTCCAGAAACGGCAGGGGGCTCCAGGAAGGGCAGGTTGACCATGGACCACGCCTACGTCGAAGAGAACCAGATCGCCGACCGCTACGTGATGGGGACCCTCCCCGCCGAGGAGGCGGAGCGGTTCGAGAATCACTATCTCTCCTGTCCCGAGTGCCTCGACCGCCTGGAGCTCACCGAGTCGGTCCAGCGCGGCTTCAAGCGCATGGCGGGGCAGGACGCGGCACAGCTCACTGCCGCGCATCAGCTCGCTGTGGTGGCCTGGCTGGCCCGCCTCGGCCGCATGCGCCAGCTCGGGGTGCTCCTCGCCGCTCTCCTCGTGCTCGCGGTGCTGCCGACAGGCTTCGCGGTCCGCAGTAACACCAAACTGGCGCAGGCCCATTCCGCCCTGAAGCAGGAGCGCCAGCGCTCGGTCGACGCCGGGACCCTCCAGGCGGAGCTGGAAGCCAGCCGGCGCCAGCTCGCGGGTGAGCACGAAGCCCGGACGCGCGTCGAAGGGCAGCTCGCCCAGGCCTTCCAGCCCCGCGCCAACGTTCCGATCGTCTCCCTCGTCGTCGAGCGTGGCGAGCCAGAAGGAGACGGGCCGGCCGTGCACCCATCCGCGAGCGGCTGGGTCCTCCTCGAGGCGCCGGTCGAGCCTCCCTTCCAGAAGTCCTACCGCGCCGTTTTGCGCGACGGCAACGGCCGGGAGGTGAGCCGGGTCCCGGACCTCCAGCCGAACGAGCGCAGCACCTTGAGCTTCAGCCTCCCCACGGCCCTCCTGCCTGCCGGCGCCTACTCGGTCACGATCGAGCCTGGCGGCCAGCGGTTCAATTTTCGCATTCTCCCCCCGGGCTGATTCAAAGGACCTAAAGGACCCAAAGGACCTAAAGGACAGGAAACCTGACGTTCCTGTCCTTTTGGTCTTTTAGGTCCTTTTGGTCCCTCGTCCTTTTTTCCCTGAGATAACCGCCCCCCTCACGACAGTCTCCAATCGAGCCTGGATCATCGGCTCGAAAGGTAAACGCGGATAGCAATATCCAATCAATCAGGAGACTGTCATGAGAAACCAGGTTTTTACACGCATGGTTTTCGCCCTGCTGCTCGCCGCGGCGGCCCTGCTCACCGCGGGGCCGGTCCTCGCTCAGGCGCAGGAGAGGGCGGTGGAGGGAGAAGCGCAGGCCGTCGCTCTGCCACGCCCCGCCGCCTGCCCCGCGCCGTTCAGCGTGACCCTCAACGCGAATGCGCCGTACGTGCTCCCCAGCGACGTCCCCAGGGGAGTCAACTACCAGACGAGCCTCAACTACACGCAGCCCGACAAGGCCTATCTCCACACCTTCGTTTGGAAGCACGAGCAGAAGTGCTGCCAAGTGACCAGCGCCGTGCTGACGGTGAAGATGAAAGCGCTCCTGCCCGGCCAAGCGGCCAACAGCTCCGACGCGGGCAACGACGACATCTCGATCGTGCACGCGGGTCAGGTGGTGCAACCCTACAATGAAAGGATTTACAACGGCATCAACCGTCCGTTCCCAGCCGGCCAGACGGCCACCAAGGTCTGGAACCTGAACCCCACCGCTCTAGGCATCCTCAATTCGACCGGCACGCTGACCTTCTACGTGGAGGACGACACCAGCGTGCTGTCGGCCACCCTGCAACTGACGGGCTGCTGCCTGACCAATTAACCCCGAAAAGGAGATCCCCATGGCGACTCAAGACACGATCGTGAGACCCGGCCGTCTCAACTGTAGCAACGTCACCACGATCCTCAACGAATATCTCGGCGGTAAGTGCCGAGCGAAGAGGAATCACCTCAGGCCCTGCAACGACCGGGAGGACCACGACTGCGGTTGCCAGCACGGCGCCGAAGGTGGCAAGGGCTGCCAGGAGGTGAAGTTTCCCGACATCGGGCCCTGCGTCTCGATTTCGTGGGGCGACAGCGATTGCGACTGCATGGAGACGGACGACGTCGAGATCTTTTGCATCACGCTGTGCAACTGCTACTCCAACGTCAGCTTCGACAACGTCGTGATCGGCGCGCTCATCGTGACGGACGCGGCGGGCCATCCCGTCGCGACCCTGCCGGACGGTACGCCGTCGGTGCAGGCGATCCCCATCGGCCCCATCTGCTTCGGCAGCATCGGGCCCTGCAAGGACGGCCGGCCCGCCTGTGTGTCGCGGGAATTCGCCTTCTGGACGCGCGGCGCCAAGGGCGGGACCTATCAGATCCACGTCGGACCGATCTGCTACAGCGTCACCCACCACTATCAGAAGGACGAATGCTTCCTGATCAACCTGTGCCAGGACTGAGCCCTCCAGCCGGCTCGCGGAGCTCCCGCGGGCCGGCTGCTCTCGCCGGTATCCGCGAGAGCATCTATTTTCCTGCATATCTGTAATTGACTTGACCTCCTCCTCATCAGCCTGTACAGTGGGCCCCGCTCGCCGCCACGGCGGGTACGGCCGGGCGAGACCCGGCCGGGACGTAGCCGGCCAACCTGGGCTCGCTTTGCCGGGCTGGCCGAACCGCTTTTCGCCCTCCTCCCGGGGGGCCCCGCAACAAGGAGTCCAACCATGATTCGCAAGCTATTCCTGGGGCTCGTTCTCACCGGCGCGGTCGCTACGGCCGCTCACGCCACCAAGTGCGTGCCGAACCCGAACCCGATCTGCTACCAGATCTACGCGCCGGTGACGTGCAGCAACGGCGTGACCTATACCAACCAGTGCTACGCGGACGCGGCCTGCGCGGTCGGCTGTCACCCCGCCTAGACCTCCCCGCCCGCCCCCCGCGCCAGGCGAGGGGCGGGCTCTATCCAGATCCCGCTCATCCCCGAAAAATCCCGCTCATCCCAGATCGGTTGCGGCTCCCGCGGCGGCGAGAGATTCTGTAGGCGCAGGACGAAACCTACGGAGACCCGATCATGGAAACCACACTTCCCCTCCACCCCGAGCCGCTGGCCGGGGCCGCCATCCAGCGCCGCGCTCTCGCCGCCGGGCTCGGCGTCGTCCTCTTCCTCGCCGCCGTCAAGCTGGCGCTCCACCTCGCCACCACGGGGCTCTTCGGCTACGGCTTCTTCATCGACGAGCTCTATTTCCTGGCCTGCAGCGAGCACCTGTCCTGGGGGTTCGTGGACATGCCGCCGCTGTTTCCCGCCGTCACGGCGCTGATCCGGGCCACGCTGGGCGACTCGCTCTTCGCCGTCCGGCTGCTCCCCGCGCTCTCCGGCGCCGCCCTGGTGCTGATGACCGGCCTGATGGCCCGCGATCTCGGCGGCCGGCGGTTCGCGCGGGGGATCGCGGCGCTGGGCGTGATCGTGGCGCCGATGTGGATGCTCATGCACAGCATCCACACCATGAACGCTCTCGATCAGATCTTCTGGACCGCCGCCGCGTGGGTGGTGATCCGCATCGAGCGCGACGGCTGGGAGAAGGGGTGGCTCCTCTTCGGCGCCCTCTGCGGCCTCGGGATGATGAACAAGCACACCATGGCCTTCTTCGGCGTGGCGGTGGTGGCGGGCCTGATCCTCACTCCGGCGCGCCGGGCCTTCCGCTCGCCCTGGCTCTGGCTCGGCGGCCTGCTGGCGGTGCTGATCTATCTGCCGAACCTGATCTGGGACGTGCAGCACCACTTCCCGCACTTCGAGATGCTGGCCAACATCAAGGCGGATGGGCGGGACACGCAGCTCAATCCCCTGCAATTCATGCTCACCCAGGCCGTGGTGTTCAACCCCCTGACCCTCCCCCTCTGGGTGGGCGGGCTGGTCTGGCTCCTGACCGACAAGGAAGGGCGGCGCTGGCGGGCGCTCGGGATCGCCTGGCTCGCGGTGATGGCCCAGATGCTCTTGCTCGACGGCCGCATCTACTATCCGGCGCCGGCCTATCCCATGCTCTTCGCCGCCGGGGGCGTGGCGATCGAGCGGTGGATCGCCAACCGCCGTTTCGTGAAGCCGGCCTACGCCTCCGTGCTGGCCCTCTCCGGAGCGGTGATCGCGCCCATCTTCGTGCCGATGCTGCCGCCGGAGACCCTGATCCGCTACCAGAAGGCGATCGGCATGTCGCAGCCGCGGATCGAGAACCACCGGATGGGCCCGCTGCCGCAGCTCATGGCCGACCGCTTCGGCTGGCCGGAGATGGCCCAGGTGGTGGCGCGCGTCTACCACTCGCTCCCCCCCGAGGATCAGAAGCGGGCCGCCATCTTCGGCCAGATCTACGGCCAGGCCGGGGCGATCGACCACTTCGGGCCGGCGCTCGGCCTGCCGAAGGCGATCAGCGGCCACGTCAGCTACTTCCTCTGGGGGCCGAGAGGCTACACTGGCGACGTGATGATCGTGATGGACGACGACCGCGAGACGCTCCAGAAGCTCTTCCGGAGCGTCGAATACGGGGGGCGCGTCGAGCACCCCTATTCGATGCCGTACGAGCACTTCGACGTCTGGGTGTGCCGGGGGATGCGGGAGCCGCTGGCTCAGGTCTGGCCGCGGCTGAAGCGGTACAGTTGAGGGGATGACGGAACGATCTGCCCTCCGAGGCCTCACCCCCTGGCCCCCTCTCCACTCCGTGGAGAGGGACCGAGGGTGAGGCTTCGAAGGGTATGACGCCCCAGAGGGCACGATGAACGAAACGCCAACCCCCAAGCCCACCCTCCGCCTTCTGGCCTTCTGGCTCGGCGGGGTCGTCCTGCTGGGCCTGCTGCTCTTCGCCTACCGTCATCTGGAGGTGCTGGCGAACTATGGCAAGGAATCGCCGCTCAAGCCGCTGCTCAACGAGCTCACGGGCGCGTTCGCCGCGGGTCTGATGTTCTTCCCCGTCCGCTGGCTGGTCGGCCGGCTGCCGCTCACCCGCGGCGCCTGGCCGCGCCGGCTGCCGGCGTACCTGCTGATGATGCTCGTGGTCGCCCCCGCCGTGACGACTCTGATCTGGGGGCTGCGCATCGTCATCTACCCCCTGGCCGGTCTGGGACCCTACGATTACGGGGTGATGCCGCTGCGCTATTTCATGGAGCTCCCCCTCCAGGCGGTCGCCTTCACCCTGACCGTCGCCGGCGTCCACGCCTACAACGCCCTGGAGGCGGCGCGGCAGCGGGAGCTGCGGGCGGCCCAGATCGAAGGGAGCCTCGCCCGCGCCCAGCTCCGCAACCTGCGGCTCCAGCTCCAGCCGCACTTCCTGTTCAACGCCCTCAACACCATCTCGGCGACCATGTACGAGGATCCGGCCGCCGCGGACGAGATGCTCGGCGGCCTGGCCGACCTCCTCCGCTCCTCCCTGCGCACGGCCCAATCCGACGAGGTCCCCCTGGAGGAGGAGCTGGCGCTGCTCGACCGCTATCTCCATCTGATGCGGGCCCGCTTCGGCGAGCGGCTGAAAGTCTCGATCGAGCTCGACCCACAGGCCGCGGACGCGCTGGTGCCGTCGCTCATCCTCCAGCCGCTGGTGGAGAACGCCATCCGCCACGGCAACGCCGAGCGCTCGGGGAGAGGCGCCATCGCCGTGCGCGCCCGGACCGAAGGGGAGCGGCTCGTCCTGGAGGTGGAGGACGACGGTCCCGGGGACGCCCGGCGGAACGGCCACAAGACCGATTCCGGGATCGGTCTCGCCGCCACCGCCGAGCGCCTCCAGATCCTCTATGGCGACGCGCAGACCTTCAGCGCCGGGACCCCCGGGGATCCCACGGCCGGAGGTTTCCTCGCCCGCGCCACGCTGCCGTTGCGGAGGGCCGCGTGATCCGCGCCCTGATCGCCGACGACGAGCCGCCGGCCCGGCGCAAGCTGCGGGAGCTGCTCGGCCGCGAGCCCGACTTCGAGATCGTGGGCGAGGCGGCGGACGGCGTCGAGGCGGTGGCGGCGATCCATGCGGCGAGCCCCGACGTGGTCTTCCTGGACATCCAGATGCCGCGGCTGGACGGCTTCGGCGTGATTGCGGAGGTGATCGCGGAGGTGGGGACCGCGGCCATGCCGCTGGTGGTCTTCATCACCGCCTTTGACGAGCACGCGGTGCGGGCCTTCGAGGTCGAGGCGCTCGACTATCTCCTGAAGCCGGTCGCCCCCTCACGTTTCCAGGGCCTGCTCGCGCGCCTCCGCCGGCGGATCGAGCAGGGTCCCGGGGATCTCGACGAGCGGATCGGCCGCTTGTTGGCCGCCGTGCGTCCGGCCTCCGGAGCCCTGCGCCAGATCCTGGCCGAGAAAGAGGAAGGGCGTCAGATCCTCCTGGCCGTGGGCGAGATCGACCTCATCCGCGCCGACGGCAATTACCTCACGTTTCTCTCCAAGGGCGAGGAGCACCGCCGCCGCGGCACCTTGCGGGAGATCGAGGAGCGTCTCGATCCCGCGCAATTCGTCCGTCTCAACCGCTCCGAGATCGTCCGCCTCGAAGCCGTCCGCGAGCTCCAGCCCTGGTTCCACGGCGACGCGCGGGTGATCCTGAAGGACGGCTCGGTGCTGACGTGGAGCCGGCGGTACCGGGGGAAGGTGGAGGGGGTGTTCTGAGATAGTATGGCTGTCCTCACCCTCCCAACGGAGAGCCTACATGAGCCAACCCCTCTGCTTCATCCTCATGCCCTTCGGAAAGAAGCCGGACGCTGGCGGCGCGTTGATCGATTTCGACGCCATCTACAAGGATCTGATCGCTCCCGCCGTTCGCGAGGCCGGGCTCGATCCCCTGCGGGCCGACGAGGAGATGACGGGAGGGATCATCCACAAGCCGATGTTCGAGCGGCTGATCCTCTGCGAGTACGCGGTGGCGGACCTGACCACCGCCAACGCCAACGTCTTCTACGAGCTCGGGCTCCGCCACGCCGTGCGCCCCTGGAGCACGGTGCTGCTCTTCGCCGAGGGGGGCCGCCTGCCGTTCGACGTGACGCCGCTGCGGGCGATGCCCTACAAGCTGACCCCCGAGGGCCTTCCGGCGGAGGTCGAGACCGCCAAGGCCCGGCTCGTGGCGCGCCTCAAGGCCGCCCGCGACGCGGCCCGCGACAAGCCCCCCGCCGACAGCCCGCTCTATCAGCTCGTCGAGGACTATCCCGCCGTCGATCACACCAAGACCGACGTCTTCCGTGATCGGGTGCGCTACTCCGCGGAGCAGAAGGCGCGGCTCGCCGAAGCCCGTAAAAAGGGAGCCGAGGCGCTCGCCGCTCTGGAAACGGAATTCGGGGACCTCGTCGATCTCGAATCCGGAGTGGTGATCGATCTCTTCCTCTCCTATCGCGCGGTCAAGGCCTGGGACCGGATGATCGATCTGGTGCGGAAGATGCCCCGTCCGCTCGCCGAGACCGTGATGGTGCAGGAGCAGCTCGGGCTGGCGCTCAACCGGGCCGGGCGCGGCGAGGAGGCCGAGCGGATCCTCACCAGTCTCATCGCCCGTCGCGGACCGAGCAGCGAGACCTGTGGCATCCTCGGCCGGGTCTACAAGGACCGCTGGGAGGCGGCCGTCAAGCAGAGGGACGAATTCCTCGCGGACGGGCTGCTCTCCCAGGCGATCGACGCCTACCGCCAGGGCTTCGAGGCCGACTGGCGCGATTCCTATCCCGGGGTCAACGCCGTCACGCTGATGGAGCTCAAGGAGCCGCCGGACCCTGCCCGCACGGAGATCCTCCCCGTCGTCTCCTATGCCGTCGAGCGCAAGATCGCCGCGGGGAAACCCGATTACTGGGATTACGTGACCCGCCTGGAGCTCGCCGTGCTCGCCAAGGACGAGGCGCGGGCCCGCGCCGCCCTGACCGCCGCGCTCCCCCTGATCCGCGAGCCCTGGGAGCCCGAGACCACGGCGCGGAACCTCCGCCTCATCCGCGAAGCGAGAGACCGCCGGGGAGAAGCCGTCCCCTGGGCCCAGCCGCTGGAGGAGGCGCTGCTGAGGCGGGCGGAGAAAAAATAAGCGGGCGGGCCTCCATCGGTCTTGGGCTCCCGCCTCCAGATCCACTGATCTCGCCTCCAGATCCACTGATCCCGCCTCCAGATCCACTGATCTCGCGGCCAGATCCACTGATTTCGCGGCCAGGGCTACTGATCTCGGCGCCAGATCCGCTCCACTCTGGCCGCGAGACGGGTTGCTCTGGGACCGAGGCCAGTGGACCTGGACCAGAGATCAGTGGATCTGGACCCGAGATCAGTGATCTGGCGCTGAGACGAGTGGCTCCGGCGGCGAGTCGAGTGGATTTGGCCCTGAGACGAGTGGCTCTGGCGGCGAGTCGAGTGGCTCTGGGCGCGAGATCAGTGGATCTGGCGGCGAGATCGTCGTCCCGCCGGCTCAGTCGAAGGCCGAGGTCACCGAGCTCCGCCGGATCTCCTCGATGCTCTCCCGGGTGGGCCCGAAGAAACCCACCTTGATGCCATGCTGGCGGCACCAGCTCGTGGCGCTCGCGCTGAGGGCGAGGAGGGTGAGGATGCTGATGCAGGGCAGGAACATGGCCACCGCCCACAGGATCGGCGGGCCGGATTGCAGGCGGCCGGCGAGCCTGTAGGCCGTCACCACCATGAGAATCGAGGCCACGAGGATCGCGAGCCCGGCCAGCAGCACGACGAAGACCACGACGCCGGCCACCTCCCGCGGGATGATCACCGGCATCACCTGGACCAGGAAGGCCAGGAGGAGCTGGCTTCCGACCAGCAGGACGAGCCGCCGGTACAGCTTGGCGATGGCCTCCGCCTCGTCCGCCACGTAGGGCTTGCCCCTCGTCAGCGCCGCTCTCGCGGTGGCGGCCCTGGCCTCGTTCTCTCGCAGCCGGGGCAATCGGGCCTGGATCTCGGCGGGGAGCTCCTGCCCGCACTCGGCGCACCAGGAGTACGGATGGCCGCGCGGGATGGGCTTGCCGCAGCTCGGGTTCGGGCACGTCGCGACGGGTGCGGAGATCTCCTCGGCCAAGGTGCTCTCCTTCGGTTGGATACCCAAAGAATCTCAGAGATCCTCGGGCTTTGCAAGCGGGGCCTTGTAACGGAGATGTAAACCAAATTTACTCAAATTTTCGAGGAGCCTGATCCTTTGGCCCTCTTCCATTCCTTCAGAGCTCTCGCGGCCACGATCTCTTTCCCTCCTTGTTTCGCGGATGACGAGGAAATCCCGGCGTCTGTCCGTCCAAAGCAAGCAACCAAAGGAGATGTACCAATGCAAACGCTACACTTGTTCATGGCCGATGCTGGAACCACGGTGACCCTGAAGACGACCCCGGACGCGAACGTTGTGACCTATGGCGCCATCCTCGAACGGATCCCCGGGGGCGTGGTGACGAAGTGGATTCCCCAGCCACTCGAAGATGCTGGCGGCAGCGAGATCCTCGGGCCCGCGCAAGGACACAACCTCATCGTGTTTCCTGTCATCAAGCCTGGGACAAACGCGACGATGAGCACGACGATTTCCTTCTCTGATGGGCAGACAAAGAACGACACGATCCAGATGACCGACAACGAGCCGTTCGGCTGGCGCATCTTCATGACTTAGGAGAAAGGCAATGAAACAGATTCGATTCCTTCTGATCCTGCCGTTCCTCCTGAGCTTTGCGAATGTCGAGGCGCGGGCCCAGTGCGATCCGGTGAATGCGATCTCGAATTGCACCGTGGACGAGTTGGTAGGGGAGCTCGGCAAGCGCAGACGCGCACAGTTGGCAGAGTTGAAGGCTATGGGCGAGCAGAAGGTCGCGCAAGCGAGCGATAACGTCGTCAACACCAACCGTGCCACTCCAGCGCCCGACCCCTTCGCTGCCCGCCTGCATGCCTCCTATCAGGACTTCCTGGTCCCCTGGAGCTTCGCGATCAACTCGGTCGAGGAGTCCGAGGACGGCCGCGCCTTGATCGTGCGGTTCAACCCGTTCCGCGAGCCGCCATTCGTTGGCGGTCTGACGGTAACCGCGTCGAAGCCGGAATTGGACGAGAGAGTCACCGCAGCCATTCCGGAGGACAGCCGCGACACCGAGGTGAAGCGGCTCCAGGATCAAATCAACGATCTTGGCGACCTCACGTTCAGCGCTTCGGTCGCGGCCGAGACGGTCGCCTGCACCGATGACAAAAAGCAATGCTGGGGACGGAACCCGAAGACCTACCGGAACGTTCTCGGTCAGGTGGCCCTCGATCTGCTTCCTACAGAGCTGGGTTCCAGTAAACGGGCCGACGACGCTGCCAAGAAAATTATCGATCTAGCGCGGGATATCGCTCCGATGATTAATAAGGAGCCCGCGGAAGTACTGAATACGAAGCTCTCGGATATACCATCCGACCAGCGCCAACAGATCATGGACGCTGCGCAGGGATTGGTCGACGCGGACCTTGCCGACCGCGACACCTACCTCAAGACCCTGGGCGACCGCGGCATCGAGCACCTTTCAGCCCTGGTGGACAACCAGCCACAGTTTTCGCTCACTGGATCGTGGCGCGATCGTGACAAGGTGGCGGGACCCAGCGAGGCGGCAGCCACTCTCGAGCTCCAGTTCGGCCGTCACAATCTGAACAGTGTGAAGCGCGGGTGCTCGCTTGGGCTCTCGAAGTGCGTGGCGGATTCGCTGCGGGCCATCCAAACGGGTGCGCAGGACATCACCGACAAGTTCGTTCTCTCCGTCAGCTACAAGTGGACCGATCGTTACGAGCTCACCGCGGACGACGTCACCGTGCCGGGCTTCACCGCGATCAACGCGCCGCGGATCGGCGAGCTGTCGGCGAAGCTCCAATGGGGACAGCGCCTACAGCAGCGCGTGGCCGGTCAGCAGGCACGGTTCGACATCAATGCTGAAGGCTTTCGAATGACGGAGAACGGCGTCCGGACGAAGAACGACTGGGTCGGAACCGCAACGCTCACGGTGCCGGTGGCGTCGAACATGAGTATTCCAATTTCTCTCAAGTACGGCAACCGGCCGGACCTCGTGACGGATGTGCGCCGCCATTGGGGCGCCCACCTCGGAATCTCCTACCGGTTGCCCTGGGAGCTCAAAGGGCAGTGATGCCCTACCTGCGCGGGTGATGAGAGCTCGGGCGGGGGCTTCAACGCGCCTCCGCCCGTTTGGGCGTCCAGCGCTGGAAGAACGAGGAGATCTCGGCTACGGAGAGGAGGGCGCTGGAGTTGCGGAACTCGCCGTCGCGCTGGGCGACCACCAGCGAGCCGTCCGGCTCCAGGATGGCCACCGAGGGGATGCCGCTCCCCACGTTCATGCCGTACTCGGCCATCAGGTCCAGATTGCGGTCGCGGTTGCCCACCGAGACCTTGACCACCACGAAGCCGGGATCGACGATCGGCGCCACCAGCCGGTGGCCGAGGGCGCGCTTGAAGGCCTCGCAGTCCGGGCACCAGTTGGCGCCGAACACCACCGCCACCCGCTTCCCCTCCGCCGCCGCCTGCCGGCAGGCCGTCTCGATGGCGGCGTGGGCGTCTTCCTGATCGCGGGACCTGGAGGTTTCCATATCGTCCTTATTGTGCCATTAAAAGGGTGATAACGGGACGCTAATGCAAAAGAGACTATCCCTCCGGCGTCACGTACGCCGCCGTGATGCCGCCGTCGACCAGGAAGGTGGCGCCGGTGGTGAAGGAGGACTCGTCGGAGGCCAGGAAGAGAGCGGCCCTGGCAATCTCGGCCGCCTCGCCGAAGCGGCCCATGGGGATGTGGACGAGGCGCCGCTGGCGCTTCGCCTCGGTGTCCAGGTACTTCATCAGCAGCTCGGTGCGCAGCGGGCCGGGGCAGAGGGCGTTGACGCGGATCCTCTCGCGGGCGTGGATCACCGCCAGCTCGCGGGTCATCGCCAGCACTCCCCCCTTGCTGGCGGTATAGGCGAGCTGCGGCGTGGCCGCGCCCAGGAGGGCCACGAAGGAGGCGGTGTTGATGATCGAGCCGCCGCCGGCGCGCCGCAGGGCCGGGATGCCGTATTTGCAGCCCAGGAACACCCCCTTGAGGTTGATGCTCATGGTGAGGTCCCAGACCTCCTCCTCGGTCGCCACCGCGTCGTCGTCGCGGGCGTGGGAGATGCCCGCGTTGTTGAACAGCACGTCGAGCCGGCCGAAGCTCTCCTCGGCGGCGCGGATCATCCCCTCGGCCTCGGCGGCTTTTGAGACGTCGGCGTGGACGTAGACCGCCTCGCCGCCGGCGGCCCGCAGCTCCTCCACCACGGCCCGGCCGGCCTCGTCGTTGACGTCCGCCACCACCACCCGGGCCCCCTCGCGGGCGAACAGCAGCGCCGACTCGCGTCCGATCCCGGAGCCGGCGCCGGTGATGAGGGCGACTTTGTTTGCAAGACGCATTGGATCCTCCTACGCCCGTTCGAAATACCGCGCCCGCTCCCAACAGGTCACCACCTCGTCGAATTTCCGCTGCTCGGTGCGCAGGAAGTGGAGGTAGTGCCCGGTCACGTCCTCGCCGAAGGCCTCGCGCGCCAGGTCGCTGCGCTCGAATTCGTCGATCGCCTCGCGGAGGGTGCCGGGGATGCGCGGCAGCTCGCGGGCGGCGTAGAGATCCCCCTGGAAGACCTCCGGCGGCTCGATGCGGTTGCGGATGCCGTCGAGGCCGGCGGCGATGGCCGCGGCGTAGGCGATGTAGGGGTTGGCGTCCGCTCCCGGGATGCGGCATTCGATGCGCAGCGACGGTCCATGCCCCACCACGCGGAAGCCGGCGGTGCGATTGTCGTAGCTCCAGGCGATGGCGACCGGTGCCCACGAGCGCGCCTGGTAGCGCTTGTAGGAGGCCACGTAGGGAGCGTAGCAGGCGGTGAGGGCGCGCGCGTGATGGATCCAGCCGCCGAGGAACCAGCGGAAGGTGTCGCTCGCCTCCACCGGCCCCGTGGGCCGGTCGCCCGGAAAGGCGTTGCCGCCGCCGTCGCCCCAGAGACTGATATGGAGGTGGGCGCTGGAGCCGGTGTGCTTCTCGTCCCACTTGGCCATGAAGGTCACCGCCTTGCCCTGCGCCCAGGCGATCTCCTTGGCCGCGTGCTTGTAGATCACGTTGCGGTCGGCTTGAGTGAGCGCCTCGCTGTAGCGGAGGTTGATCTCCTGCTGTCCGAGCCCGGCCTCCCCCTTGCTGACCTCGATGGGGACGCCGCTGCGGCCCAGGTGCCGGCGGATGGCGCCGATCAGCTCCTCCTCCTTGGTGCCCTGGAGGATGTGGTAGTCCTCGTTGTAGGCCCCGATCGGCTTCAGGTCGTGATAGCTCTTCGCCCGCGCGTCCGCGAAGCTGTCGTCGAAGGCGTAGAGCTCGATCTCGGTGCCGCCCATCACCGTGAAGCCGGCCTCGCGGGCCCGCGCGAGCTGGCGCTGCAGCATGCGGCGCGGCGAGACCTCGACCGGCTGCTCGTGATGGTCGAAGAGGTCGCACAGCACCAGGGCGGTCCCCCGCAGCCAGTCGGCGCGGCGCAGGGTGGCGAAGTCGGGGACGCAGTGGAAGTCGCCGTAGCCGGTCTCCCAGCTCGTGTACTTGTAGCCGGGAATGACGTCCATCTCCATGTCGCAGGCGAGCAGGTAGTCGCAGGCGTGCATGCCGCCGCGGGCGACCTCCTCCATGAAGAAATCGCCGGTGATCCGCTTGCCCATCAGCCGGCCGTACATGTCGGGGAAGACCGCCAGCACCGTCTCGATCTCGCCGCGCTCGACGAGGCCGCCCAGCTCTTCGAGAGTCAGCATGCCCTTCTCGCTCATCCCGCTTTCCTCCGGCTAATCTGACGAGATGGTTATTCCATGGAGATAAATACGCTCTTCCACTCGCTGTAGTGATCGAGCGCCACGGGGCCCAGCTCGCGCCCCATGCCGCTGCGCTTGACGCCGCCGAACGGCATCTCCAGGTGGACGCTCCAGCTCGAGTTGACCGAGATCACGCCGGTCTCGACGGCGCGGGCCACCCGCAGCGCCCGGCCGACGTCGCGCGTCCAGAGCGAGCCGGAGAGGCCGTAGATCGAGCCGTTGGCGAGCCGGACCGCCTCCTCCTCGCTGTCGAACGGCAGGATGGCGACCACGGGGCCGAAGATCTCCTCCCGCGCGATGGCCATCTCCGGCGAGACGTCGCGGAAGACCGCCGGCTCGTAGAAGCTGCCGCGGTCGTAGCGCTCCCCCGCCATCGCCCGGCCGCCGGTGCACAGCTTCGCCCCCTCCTCGATGCCGCGCCGCACCCAGGAGTCGACCTTGGCGCGGTGCTCGCGGGAGATCAGCGAGCCCATCTCGGTGGATTCATCCAGGGGATCGCCGACCCGCAGGCCGCGGGCGTGGGCCACGAAGCGCTCGACGATCTCCTCATAGACCGGGCGCTCGACCAGCACGCGGCTGCGGGCGCAGCAGTCCTGGCCCGCGTTGCCGAGAGCGCCGGAGATCGACTTGCCGGCCTTCTCAAGATCGGCGTCGGCGAAGATGATGTTGGCGGATTTGCCGCCCAGCTCCAGCGAGACCCGTTTGATATCGCCGGCCGCCGTGCGCATCACCTCGCTGCCCACCTCGGTCGAGCCGGTGAAGGCGATCTTGCGCACGTCCGGATGCTGCGCGAGGGCCGATCCGGCGGCGCTCCCGGGCCCCGGCACGACGTTGAGCACGCCGGGCGGCACTCCGGCCTCGGCAGCCAGCTCGGCCAGCCGCAGGGCGGTCAGCGGAGTGGCGGACGCCGGCTTGACCACCACCGAGTTGCCCAGCGCCAGGGCAGGAGCGACCTTCCAGGTGGTGATGGCGAAGGGGAAGTTCCACGGCACGATGAGGCCGCAGACCCCGACCGGCTCGCGGAAGGTGAGCCCCATGCCGGGCGCGCCGACCGGGACGGTCTGGCCGCCGAACGCCGGGATGAGGCCCGCGTAGTATTGGAAGCAGGCGGCGCCCATCTCGATCTCGCCGCGGGACTCCTGGACGGGCTTGCCCACGTTGCGCGATTCCAGCTTCGCGAGCTCCTCGCCCTCGGCGCGGATCCTCTCCGCCAGCCGCAGCAGCACCCGCGCCCGTTCGGCGGAGCTGGCCCGCCGCCACTCCCCCGTCTCGAACGACCGCCGCGCCGCCGCCACCGCGGCGCCAATATCCTCGGACCCGCCCTCGGCGACCCGGGCGATCACCTCGCCGGTGGCGGGATTGAGGACCTCCTCGTATCGGCCCGAGCGGGCGGGGGTGGGCTGGCCGTTGATCCAGAGGTTGGCGTGGGGGGAGTCGTGGTCGGCCATGGCGGGGGGATGATAGCGCTTGGGATAGGACATTGCACATCCTTCTCTGCAATAGGTGGCTCATAGCATGCGTCTGGTCAGTAATCCGCCGAGTCCTCCTCAACACATATAGAGCTCGACGAATTTGACCTTATGATGTCCTGGGCTTAAGATCAGAAAATAGTGACCGGGCCCGTCAGGGGGCTTAATGGAGACTTATGACTTCTGCTAGCTCGGACTCGTCTCCGTTGCTGTTTATCAGCCACAAGCATTCGGACAGCGCAATCGCCGACGTCATCCGGTCTTTCGCCACGACGCACACTGCGGGTCGTGTCGACGTCTTTCAGTCGTCTTCACCGTGGGCAGACGCACCCAGAGCCGGCCGCAACCTGAACAAGCAACTGCGAGAGGCTCTCTGGAAGACGGGTGCCGTCGTCTTGATCTACACGAGCCCTGACCAGGACTGGTCGTACTGCATGTGGGAGTGCGGCGTAGCCTTGCTCCCGGAGAGCCCGGACACCAGGATCATTCTTTTCCGATGCTCCGGAACCTCTCCTGCGCTTTTTGCGGAGCAGGTCAACGTCAATGCGCGAGACCTTGTGAGTGTGCAGCAATTCGTCGATGATTTCTTGACGAGTCCTGACTTCTTTCCCGGCTCTTCAGGCCCAATTACAAAATTTCAGCCTCATGGCCGAGAGGTCGCGAACGCTGCCGCGGACCTCTTCCAAAAACTTCAACCGATACTGCCGCCCGAGAAAGAAGACTGTTCGATCGAGTGGCCAGCTCAGCCCTTCTTCCAGCTTCAACTGGGATTCGACTTCGTCGAGCAGATCCTGAAGGCAGACAACAAGGACCGCAAGCAACTCGGCAGCAAAGTCGTCCTGAAAGAATCCAGAATCAGCGCCGCAGATAAATATTGCGAGCAGATGTTCGGAGTTCCGAGCTTCCAGGAGGGTACGACCTTCGGGCAACTGGTTTCGATCTGGAAGGAGAGGCATCCCGACGCAGATTCGAAGTGGGTCCAAGCTCTCTGTGCTCAGATCCTTGCTGCTGTCCTGTGGAAATTCCCGCCGGTGACTTGGGAGCTGATGCAAGGTCTCAGCGATGAAATCTGGCGGGCTCCCATGTTGACTCGCGTCCATAAGCACCCTGCCCTTCGGCATATGCAGTTCGACATCTGTTTCCACCGGTTCGATCTCAAAGCCGGAGCCGAATCCATAGAAATTAATATCCCCAAACCGGTCACCCGTGGGAAGAAGAAACGGGAGCCGGCGTCTAGCGGGGGAAGATCTCGGAAACCGCGATCCGCAGACCCGGCAGAGCCCGCGAGGTGACCGACTCCCCCCGGCCGCCGCGGCTCAACTCGAGATAGCGCTTCCGGTCCTCGCTCAGGCCGTGGATCCAGATCGTCGCCGTGCTGGGATCGGCGAACCAGACCTCCGGCACGCCGGCTTCCAGATAGGCGTCAAGCTTGGTGCCCAGGTCGTACTGGCGGGTGTCGGGCGAGAGCACCTCGACCACGAGGTCCGGTACCCCCTGGAAATTCTGAGCCCACTTGCCCGGCTCCTCACCGGCCCGGATGAAGACCAGGTCGGGTTGCACCGGCTCGGCGATCCCTTCAGGGAGCAGGATGTCGATGGGGCCCAAGAGGATCTCCCCTGAACCGTGGTCGAGCACAAAGTCGTCGAGCTTCAGGAGGAGACGGCCGAGTGCGCGCTGGTGGGAGGTCGGGGGAGTTGGGCTCACGTAGAGATAGCCCCGGATGACCTCGTAACGCTTGCCGTCGTCGGGGAGGCGCCGGTAGTCGGCGTAGGTCCACTTCCCAGGGGCAGGCCAAGGGCCATCTTCCTGCTCGGGAAGAACCTGTGGGCGTGGTGCCGGCTGTGCCATCAGAGCCTCCTTGCTGCAGGACAAGCCTAGCCGCCGTTCCGGGCGCTATCCTTTGGGTTCTTGTTGTCCTTGATCCTAACCAGGGAAGATCTCAGAAACCGCGATCCGCAGACCCGGCAGAGCCCGCGAGGTAACCTCCTCCTCCCGGCCGCCACGGCTCAGCTCCAGATAGCGCTTCCGGTCCTCGCTCAAGCCGTAGACCCAGATCGTCTCCGCGACGGGATCGGCGAACCAGACCTCGGGGATACCCGCTTCCAGGTAAGCGCCGAGCTTGGTGCCCAGGTCGTACCGTCGGGTGCTGGGCGAAAGAACCTCGACCACGAGGTCGGGCACTCCCTGGAAATTCTGGGCCTGCTTCTCCGGCTCCTCGCCAGCGCGGAAGAAGATCAGGTCCGGCTGCACCGGCTCAGCGATCCTTTCAGGGAGCAGGATGTCAAAAGGAGCGTAGAAGACTTCCCCCAGCCCATGGGCGAGCACGAAGCGGTCCAGCACCCTGTTGAGCCGGCTCGACGTGCGCTGGTGGATGGCTGAAGGGGCTGGGCTCACGTAGAGGTAGCCTCGGATGACCTCGTAACGCCGACCGTCGTCGGGGAGGCGCCGATAGTCGGCGTACGTCCACTTCCCTGGGGCGGGCCAAGGGCCACCTTCCTGCTCGGGAAGAACCTGTGGACGGGGTGCCGGCTGTGCCATCGAAGCCTCCTTGCTGCAAGACAAGACTAGCCGCCATTCCGGCCGCTGTCAACGGGTCCGTCACCAGAATTGGGAATTTCCGTCTCCTCCACCGCGAAGAAAGCATGGAACCCCAGGTGCACCGGCGCCTCCAGGGAGAGCACCGCCCTTGGCCCCGCGGCGACGTCGAAGGCGTCGAAGACCAGGAAGGCGCTCTCCCCTTTTTCAGCGTCGAAGCGCTGGCAGATCACCGCTCCGCCTCCTTCGGGGTTGGGCGCGAAAGCGGGCTCGCCGCCCAGATACCAGCCCGGAGGCGCCTGCCACACGTCCGCCCGGTCCGGATGCGCCCAGGAGAGGTGCGCCACCTGATCGAAGAATTTCCGCCCGGGCTTCCCCATCCGCGAGACTCCCAGCATCCAGAGATCCTCATAGGCGCGCCCCACGCGATGGGGATCGATCGCCGGGAAGTCCGGCGCGCGGTCGTAGGCGATCTCCCGCGTCTCCAGCAGGGCGCCGTTGCGCGGATCGATCACGAAACGGACGGGCCGGCCGGGGCCCACATCTATGAAAAGGTTTTCGAGCTGATATTGATCGTAGACCGGGCGGTCGAGCTCGACGACGTCGACCGTCAGGCGATCCCCTTCCTCGAAGGCGTTGATGCCGTGGAGGACGTAGCGGTTCCCCACCGGCACGGAGGCCACGGCCTCGCCGTCCTCCCGGCGGACGATCAGCAGCCGGCTCCCCCGCTCCGGCTCCCAGCGCAGGGCGTCCATCAGCGTCCCGCCCTCGGCAAGGCGCGGCATATCCAGCAGGTAGGGGCCGGCGTGAAAAATCGCGTAGCGTTCCGACAGACAGAAATCGTGGAGCGAGGCGGGGAGGCCCAGCGGCAGGCGCCGGCGGTAGACCAGGCCGCCGCCGGCGTCGAAGCGGTAGAGGTTGAGCACCGGCTCGACGGCGGCGAAATTGATGCCGAAATTGAACAGCTCGCCCGTGACCGGATCGATCTTCGGATGGGCAGCGAAGGGGCTCACGGGATTGAGGGCGCCGCCGAAGGTGTAGAGACCCCGGGTCTCCAGCGTCCCGGGATCGAGCTCCCAGGGGAGCCCCTGCTCGCCGAAGGCCAGGAGCGTGCCGCCGAACGGATAGACGCTCACGTTGAGCGGCGACTCCAGGGCCACGCCGCGCACCAGCTTGTCGCCGGGGAACGCGGTGCCGAACGAGCGGTAGAGCGGCCGGCCGGCGGCCTCCTCCTCGACGAGGCGGGTACCCCGCACGTAGCGGGCGGTCAGGCGGGCGCCTTCCGCGGAGAAACGGAGGGCGCACACCATGCCGTCGCCGTCCAGCCAGTGCCGGTAGCGCTGGCCGCCGCGCGCGAAGCGGGCCGGACCGTTCAGGTAGTAGGTCCCGCGCAGGAAGGCCGGGACCTCCCCCTCGACCCGGGGCGCGCAGCACTGGTCGGCCGGGGCCTGGAAGGCCCGTTCGAGCCCGGGCGCGTTGTCCTCGGTCATCCCACGGCCTCCAACATCTCCTCCGCCCGCGCCAGCCGCTCGGCGCGGAAGCGGGCCATGCAGGGGACGTCGAACCGCCAGACATAGGTCTCGGAGGTCTCCCGGCGCGCCGCCTCCAACCGCGCGGCCATGGCCGCGGGATCGAATTGCAGATCGTTGACGTCGATGCCGCGGATGAAGGCGGCGTTGGTGACCGCCCGCGGATCGTCGAGCACCGAGGCGGCGATGTGGGCCAGGGTCCAGCGCGCCAGGTCGCGGAGGTTCTCGAGCTGGTCGTCCAGCACCCGTTTGGCCTCTTCGACGTCGACGCCGACCTTGTAGAAGGTCAGCTCGGCCGCCGCGAGGGCCCCCACCTCCAGGAAGTCGAAGAAGACCGGCTCCGGCGCTTCCAGGATCACGTTCTCCTTCTTCCACCGGTAGTAGGCGGCCAGCACCCGGTGCATCCCCTGGTTGATCGGCCCGAGCTGGCCGAAGCGGCGGAGGAAGGCGGGCAGGAACGCCTGGGTGGTGAGGAGGTCGTTGATGAAGGGGAAGACGTAGAAGGCGAAGTAGACGGTCAGCTCCCAGACGTAGCGCAGGGTGAAGCACTCCTGGTCCCCCAGGGTGCAGTAGCTCACGGCGAAGCTGGGCACGTAGGCCTCGTAGATCGCCCGCGCCAGCGGCTCGTAGAAGCGGATCTTGGATTCCAGCTCCTTCTGGTCGCGCGTCAGGATGCAGTCGGCGACCAGGGTGTTGTAGGTCGAGATCAGGTCGCCGCCCGGGCTGTAGAGCGGATCGGTGAAGCGGCAGGCCTCGCCGACCAGGGCCCAGCGGTGGGGAGAGATCGTCTGGCCGTTGTCGAGGGCGAAGCTGGTGAGCCCGGAATGATGGAGGATCTTCCGCTGGGGCAGGTCGCGGGCGTAGAGCGGATATTCGCGGCAGATCCACTCGACCAGCTTCTCGGGCGACGAGACGTCCTTGAAGGCGACGTTGGCGGAGTCGAACACCAGCCCCAGGCTGGTCTTGCCGTGCAGGGGGATCTCCCAGAACCAGTAGCCCTCGCCGCAATAGTGATTGGTGGCGAGGAAGGTGGGGAAATGCCCCAGCGCCGACCGCTCCGGCCGCACGCGGATCGCTTTACGATCCAGATTGGTGCACTTCTCGGGGTCGAGAAGCCCCTCCACCCAGAGGAACGAGGAGCCGTGCTTGATGGGGCTGGGGCGGTCGAGCTTCTCGCGGCGGACCAGGAAGCGGGCGCGGCCGGAAGCGTCCACCACCCAGGTGGCGCGCCCCGCGATCCGGCGGCCGTCCACCTCGAAGCGGAAGGAATGGGGACCGCCCGTCTCGCTCAGCTCCACCTGCAGATTCGCCATCGGATGGATCAGCTCGAACCCCGGGCTCTGGCGATTCTTCTCCAGCACCGCGGCCTCGAACTTGTTGCGATCGAGCTGGTAGGTGCCGATGTTGGAGATCTTGCGGATGTAGGACTGGCTGAGGTCCTCCCAGACCTCGCCGCCGCGCTGCGACTTCCAGTAGAAGCGGAGGTTGTACTTGAGGAAGTGCTCCATCAAGAGGTGCTCCTCCATCTCAAGCACCCGGGAGTAGTAGTAGCCGCTCACCTGCACCGTGGCCTCTCCCACCTTCTGCTTGGGCGACGGGACCTCGGGAAGGCGGTCCAGCATCAGGATGCGGAGCTCC
>DASXJP010000555.1:0-5889 GCA_036497345.1 Thermoanaerobaculia bacterium
GAATTCGTTGCAGGAGGCCATCGACTGGACCAAGCGCTGGCCGGCGATCGACGGCGATGGGGACGTCGAGCTGGAGATCCGCCAGGTGTTCGAGGCCGAGGACTTCGGGGAGGAATTCACCCCCGAGCTGCGCGAGCAGGAGGAGCGCCTGCGCGCCCAAGTGGCCGAGCAGCAGAAGCAGGGGTGACCGCGCGCGGGCTGGAAACCCGGGCCTCCCGCGAGTACGATCTCCGGTGCAAGTTCCCGAAGGGAGGTCCCAATGCAACGCCGATCGCTCGTCCGTCTCGCCGCCGTCCTTCTGCTCACCGGGGGCTTGTCCGTGGCCTTGACGCCCGGCCGCACGCTCGCGCTCGCGACCAGCGGCACGGTCACGGCCTGCCCCAACGTCAACTGCCTCACGGAGACCACCTATAACCAGTGCATCTCCGCCGGCTGCACCTGTGACCCGCGGAACGATTGGTGCGTGCCCCCGCCGCCACCCCCGCCGCCGCCCTCCTGTCCGGCCGTCTCCTGCCTGACCGAGACGGGCTACGACCAGTGCGTCGCTGCCGGCTGCGGCTGCGATCCGCGGACGGACGCCTGTGTGCCGAAGAAGGTGGTGGTCGGCGACTCCAGTGACTTCAGCGACTCCCAGCTCTGATCCGCGATGAGCGGGGCCGCTCCGGCGTCCAGCCCAACCGAAAGGACAGACAGGCTCATGCGATATTCGAGACCGGTCGGCCCGGCCCATCGCCATCGATGAGCCGGGCCGCGCCTTCAGGCCGCCGCTCCGCTAGAAGATCCGCAGCGTCGAGAGCTGTGGGCCCCCGGTGGTCGCGGTCCGGGAGATCGAGACCTCCACGTAGTAGAGATTGGGGCCGAAGTTGATCGTGCCGGCTGCGAACGTGCACCTCACGCAGACGTTCGAGAAGTTATTGGTCACCGAGCAGATCGCCGACCGTGCGCCGGTGCAGGGGTTGACCTTGTAGAGCGTCGCCGTGACCGGATCAACGCCTGAGGCGTTGACGGCCCCGAGCTCCAGAGTGGTCCACGGCGTAATGTCGTTGAAAGCCCCGCCATAGGTGTTGGTGACGTTGAAGCGGGTGACGATGGTGTTCCCGGTTTGGGAGCTGAAGCCCAGGCGCGTGCCGCCGAAGACGGCGGAGATTCCCACCGAGGCCGGATCGATGGCGCCGGTGGAGCCGACCGCCGTCCAGGTGCCCGTCTGGGCCGAGGCGGCGAAAGCGGCGAGGAACAGGGCGACGACGGCGAGAGCGAGGATTCTGATCTTCATTGACTGCCTCCTTTCGACTGACGCCCTGATTTTATGTCAGATAATTCTCAAATACAACCCCCTCTATTTCCTCCTCTCCCAGGTCGCCAAGTGCTTGGCCGTATCGAGGTAGTGCCGGAGCCTCACCACCTTGCCGTCGTCGCCGAAGGTCCAGAGGTGCATCTCCTCGTCGCGATAGCCCCCCTCGCCCTTCTTGAGCCTGGCGGCGATGACGAATTCGACCGCCACCTGGTTGCCGCCGGCCATCAGGGAGAGGACCTGGAATTCCTGGATGTCGAGCTCCTCCGCGATCAACTGGAAGAATTCCGCGACGCCCGCCTTGCCGTGGCGGGGCCGCAGCCAGCCGACGCCGGCCTTCTGGGCGGTGTTGTCAGCCCAGGCCTCCCACTGGACGTCGTCGGAGATGTGCTCCAGGAGGCCCGGGACGTCCCCCCGGCCGAAGGCTTCATAGATCGCGGTCGCGGTCGCCAGATGGTCGCTCATGCTCTTCCTCCTGATCGTATGGGTTCGCCTTCCTCTACGCGGTTTCGGCCCGGTTCGGATGACACCGCATGATAGCCTTCTCACCAGCTACCGGAAGGAGGGGCTTCATGGCGGCTCACGCGAGAGGGACGTTCGAGGTCAAGCTGACTCCCCAGGCGGACGGCGACGCGGGCGCGGCGGGTCTCGCCAGGATGATCCTCGACAAGCGATTTCACGGCGATCTCGAAGCCACCAGCCAGGGGCAGATGCTGAGCGCCGGCACGGCCGTCCAGGGCTCGGCCGGGTACGTGGCCCTCGAACGGGTGAGCGGGTCCCTGCAAGGCCGCGCCGGCACCTTCGTGCTCCAGCACCACGGCCTGATGGATCGCGGCACGCCGCGGCTCACCATCACCGTCGTGCCGGACTCGGGCACGGGCGAGCTCGCCGGGCTTGCCGGGACGATGGGGATCACCATCGCCGACGGCAAGCACTCCTACGATTTCGAGCACACGCTCCCGGAAACGTCGTAGCGGTTATCCGCCGGACCGCGGCGCGGCGCCGAGCCCCATCCGCCGCAGGAGATCCTTGAAGCGGGGCTCCTCGCGCAGGGAGTCGAAGCGCGGATCGACCTGCACCCAGAGCAGAGCGCCCTCGTGATGGAACTGGGCTCGCTCCAGCCATTCCAGGGCGCCGTCCTTGTGCCCCAGGGCCGCGTGGAGGCCCGCGGCCTGGGAGGCGAAGGGGAGGTTGCGGATGGCCAGGCGCTCGATCTCGGCGAGGGTCGCCTCCGCCTGCTGGCGATGGCCGGACAGGATGTCGAGATAGGCCTCCGCGGACTTGAGGTTGAAGTCCTTGGGGGAGAGCGCCCGGGCGCGGGCGAAGGCGGCCCGGGCCTCCGGGAAGCGCCCCTGCTGGACGCGGGCGCGGCCGATGAAGTACTGGGCCGTCTCCAGCTTGGGATCGAGCGCCAGGGCGGCGGTCAGCTCGGTCCCCGCCTCGTCGTACCGGCGGGCCCAGTAGAGGCGATAGCCGAGCCCGGCGCGCATCGGTGCCTCCTTGGGCTGCAGCTCGACGGCCTTGCGGGCCTGCTGCACGGCTTCGGCGGAACGGCCGGTCACCTCCAGGACGATCGCGTACCAGAGGTGCGGCGTCGCCCGCTGGGGATCGAGCTCCAGGGCCCGCCGGAGCTCGGTCTCGGCGCCGGCCCAGTCCCAGTCGCCGTGCAGCCGGACGAACCCGAGGACAGCGTGCGCGGCGGCCAGATGCTCGTCGAGGGCCAGACCGCGGAGGGCGGCCTCGCGGGCGCCGCGATAGTCGAAGAGCAGGGCGCGCGCCTCGGCCAGGCCCGCCCAGGCGGGCGCGAACGTGGCATCGGCGTTGATGGCAAGCTCGAAGTCCTGGGTCGCCGCGCGGAGGTCGCCGTCGGTGCGGTGCCCCAGGTGCTCCTGGCCTTTCGCGAAGGCCTCCGCCACCGGGGTGGGCGGCTCCGCGGCCGCGGCCACGGCGAGCAGCAAGGCGCATCCCACGAGGAGGGCGATGTTTCGCATTGCGAGGAGTATAGCGCGGAACGATCGCGGTCCCGCCATATATAAGCTCGACCCCGATAGGGTCCTGTCTTTATCGCGAGATTCTAACGGTGCCGACTCAACCGCTGGGCCTCTTGGCTCCTGGAATCGAGAGTCTCCGCTCCAGGTAGAATACTTCTCGGTCCCGTCGAGCATATCCCGTCTCGTTGACGAGATCTCGGGCCCGGGCGAGATGACGCCGAGCAGCTTCAGCGTCTTCCCGGCATAGGTGAAGACGCGCTCTCTCAAGGTGGACGTCGCAGATATGGAGACGCATAGAGCCGCGCTCGGCAATCTCCATAGCTTCAGACAAATCGCTATCGGCCTCGGCGAGGTCACCTCCCAAGCGGTGGCATGCGGCCCGAGCCAGGAGACCGGCAGGCAAGAGGTCTTCCCTCCGGGATTGTCCGAGGCCGTCCACCGCGCGTTCCAGATGCTCTGCTGACCGGGCAAGCTCCCCCTTGTCCGTTGCTAGGGGACCGTCCACGATCGCAAGGCCGAGGGAAACCCGTCCGAGAATCAGATCGTTGAGCGCGAGCGTCAACGGGCCAAAACGATCCAGGGTCCACTCCAGCGTCCACCGTGCTCGTTCACGCACTTCATGGCAGACATGAGGAAATCGCCGGAGCTCCTCCGGATAGGTGGCGAGGGCGTCCAGCCCCGCCCCATCCCGAGGCTCAACTTGGCTCAGCAACAGATCACAGTATTGATAACCCCGCAGAGAATAGAGCAAGGGATATTCGGGCTGAGCTTCCACCTGGATTGCCTCAGCCTCATGAAAGATTTGTTCGCTTCTCTCCCACTGACCAGCCTGGTGCAAGGCATTGGCCAGCGTCGTAAGCTTGCTCAACCGCAAGAGAGGATCGCCATTGCGGGCTGCATGCTCGACACCTTGTTCTCCGACTGCCAAGGCACGAGAAATCTCGCCTAACGTCAGATTCAGCTCGCTCAAATTTCCGGCCGTGATCGCTGCCTCACTCCAATTCTCCTGAGCAACATAGAGCTTTAGCCGGATTTGCAGCGGCTGCCGGGCTTCCATCAACCTCCCCAGAGCACGCAGGCAAAAGCCGGCCTCGTTGATGACGAGTGCCTGCGCGGCAGCATCGAGATCAGGAGAGGGAAGATCCCATGGACGCTTGAAGAAACCCGCGAGAGCCGTCAGCTCTGAGCCGAAGGCTCCAAGCACGCTGGTGCTGTAATAAGCGGTACCTTGCAAGATCCGCCTCCAATATACCTGATTGAAAGCTTCCTGCTGCTGGCCAGCCCTGCAACCATGGAGAGCTGCGGCATAGAGTGGCTCCATCTCCTCCAGTGACGTGGGCTTCTCAGGGGCCGAATTTTTCAGCTGCTCGTACAGCCGCCGGTTCCCTTCGCGCCAAGCCGCGGGCTGGTTTCTTTCCAACTCGTCGTGAAAGTAGGCCCGTACCAGGGGATGGGCATCGAGAATCCCTGTTTGACGAGGATCGGACGGCAGCAAAAGGCCATGTTCCCTCAGTCCCTCCACAGTCCATTGCCACTCTTCTTCGGAAAGACCTGCCAAAGGCTCGGTAAGGCCTTGAATCGTGGGCTCGGCTCGTAAAACCGCCAAGGCTTCCCCACCGGCCGGCCCGTCGAACAGCCCGAGAAGGCGAAGGACCGCAAGCTCTTTCCCCTCTCCCAGCCAATGGACATAGGCTTGGATGACGCGGAATGCATGGCCCCCCTGGCGCTCGTCGGCCTGGCTCAGATCCACCTCCCTCCGGCGCCGCACGTCCCCTTCGCAGGCTCGGCGCAGATAGTTTCCCAATAACGCTAACGTCAAGGCATGGCCTCCGAGCTCTCTGGAGGCCGTTTCGAGCTCGGAAGCTTTCCCCTTCACCTTGAGCGCGCGCAATAACCGGGCTCCCGCCTTGGGAGTCAAATCCTCCAGCCGCAGTTGCGGCGCGGTTGTGGCAAAAGAGCTCAGATCAGCGATGCGCTCACGAGTCGTGATCAGGCAAAGGCCGGGGTTTGCAGCGGCGAGGCTTTTCAGAAGGACCGCAAGGTCCGGGTCCTTGAGCCATCCAGCCATGGGCCCTGACGGATATTGGAGGGACTCGATACCATCGAGCACGAGGAGGGTCTTCTTCTGGCGGACGAGCTCCGCCAGCAGTAGACCGCGGTCCGGGCCGGATCCGGCATCCACATTGGAGGAGCCAAAGAAACGCAAGGCATGATCGAAAAAACGGTCCGCTGAGGCAACGTGATCGCGACTGCCCCGACTGTAGAAAGACCAGCCGAGAACCTGCCGGGCTCCACGCCAGCCTTCCGCGGCCATCCGGTCGAGCCATCGATTCACGAGTGCGGACTTCCCGACACCGCCTAGTGCGACGAAGGTCAGAACATGGATGCTCGAGTCCTCCCAGGCCGCATCGATCCGGGACAAATCTCCTCCGCGGCCTACGAACTGCGGACCTGAGGTGGGGAGGCGACTGAGAGGCTGTGAAGAAATTCCGGATACCGGGTTCCTGGCACCCCGGGTTCGTGAGATACTTTGTGCATGAGCGATACCTTGTTTCCCATCCCCGAGTCGGAGTCGAAGATCGCGGCCTCCCCCGTGAAGGGGAAGCC
>DASXJP010000556.1:0-17310 GCA_036497345.1 Thermoanaerobaculia bacterium
CTGTCTTCAAGATCCTGCCGAGCTCGACAACACCTTCCTACGCGGGCCCTCCCTCTCCACGAAGTGGAGAGGGACCGAGGGTGAGGCTTCGGAGGGCAGGACGCCCAGAGGGCAAAGGGCCTCGGACCGGCACGCTCCCCCGGTGTTAACATCCCTTGCCGTGCGCCGCCCCCTCCCCCTCCTCCTTCTCGCCGGCCTCCTGATCCCCGCCTGCCATCCACGCGAATCCGCGGGAGCCTGGGACCGCTTCGACCTCGAAGCCACGATTCCCACGGTCGAATCGACTCCCGCCGAATGGAAGGAAGCCACTCTCCAGCAGATCTCCTATCTCGGCGCCGCGGAGGTGCGGGACATGCGTCTGGTGCCGGCCAAGCAGCTCGCCGCCTTCCCCAAGCGCTCCGCCGGACAGGTGACGGCCCTGGAGCAGCGGGCCAGCTCGCGCGTGCGGTGGACCATCGAGCCCGGACGGGACGCCTACTTCTCCTTCGTCCCGCTCGGCAACACCAACGGCTGCCAGTGCCTCTATCGCGTCGGCCTCCGCGAGGGGGACAAGATCCAGGAGCTCGCCAAGGTCGAAGCCGAGCCGGCCGGACCGTTCGCTCCCGCGGCCGTGGAGGTCGACCTCTCCCTTTGGGCCGGCCACAAGATCGACCTCCTCCTCCAGGTCGACGGCTCCGCCGCCCATGCCCCGGAGCAGCCGGTGCCGGGCGTGCTCTGGGGGAGCCCCGCGGTCTACAGCCGCCGGGACCTCCCCGCGGCCCAGCAGGGGAGCGCGGGGGACCGGCCCAACATCCTGCTGATCGGCATCGACACCCTGCGCGCCGAGGCCCTGGGCGCCTGGGGTCGGGAGCCCAGCCCCACACCGTCCCTCGACCGTCTGGCGAGCGAAAGCGACGTCTGGCCCGACGCCTACACGGTCTTCAACGTCACCAATCCGAGCTTCATCTCGATGATGACCGGCCTCTACGGCAAGAACCACGGCGTCTATGATCTCAAGACGCCGCTGCCGCCGGGCCACGTGACCCTGGCCAGGAAGCTCTCCGCCGCCGGTTACTACACCCTGGCCCTGATCTCCGCCAGCCATCTGGGGGACCACAATTCCGGGCTTGGCCAGGGGTTCGCCGAGGTCCAAACCGCTACCGAGCAGGCCGCCGCCGAGAAGAACGTCGACGCGACGATGAGCTGGCTGGCGTATCATTCCAAGAACCCGAAGCCGTTCTTCATCTGGCTCCATCTCTTCGATCCCCACACGCCGCACACGCCGCCGGAGCCCTATGCGCTGGGCTTCCGTCCCGCCGAGGCCATGGGCCTGGCGCCGGTGCGCGCCTGGATCCCCTTCCGCCAGCCCGAGCCGCGCGGCTTCACCGAGCAGGTCCTGGGCGCCGACCGCGACCTCTACTACGGCGAGGTGGCCTATCTCGACCGCCAGGTGGGGCGCCTGATGGATTTCCTGGCGAGCCGCGGCCTGCTGCGCAATACCGTGGTGGCCGTGGTGGCCGATCACGGCGAGAACCTGGGGGAGCACGGCATCCGCTTCCGCCACGTCGGCCTCTTCGACACCACCACCCACGTGCCGCTGATGATCCGCTGGCCGGACCGCGGCGCGGGCCAAGGCCGCCGCTTCGCGGGGCTGGTGCAGACGATCGACCTCTACCCCACCCTCCTCGCCGCGGCCGGCCTCAAGGCGGACCGCGTCGACGGCCAGGACCTGCGCGAGCTGACGGGCAACGGCCGCGCGGGGCGCCGGGCCGTCTTCTCCGAGCACGCCGGCCGGCTCGGCGTCTCGGTGCGCACGTCCGACTACCGCTACGGGCTGAATCAGGGGAACGCCCCCTTCGTCCCCGACGGCCCCGTCCTCTACGACCTGAAGGCCGATCCCCAGGAGACGCAGAGCCTCGCCGGCCGCGGCCTCCCCGTCGAGAAGGAGCTGAACGGCCTCCTCCTGCGCTGGCTCGCCGACCACCGCAAGGGCCCTGCCCCGCGGTCGCGGGACCTCACGGAGGAGGAGGCTCAGAGGCTGAAGGCGTTGGGGTACGCGGGCGGGGGACAGGGGTGAGGTTTCGGGCGGCTCACCCCAACGCCGCCTTGTACTTCCCGTGCCGCTCGATGTAGGCGCGCACGAACCAGCAGGAGGGAATGACCTTGTAGCCGCGCGCGATCACGTCGTCCAGGGCGTGGCGGACGAGGTCGTCCGCGATCCCCCGGCCGCGCAGCTCGGGCGGGACGTAGGTGTGGAAGAAGTTGAGCTTCCCTTCACCGGCCGGACCGTACTCGCAGACCGCCTCCCGGCCGTCGATCACGGCATAGTACTTGCCTTCCGATTCGTCATGCCGCACGTCGAGGTCCATGGTCTCCTCCTCCCCCTTCCCCCTGTTCAAGTGATGTGCCAAGCGATGTGCCAGACCTTTACTCAAGTAGCCTATTTGAAAGATTGCTTTTTATCTCCGGAAGGTCTATTGTAGAGGATCTGCGCCCCTTCCGGCGGGCTTTCAGAACCAAGGACGGTCATCATGGAGCACCCGCTTTGTGGCTCGACCTCGGAACCGGTGGGAACGTTCCACCGGCCCGGCGGCTCTCTGGTCTATTCTCCCGGGCCTTCCGACCGGGATACGGGGCTGCCCGCGCGGCGGTCCGTCCTGCTCCTCGACGACGACCCTTCCGTGCGGCGGGACCTCGGGGAGCTGTTCCGGCTGGCCGGGTACGTAGTGCGGTCGTTCGCGCTGGCCCGGGAGCTTCTGGCCTACCGGCGTCCGGAGGGGCCGGCCTGCCTGGTGCTCGACGTCATGCTGCCGGACGCCAACGGGCTCGACATCCAGCGGCACCTCGCGACGACCGATCCGGACCTGCCCGTGGTGCTCATCACCGGCCACATGGACGACTCCCTGCGCCAGCGTGCCCTGGGCTCCGGCGCCTTCGCCTTCCTCGCCAAGCCTCTCGAATGGTCCGCCCTGCGCCGGGAGATCCAGCAGGCGTTCGCGTGGATTTCGTGAGCCCCGCCCGGGATCATTGAGATCCCGGGCGGGTGAAGGTCAGGAGAGGCCTACCACCTCCAGGCGAAGCCGGCGGCGACCTCACGGCCGCCGAGATCGAGCTTGCCGAACCCTTCGAAATCGTCCTTGAGGGTGGCTTCCGCCCAGGTCCAGCGCCCCTCGGCGTAGATCCCGAACACGCGGCCGATCGGCACGTCCACGCCGACCAGTCCGTAGTAGCCGAAGGCGGTGCCGCTCGAATTCAGGTGGGCGTGGAAGATCGGCAGAGTGGGTGTCCCGAAATCGATGAAGTCGCCGTTCTCCTCCAGACGCCAGGGGTAGATGCCGCCCCCTACCGCCACGTAGGGCTGGATCGGGGTCCCCCGGGGGAGGATGTGGAAGAGGAGCCCGACCGTGCCCGAGGCGATGTCGAGCGTCGTGTCGTGCCGGATGCGGTTGTTGTTTTCGTCCAGGAAGTTACGGTAGGAATTGGTGGAATTCCCCTCGTACCAGGAGCCGGAGAAGATGATGCTCATGTGCGGATTGAGGGGGAGCAGGTAGTCGGCGCCGAAGGTGAGGTCCTGGAAGTCGCTCGGCTCGGCGCTCGTGAAGTCGTTGTGGATGCTTCGCCAGTACTCCGAGCTCCCGTTGGGCTCGAATTCGCCGAGGTGGACGCGGAGCTCACCGCTGTAGTAGGGGTAGGTGCGGTAATGCGGATCCTGCGGCTGGGCGGCGGCGGGCAAGGCGAGGATAAGCAGCCCCGCAAGGCCGATCATCACGCGAGTCTTTGTGGAAATCATTGCTATCTCCTTTGGATAAAGCACGACATCGCTGCCTGCTTCGCGAGCAACCGGAATGCCAGGTGCCCCGCCCGGTGGGCGAGGCCTGAGCCAAGTATCTCTCTTTCAGATACTTGCGAAAAGGGGGGAGGCGTGTCGCACCGGCGCCCGCGCCGCCCTCTCCAGATGACGAAGCTGGAACCGGTACGAGGACACCGCACAGGGGTGTATGATTCCCCATCCAGTCTCCTCCGGCCTGGCCAATCGCTTTGAAATAAAGGGGTTCCGCCCCAGGCCGGGAGCGGGAATTTTTCCTGGCCCGCCCCTTGCTCTCACCTTTGGGCCGGACCAGAATCATTTCCGCAGTCCGGACCTACCAAAGGAGAAAGAACCATGCTTCGAATCACGCGGATGACGGCCCTCGCCCTCGTCGCGCTCTGGGGTCTCGGGCATGCCGCCGTGGCCCAGGAAGCGCCTCAGAATCCCCAGGCTCCGTTCACCGGCAAGGTGAACGTCAACGAGGTCCTGCTCGACGTCCTGGTCACGGACGCCCGGGGGAACGTGATCGTGGGCCTGGACAAGAACGACTTCGTGGTGAAGGAGAACGGCAAGCCCGTCGATCTGACCGGCGTGACGTTCTACAGCAACCGCCGGCTGCTCGAGTCCTCCCCCGCCCTCGCCAAGCAGGGGGTGAGCACCGACCAGGGGACGGAGGACCGCTACTTCATCTTCTTCTTCGAGGACCAGAAGCCGACGGCCCAGGAGGCGCCGCGCCTGCTCTCCCAGCAGCTCGAGGCCGCCAAGCGCGCCCGCGGCTGGGTCGACGGCGAGATGCTGCCCAACGACTGGGTGGCGGTGGTGAGCTACGACACGCGTCTCAAGGTGCAGCAGGACTTCACGCACGACCGCCAGGCGCTGGTGCAGGCGATCGGCGACGCCATGAAGGGCAAGGACCCCGAGGGGAACTACCCCTCGCGCATCGACGCCAACAAGGGGCCCTCGTTGCTCGCCGGCCTCCCCACGGGGCGGGAGCTGATGAACAAGACCCCCAAGATCTACGACGCCTTCCAGGTGCTCGCCCGCGCGGCCGGCAACGTCCGGGGGCGCAAGAACCTGCTGCTCTTCACCTACGGCCTGCCCGCCAACGAAACGCCGTTCCGCCAGTTCGTGCCCGACAAGCGCTACTTCCTGCCCACGGTCAACGCGCTCAACGCCAACAACGTGGCGGTCTACTCGCTCGACCTCACCCCCGCGGACACCGAGCACACGCTGAGCGACTCGCTGCAATTCATGTCGGACCAGACCGGCGGCCGGTACTTCTTCAACATCACGAACTTCTCGACGCCGCTCGACCAGATCGCGAAGGAGAACAACGGCTACTACCTGCTGAGCTACCAGAGCGAGCAGCCGGCCGGCAAGACGGGCTTCCAGAACGTGACGGTGACCACCAACAACCCCGAGCTGCGGGTCAAGGCCCGGAAGGGGTATGAGTACGGGAAGTAGGTAGACCCACAGCCGCGGCGAACAATCTCCGCCGCAGTCCCGTATAGGGCTGCCGGCAGGTGAGGAGGTCGTTGAGGACGCGGCGGATGCCGGGGTGGGCCCGCGACAGGGGGACGGCCCATTTGCCGATCGCCCCCTCGAAGAACAGGTCGCGGGCGTGCCTCGCCTTCTCCAGGTCCTCCAGCAGCTCGGCCTCCAGCCGCTCCGCGTATGCCGCGGGGCGGCCCGCCAGCAGGCTCTCGGCCGCCCAGAGGCCGGTGAGCAGGCCGTAGCGGATCCCCTCGCGGGTCAGGGGGTCGGCCACCGCCGCCGCGTCCCCGGTCAGCAGGATGCGGCGGCCCAGGCCCCGGCGCACCGCCTCCAGGGTCCAGGGCCCGAAGACCGGGATGGGATAGCGGTAGCGCGGCCCCGGGAGGTCCCGCCACCCCTCGTCCAGGTGATCGTCGAGGAAGCGGTCGAGCGCGGCGCGGGCCTGGGAATCCGTGAGCCGGCCGGGGGTGTAGGCGATGCCGACCGAGGCGCCGCCGGGCCGGGGGAAGATCCAGAGATAGGAGTCCGCCATCTCGGGGAAGGCGAGGACGAGGCGCCGCCAGTCGAGCCCCGAGAGCGAGCCGCCGAGGCCCACGCTGTCCCCCCAGGGCGGCAGCCCGAGCGAGCGGCGGGAGAGGCCCCGGGCGCCGTCCGCTCCCACGATCCAGTCATAGGCGCGCCCCTCGCCCCCCGCCACGACCCGCGCCCCCCTCGCCAGTCTCTCCAGACGCTCGGCCTTGACCCGGCGCGGCACGGCCCCCGCGGCCAGGGCGGCCGCCACCAGGGCGTGGTCGAAGTCCCGCCGCCGGAAGATGCGGATGCCGTCGAGATCGAGGGCCAGCCGGTGCCCGCGGGAATCTTCCAGCAAGGCTTCGGGGCTGACCACGGCCGGCAGCGGCGAGGGATCGAAACCATCGATCTTCGGGAGGACGTGCTCGGGTACCGCGCCGCCGCAGGGCTTCTCCCCCGGCCGGGCCGGCAGATAGAGATCCACCGCCGCCCCGCCCCGGGCGAGCGCCAGGGCCGCCGAGCCCCCCGCCGGTCCACCGCCGAGAACGGCGACGCGCGTCATGGAGAGATCTTATCCCTAGATCCCCCAGGGGGGGCCCAGGCCTCGGAAAGATCTACCGCGTGGCCTCCCCCTCATCCTCCTCCCCATTCGACCCGTTCCCGCCGTCATCCTCGATCGCCAGTAGGATGACCGTGACGTTGTCGATGCCGCCGCGGGCGTTGGAGTCGTTGATGAGGGTGCGGCAGATCTCGTGGAGGCTGCGGCCGGAGGCCAGGCGGTCGCGGATGTCGAGGTCGGAGAGCATGCCGGTCAGGCCGTCCGAGCAGAGGAGGAAGAGGTCGCCGGATCGGACCTCCAGCTCGCGCACGTCCACCAGCACGTCGCTCTCCCCGCCCAGGGCGCGGGTGACCACGTTCTTCAGCGGATGCGTGCGGGCCTGCTCCCGGGAGAGGAAGCCGGCCACCACCTGCTCGTGGACCCAGGTATGGTCCTGGGTGATCTGCTCCAGTTGGCCGTCGCGCAGGCGGTAGGCCCGGCTGTCCCCCACGTGGGCCACGGCGGCGGTGGTGCCCGAGAGCAGGAGCCCCACCACGGTGGTGCCCATGCCGTAGAGCGAGCCGTCCTTGCTGATCGCGCGCAGGACGTGGTCGTGGGCCGTCTGCACGGCCATCTTGAGCAGGTTCGAGTGGTGCGCGAGGCTGGAATCCATGCCGAACGGCCAGGTGGTGTCGCGGTCGGCGCTCTTGGCGATGAACTCGCGGATGGAGGTCACCGCGAGCAGGGAGGCCACCTCGCCGTGGCTGTGGCCGCCCATGCCGTCGGCCACCACATACAGCTTGTGCATGGGGTCGATCTCGAAGTAGTCCTCGTTGTGGGCCCGGGTGAGCCCCACGTCGGAGAGTCCGCAGGCCTTGACGCGCATCAGGAGACCCGCCCGAAGAGACCGCGGCGTGAAGCGGTGCCGCTCAAGCTCTCCAGAGCCTGGCGCACGTCTTCGTCGTCGCCCCCCCACTGGAGGGCCTTGCGGTAGTACTGCACCGCCTTCTCCGTCTGGTTGGCCAGGGCGCAGATGCGGCCGGCCTGCTTGAGGTAGGCGGGGTTCATCGGCTCGAGCTGGCAGGCGCGCTCGATGGCATCCACGGCGCGGGAGAGGAAGTTGCGCTGCTGGCTGCAGGCCTGGGCCAGGTGGTGCCAGGCCTGGCCGTTCTTGGGATCGGCCTGGACCGCGAGGTCGAAGTTGCTGGCCGCTTCCAGGTAGCTCTTCTCCTTGTACGCCTTGACGCCGCGCTGGAGATAGACCCGGAAGAGCTGGCGGGGATCGGCCGCCGAGCTCTCCTCGGGACGCACCAGCTCGGTGTCGTGCCGGCGCCGCCGCTCGGGGTCGACCAGCACGTTGAAAGCCTGCGTGATCTCTTGGAACTCCTTCTCCGCGCGCGCCTTCTCCGCCCCCTGGAAGCGGTCGGGGTGGCGGGTGCGGGCGAGCTCCCGGAAGCGCTGACGGATCTGGTCCTCGGTGGCGTTGCGCGGCACCGCGAGGACGGTGTAGAAGTCCCTGGCCATACTCTCTGCGTTCCTATTGCTGCTTGATTCTATACAAACGCAGGGCGGTAGAGCGCAAGGCGTCCGGAATATTGCGGTCCCGACCCAGGTCGCGGAGGTCCCGCACCGACAGCTTGACGACCAGGCGCATCGAGGTCGCCAGCGGCGTCCGGGGGTTGTGGACCAGCGACCGGGTGACGTTGTACTTGTTGACCCACTCGCGTTTACGGGCGATCGCCACCAGCACCTCCTCGACCACCGACCGGTTGTTGGCGGTCTGCTCGACCTCCTGGTCGGAGAGGCTGTTGTTGGTGATCACCGACACGGCGACCTGGGGATTGGAGTCGCGCAGGAGGATGCCGCGCAGGGCGCGCGGCGCGCCGCGGGTCAGCTTGAGCCGGGCGGGGATCGGCAGGCCGCGGATCTGACCCTCGGTGAGCTTGGTCCTCTCCTCCTCGAATTCGCCGGACTCCGGCAGCTCCCGCGCGAGCTCGATCTCGCGCTGCAGCTCCTCCTCGTCGATCTCCTCGAAATCGGGCAGGGCCGGCGCCCTGCGCTGCCGGGGGAGCAGGTGCTCGCGGTACTCGGCGATGCGCCGGGTCGTGTAGGAGGAGATCTGCGGGTTCTCTTCCAGCGCCTCCAGGATCATCGGCTCCTCGACGATGGCGTCCTGACGCAGCAGCAGCACCTCCTGGAGATCGGGGGGGAGCCGCCGGGCGAGGCGGGCGAGGATCACCCGCGGCACGTCGCGCCGGCGCAGGATCGCCTCCAGCAGCATCGGATGGCTGCTCTCCTCGGCGAAGAAGGTGAGCGCCTCGGGCCCCGCCTGGCGCTCGAGGAAGGGCTTGGCCAGCCGCGCGTCCACCGCGCGCAGGCTCTGCAGCGCCAGCTCCGCCACCTCCTCGTCGTCCCCCTGGGCGAGGTCGACCTGGAGCGGGATCAGCTCCTCCGGCGGCAGCGGGAGCACGCCTTCGGCGGCCAGGAGCTGAAACTGGCGGTTACCCGAGCGGACCTGCTCGAGCAGCGCAGAGGACGGGCTGTCGGCCAAGTCAGTGGGCCTCTTGCTTCGCTTTGAGCGCCTGGACGGTGTCGAGGTTGATCACCAGGTTCTTCACCACTTCCCCATCCTTCTTGTTGAGCGGGAAGGGATAGCCGTTGACCCGCATGTCCACCACGCCCGCGTTGCCGAGCGTCAGCGTGAGGCTCTTCTGGGCTTCGACCTGCATCGACTCGCCCTGGATCCGCAGCTCCGCCAGGTGCCCCTTGCCGTCGCTCACCGCCTCGACCCAGCAGTCTTTGTTGAAGTCGAGGGAGACCTGGATCGGCGCGCTGGGGGGCGGCGGCGTGGGCCTGGACGGCGCGGCGGGCTGGGCGGCGACCTGGATCGGCGGCGGCGCCGCGATGGGCGGCGCCTGGTTGACGTTCACGGGCTCCTTGTGCCGGTGGTCGACGAACCACGCCAGCACGGCCACCAGCACCAGCAGGACCAGCCCGGCGAGGGCCAGCAGGAGGCCCCAGCTCCAGGTGCGGCGCACCAGCGTCGGCCCGGGATCGACCGGCTTCGGCCGCGCGCGGGACTTGGACTTGGTGTCCTCCTTGGGATCGGCCAGCTCCTCCGGATGATGGACGGAGAGGTAGTGATTCACCACATCGTCCGGCGACAGACCCACGTAGCGGGCATACTCGCGGAGAAATCCCTTCGCGAAGATGGGCGCCGGCAGGAGGTCGAAGCGGTCCGCCTCCATCGCTTCGAGATAGCGCAGGCTGATCTTGGTACGCTCGGCGATGTCGCGCAGGCTGATCTCACGCAGCTCGCGCTGCCGCCGCAGCCAGTCGCCGAAGGAGCCGCTCTCGGTTGACACCGCTTCCTTCTCCCAAGGAGGTTGACGGTTCGGTCGCTTGCCGGCACCCGGATCACCCCCTGGAACGGCCGCACCGTTCGGGGTGACGTCTGCGGTCTTACCAGGTTGAGCTCTCTCTTGTCTGGACACGTTTTTCGGCACGCGACTCATAACTTTACGCGGCGTTCCGCCTTGGGGTCAAATAGTATCGCCCAAAACGGCCTTTCACCTCGAATCTCCCAGCAAGACCCGCGCCCGGCGGCGCACCGGCTCCGGAATCCGCGCGTCGGCGACCACCGGCCGGAGGTCCGCTTTGCGCAGCGACTCCAGCAGCCGCCAGGAGATCTTGAGCGGCGTCGCCGGATTGCGCACCAGCGCCAGCCGCAGGGGATAGCGTACCCCCCAACGGCGGTCGTTGGCGATCAATTCGAGGATCGCGGGCGAGGTCGAGGCGCTGTGGAGCACGGGGGCGAGCATCCCTTCGGTCAGCCGCGGATTGTCGAGCAGGGCCGCCATCACCTGCGGGCTGGGATCGTGCCGGAGCTGGGAGAGGATGCCGGGGCTGGCCCGGCGGGCGAGCGAGACCTTCTCCCCCACCGCCATCTCCGGCAGCCGGACATTGAGATGGACCTCCGCCGTCCGCCGCAGCGCCGGCCGCAGCCGGGTGTCGAGCGCCAGCGCCACCAGGTCGCGCCACCAGAGGGTGGGCACGAGCCGGGCGGCCAGCGCCTCGGGCGTGCGGGGGTGGAGCGCGAGGTCGCGCCGCACCTCGTAGAACGAGAGCAGCCGCTGCGCCCCCGCGATCTCCTCGATCGCCTCGGCCGTGCAATACGGATTGCGCAGCGCATGGCGCACCGCCGCCGCCGTCAGCTCCCCGGCGTGAGCCCGCAACAGCGCCAACAGCTCCTCCGAGCCCGCCTCGCTCAGCCGGAGCTGGAGGTCGGAGGCGGGCTGCTCCAGGGGGGTGGACATGGAGGTAGATTACCGTCAAGAGTGGGAGTAATCCCTCGGAATCTGCTATCGTCCTCCCTTCCTATGACGATCTCCCGAAGCACTCAGAGCCAACTGTCCAAGGGCGATTTCGACTCGATCGAAGGCGACTGGCTGGCGCGGATCGAGAACGACCCCGCGGATCTCGACTACTACGTGGGCGTGGCGCGCGCCCTCGTCGGCACCGGTGAGGAGGGGCGGGCCCGTTCGCTCCTGGAGCTGCTGGACGACCATCTCCGCGAGAGCGGCCGGTGGGCGCTGCGCCTCCAGCTCCTCAAACGGGCCGGCGCCCTCTACTTCCCGGCCGACAAGCTCCACCCCACCGTCTCCTCCACCCTCGGCAAGCTCTACGGCGACCGCTCGACCTACAAGGCCCTCTACGAGGCCGTGGGGCTCCACCGCGCGCCCACCGACATCCCCAAGACCTGGGAGAAGGTCGAGCGCCTGGAGAGCCTGCTCGCCTTCGACGTCGGCACCGTGGTGGCCATGGAGGGCAAGGGGGTGGGCCGCGTGGTGGAGGCCAACCTCGGGCTCGAGAGCTTCAAGGTCGACTTCGAGAGGATCCGCGGCCTCACCGTGGGCTTCAAGGCGGCGCCGAAGCTGCTCAAGCCGCTCGCTCCCGAGCACGTGCTCCGCCGCAAGCTGGAGAATCCCGCCTCCCTCAAGGCGCTCACGCCCCCCGAGCTCCTGCGCACCGTGCTCCAGAGCTACGACCGGCCGCTCACCGCCGGCGAGATCCGCGACATCCTGGCCGGGCTGGTCAGCGAATCCCAGTGGACCGCCTGGTGGGCCGCCGCCCGCAAGCACCCCCAGGTGGTGGCGAGCGGCAGCGGCGCGCGCCAGACCTACCACTGGGCCGAGAGCAGCGGCGACGCCCTGGAGTCGGTGTGGAAGGCCTTCGAGCGCGCCGAGCCGCGCAAGAAGATCGAGCGCCTCCGCCGCGAGGGGGCCCGCGACGAAGGGCTGCGCGACCGCATGGCCGCCAACCTCGCCGCGGTCGGCGCGCAGGTGGCGGACAACGATCCCGGCCTCGCCTTCGAGATCTGGTTCGCCATCGAGCGCAGCGGCTCGAAAATCGTCGACAAGGTCGACTGGACGCCGGACGACCTCCTGTCCGATCAGCCGCAACGGGTCTTCACGGGCATCGAGGAACGGCTCCTGCGCGAGCGCGCCTACACCATGGCGCGCGAGCGCCGCGAGGACTGGCCCGCCGTCTACCGCGACGCCATGAACAAGGAGAGCGATCCGCGGGCGCTCGACCTCCTGGCGGACGGCCTGGTCGAGGGAGCGCCCCGCGAGCTCGACCGCCTGCTCGACGGCCTGCTCGCCCAGCCGCACCGCAATCCCGCGGCCTTCGTCTGGCTGGCCGAGCGGGCGTCGGTGGACGAGGCCTTCCGCACCCGCAACCCCTTGCGCCTGTTCCAGCAGATCCTCACCACCCTCTCGCGCGACGAGTTCGCCACCTACCGCGTCCGCCTGCTGGCGCTCGCCGAGTCGGGCGGCACGGTGCCGCGCCTGCTCAGCCATCTCACCGAGGACCAGGCGGCGCAGGCGGAAGACGCCATCCAGCGCGCGGCTCCGCTCGAGCCCTACCAGCGCGAGCAGCTCGTCAACGCCATCCACCTCCGCTTCCAGGCGCTGCGCAAGGAGACCGGACCGCCGCCGCTCTACGCCACGATCGAATCTGTGGAGGTCAAGCGGGCGGAGCTGCAGCAGATCCTCTCGAAGGAGATCCCGGCCAACCGCAAGGCGATCGAGGAGGCGCGGGCCCTGGGCGACCTGCGCGAGAACTTCGAGTACAAGTCGGCCCGCCAGCGTCACGAATACCTGAACGCCCGCGCCGCCAGCCTCAATTCGGACCTCCAGCGCGTCCGCCTGATCGAGCCCGGCGGCATGGACACCTCCGAGGTGCGCATCGGCACCCGTATCCATCTGAAGGGAGCGCGCCCGCGGGTGGTGACCATCCTCGGCCCCTGGGAGAGCAAACCCGAGGAGGACGTGATCTCCTACGAGTCCGACCTCGCCAAGGACCTCATCGGCCGCAAGCCCGGCGACGACGTCAACCTCGGCGGCGAGGGGTGGACGGTGGAGAGGATCGAGCCGTTCCGGTAGGGTCACCGCCTGATGTTTTCGTAGGGGTGGGGCTCGTCCCCGCCCGGTCGGGGCGGCGCTGGCGTAGGAGACCTCCCCCCAAAAAACAAAAAAAGCTTGGCTAGAGGCCGGCGAGGACGCCGGCGGTCCCAGGGAGGGCTCGGCGATTCCTGGCGATTCCGGGAGAAATGAACCGCTCGCCCAGAAGAGCGTCCCGACGATCTGTCTCTTGGGGGGAACCGCTCGTCTTTTTGGGACGAGGTCTCGTCTTTTTTGGGAGACCCCCCGTCCGTTTTGGACGAGGCTCCGTCTTTTTTGGACGACCCCTCGTCTTTTTGGGACGAGGCCTCGTCTTTTTGGGGAGAGGGGTCGTCTCTTTTGGGAGACCCCTCGTCTTTTTTGGGAGAGGGGTCTCCCCAAGTGGACGCTAAAGGAAGATGCTACGCCGCGACCGTCTGCCCGTGGGCAGTACGGTGGCGGGCGGTCCGCGGGGCGGGCGGCGGCTCGAAGCCGATCACCCGGCTCGGCGGCAGGTTCCGGATCTCCACCGTCTCCAGGTCGTAGCGCAGCACCACCGGATAGCCGTCCTCCAACAGGAGCTTGAGATCCGAATACCGGGTGAGCAGCGCCCGGCCCTGCGGGCTGCCGGCGTCGACGCGGGTGACCGGGGTCTCTCCTTCGAGCCCCTTCTGGATCCAGCCGTCGTCCGTCCAGATGAACTGGCGGTCGGCGACCTCGCTGGTGGTGAGCAACTGGCCGATCTGCGCGCCCAGCTCCACGGTGACCACCTCCTCGCCCGGCCGGGGGGTCGGCGGGAGCCCCTCGGCCTCGTGATGGATGATGAAGATCCCCACCACCAGCGCGAGCCCCATCGCGGCGGCCGTGCGCAGGGCGGGCCGGATGGGGAAGAACAGCAGGCGGACCGAATTGTACGCCCGCTCGAGGCTGGGCGCCGGCGGCTGCACGGCCACCTGCTGGCGGATCTGTTGGCGCAGGGCCGGGGGCGGCGCGGCGCGCTCGACGCGGCCGAGACCGCTGACGACGCGCTGCATGGCGTCCAGCCGGGGGCCGCACTCCTTGCAGGTCGCACAGTGATTTTCAATCTGGCGGATCTCCGAATACCCGAGCTCGGCGTCGAGGTACGCGGAGAGCTGCTCAGTGGAAACGTGGCGATTCATGGCTTTTTCTCCAGGAGAATCCGAAGCTGCTCTCGTCCGCGCGCGATGCGGGAGCGGACGGTCCCCACCCGGACCCCCAGCACTTCAGCAATCTCCTCATAGGATAACCCCTCCAGGTCTCGCAATACCACTGCCTCACGGAAGACGGGAGGCACCCGGGACAGGCCCTCCATGACGCGGCGCCCCTCATCGGCGGCGACCGCCAGCTCTTCCGGTCCGCGGCCGGGGTCGGCGATGGTGACGCCGCTGCCCTCCTCGGCCTCGTCGTCGATCGACTGCGTCGCCGGATAGTGGCGCGACAGCCGGTCGCGGCAGTGGTTGATCGCGATGCGGAACACCCAGGTCTTGAGGGTGGAACGTCCCCCGAAGCTCCCCAGGTGGCGGTAGATGCGCAGGAAGATCTCTTGCGTCAGGTCGGCGGCCTCTTCGCGGTTGCCCGCCAGCCGCAGGGCGAGGTTGTAGATCATCTCGCCGAACCGTCCGTAGACCTCGTCGAAGGCTTGGAGATCGCCGCAACGATGGCGTTCGACGAGCTCGACGTCGAGGGCCACATCGTGATGCGCTACCGGGTACACCGTTGCGACGCCCACCGAGTCCTCCCAGGGCGGATCAGCTCTCGCCCTGTTGTCATAGACCGTGGAGGCCTCGGAAAAGTTCCCGAGATTCTTCAAGGTGAGGTCTAGGGTAGCACCAAACGGGAAGGTGGGAGATGGGGCGGGGCGGCCCTACTTCGCCGTCTCCGCCACCACCCCCGCCGGCACCGTCCCCTGCCCGTAGTAGGCGAGCAGCCCCTCCACCACGGCCTGGGCGACCTGCTGGCGGTAGGCGCGGGTCTGGACGAGGGCGCGGTCCTGGTCGTTGGCCAGGTTGCAGATCTCCAGCAGGGCCTTGGCGGGGATCGAGTTGTAGCGCAGCACGGCCGGCACCCAGACGCTGTTGTCGCGGATGATGCGGTCGCGCACGGGGTTGAAGGGGTGGACCGGCAGGCCGTCGCCCTGGAAGGCGGCCACCACCTGCTTGGCGAGCTCGCGCGACAGGCCCTCGCTCTCCACCCGCTTCTGGCGCGGGAAGCTCACGGTGGGATTCTCCTGCACCTCCTTGCGCGAGGCGTAGACCGCGCCGCTCCGGCTGAAGCTGCCGTCGCGCATGTCCGCCGCCGGAATGTAGGCCATCAGCCCCCGCAGCGAGGGGTGGAGCGAGTCGGCGTGGATCGACAGGAAGACCACCTTGTCGGGGTCCTTGTCGGACTGCAACGCCTTGCGGTAGAGGCTGTTGGCGAGGTACCAGCGGAGGTTCACCCCGACCTTGGGATCGGCGATCGGATAGGGGGGCGTGGTCAGCACGGCATGGCCGCGCGAGAAGGGGAGGACGTCCGCCTCCTGGACCTTGAACGCGTCGCCGTCGCGGGTGGTGAGGAGCACCCGGGCCGCCGTCTGGGTCTCCAGCAGCCGCTTGATCCGCATGGCGACGTCGTACACGTAGAGGCTCTCCCACACCCCGCCTGAGGTGGCGCCCGAGTCGAGGCCGCCGTGGCCGGCGTCGAGCACGATGGTGATCCCGTTGAGCCCCTTGGCCTTGACCTGGTTGCTGAAGCGGGCGCTCTGGCGCAGCCCCTCCTCGTACTCCTTGCGCTTGGGATGCCCCTCGGGGAGGTACTCGGGCTGCAGGTAGTCGAACGGGATCTTGACCCGGTAGCCCACCGGGATGTCGGTCACGTCCGGGATGCCGCTGCGCCGGGCGATCTTGAGGGCGAGCTCGTTGACGTCCTTGGCGAAGACGCGGCCGGTGAAGCGCACCACCACCGAGGAGTAGAGGGCCTCGTGGGGACGCAGCCGGTAGACGGCGAACTCGCCGTCCTTGTCCGAGCCGTACTGGAGACGGAAGGGCTTCTCGGGCACCGGGAGGGCCGCGCGGAAGGCCGGCCGCAGCAGCTCCGAGGGGATGGTCACCGAGAAGTCGCGGGCCACGTCCTCGTCGTGCAGCTCGTTGTACTCGCGGATGGCGCGGAAGCTCTCGCCGTCGCCGGTGAACCAGACCGCCAGGCTCCACAGGCTCTCCCGCCGCAGCGGCCCCAGGCCCCGCACCTTGTGGACCCAGCCGTCGGCCGCGCCGCGATCCGCGGGGAAGAGGGCCTGGACCACCTTGAGCTGCCACTCCGGCGAGAGCACGTCGAAGGGGATGATGTAGCGGGTGCCGGTCTGGAGGACCGGCGAGCCGCCGTTCGCGTCGGCGATCCGCGAGGCGAGGCCGGCGTCGCCGCACAGCCGGGCGGCGAAGGCGCCGATCCCCTCGCCCCGGTGGGGCGCGGCCTCGAGGTTGATGCCATGGGTCTCGGAGAGGGTGGCGGTGAGGCCCTCCTCCAGCGGCACGCGCACCGTGGCGAGATCCGCCGGGATCGCGGGCACGGCGGAGGCCGCGGGCACGGCGGAAAAACCAAAAAGGGACAGCAGGGACAGCAGGGACAGCAGGGACGAGAAAAATCCGGTATCGGCGGCTTTCTTCATGTCCCTGCTGTCCCTGGTGTCCCTTTTTGCTTTTTCAGACCTTCTCCGCACCTCGGAAGCCGGGCGCCACCACCCAGCCCATCTCGCGCTCGAAGGCGCGCGCGGCGCGGAACATGCCGGCCTCGTCGAACGGCCGGCCGAGGATCTGCAGCGACAGCGGCAGGCCGTCGGCGTCGGTTCCGGACGGCACGGCGGTCCCCGGCAAGCCGGTCAGGTTCGCCGGCGTGGTGAAGACGTCGGAGAGGTACATGGCGAGCGGATCGTCCACCTTCTCCCCCAGGCGGAAGGCGGCCGAGGGGGTGGTGGGCGTCGCCAGCAGGTCGGCGGCGCGGAAGGCGGCGTCGAGCTCGTGGCGCATGCGCTCCAGCACGCCGCGCGCCCGGCCGTAGTAGGCCTCGTAATAGCCGGAGGAGAGGGCGAAGGTGCCGAGCATGACGCGCCGCTTCACCTCGGGGCCGAACCCCTCGCTGCGGCTCTCGAAGTAGAGGTCCGCCAGGTTGTCCGCCTCGGGCGACCGCCGGCCGTAGCGCACGCCGTCGAAGCGGGCCAGGTTGGCGCTCGCCTCGGAGGTGGCGATGACGTAATACACGGCGATCGCCGCCTCCACGCTGGGCACCGAGACCTCGACCAGCTCCGCCCCGAGATGGGTGAGACGGTCGAGCGAGGCGCGCCAGTTGGCGGCCACGTCCCCGCCGAGATGGGAGGGATCGATCTCGCGGATCACGCCGATCCTGAGGCCGGCGATCCCCTCCTCGATCCCCTCCAGATAGTCGGCGACCGGCTCCGTGGCCGCGGTCGCGTCGTTGGCATCGGCGCCGGCGATCACCTGGAGCCCCAGGGCGGCGTCGCGCACATTGCGCGCGAAGGGGCCGAT
>DASXJP010000557.1:0-3600 GCA_036497345.1 Thermoanaerobaculia bacterium
ACCCACGGTCTGTTTCTTTGGGAGGGGGGCCGGTGGGCGAGACCTGGCGAGGCCGTCTCGGGGCTGCCGGCCACCGAGGTGCTCGCGCTTCTCGAAAGCCGGACCCCCGCGGGTCCGGTCCTCTGGGTCGGAACCCACGAAGGCCTGGCGCGTTGCGTCGCGAGGCGATGCCAGGTCTTCACGCCGGAAAATTCCACCCTGCCGGACCGTCAGATCTACACCCTGCAGGAGACCCGCGAGGCCGAGGGCCCGGTCCTCTGGATCGGCACCCGCGACGGCGGGCTGGTGCGTTGGAGCGCCGGAAGACCGGTCATCTATAACACCCGGACCTCGCCGTTGCGGAACAACTGGATCAACGACCTCCGCGAGACGCGGTCCGGAGGCAAGCGGTTTCTTTGGATCGGCACCAATGGCGGCGCCGTCCGTCTCGCTCTCTCCGCCGCGGAGCCGCGGTGGCTCGTCCTCGACGAAAAGAGCCGCCAGGCCCGCCTGCCCAGCAACGTCGTCTATCAGATTCTCGAGGACGCGCGCGGCAGGATCTATCTCACCACCAACCGCGGATTGGCTCGCCTGACGCCCCGCCCCGGCGACCCGGGCTCGTTCGACGTCTACACCTTCACGAGCCGCGACGGCCTGGCGTTCAACGAGTGCAATCAGGCGTCTTCGCTGGTCGACCGCGCCGGCCGGCTCCTGGTGGGGACGAACTCCGCCGTGTCGTGGCTCGATCCGTCGGTCCCCGAGCCGAAGCCCGGCCCCAGCCCGCTGTACGTGGAGCGCGTCACCGTCGACGACCGCGAGCTGGCGCCGGCCGGAAAACCGCTGCGCCTCGGCGAGAGGCCGGCCGAAGTGACCTTCGAGTACGAGCTGCTCAGCTACTTCCGCGAGGCGGACACCCGCTATCGCGTCCAGCTGGTGGGCTGGCAGGACACGCCCTCGGATTGGCTCCCCGAACCCGTGCAGCGGTACTCGCATCTGGCCGCGGGCTCCTACCGGTTTCGCGTCTGGGGGCGCGATGCCGCCGGCGTCGTCTCCGGGCCGGTCGAGGTCTCCTTCGTGATCCCGCTCTCCCCCTGGCGCACCGGCTGGGCCTACCTGCTCTACCTCGTCGCCGGCGTCCTCCTGATCGGCGGCGCGGTGCGCTGGCGGATCGTCGTCTTGCAGCGGCTCGCCCGGCGGCTGGAGGAGCTCGTCCGCGAGCGCACCGAGAGCCTCGCCCGCTCCGAAGCCGAATCCCGGGAGAGGGCCCGGCGCCTCACCGAGACGGTCCAGGAGCTCGAGCGGTCGGAGAAGGAAGCGCGCGCGGCCAAAGAAGAGTCGGAGCGGGCCAACCGGTTCAAGAGCGAGCTCGTGGCCAACATCAGCCACGAGATCCGCACGCCGATGAACGCCGTCATCGGCATGACCAGCATCCTCGCCAGCTCCCGGCTCACCCCCGAGCAGCGCGAATACGTGGGGACGATCCGCAACAGCGGCGAGTCGCTGCTCGCCCTGTTGAACGACATCCTGGATTTCTCGAAAATCGAGGCCGGGCAGCTGACCATCGAGGCGTCGCCGTTCGTCCTCCGCCGCTGCGTGGAGGAGGCGGTCGACCTGCTGGCCACCCAGGCGGCGCGCAAGGGGCTGGAGATCGGCTGCGCGATCGATTCCGCCGTGCCGGCCATGATCGAGAGCGACGCCACGCGGCTGCGCCAGATCCTGGTCAATCTCCTGGACAACGCGGTCAAGTTCACCTCCAAGGGAGAGGTCCTCATCCTGGTCGAGGCCGGCTCTCCGCCGCCGGAGCTCTCGCGGGACGAGCCGGTGGAGCTCCGCTTCGCCGTGCGCGACACCGGAATCGGGATCTCCGCCGATCGGATGGATCGCCTGTTCCGCCCGTTCAGCCAGGCGGACTCCTCGACCAACCGGCTGTATGGCGGCACCGGCCTGGGCCTCGCGATCAGCCGCCGCCTCGCCCAGGGACTGGGGGGACGGATGTGGGTGGAGAGCGAACCGGGTAAGGGCTCCACGTTCTGGTTCACGATCCGCTGCTGGAGCGTCGACACCACCCTCGGCGCCACCCTGCCTCTCGATCTGACAAGCCGGCCGTGGGACCTCGCGGGCCGCTCTCCGCTCGGGACGACGGACAGGACCGCCGAATCCGGGCTCTCACCGCTGCGCATCCTGATCGCCGAAGACAATGTGATCAATCAGAAGGTGGCGCTCCTCATGCTGCAGCAACTGGGCTACGCGGCGGACGTGGCCGCCGACGGCGAGGAGACGCTGGCCGCGCTGCGCCGGCAGCGCTACGACGTCATCCTCATGGACGTCCAGATGCCCGGCATGGACGGCCTCGAGGCGACGCGGCGCATCCGCGACGAATGGCCGGCCGCGGAGCGCCCGCGGATCATCGCGATGACCGCCAACGTCCTGCGCGAGGATCGCGAAACCTGTCTGGCCGCCGGGATGGACGACTTCCTGAGCAAGCCGGTGCTGCTGGAGAATCTGCGCGCGGCCTTGTCCCGTGGAGCGGAGACCGCGGCGCCGGCGCCGCCTCCCGTGGCCGGCGACGGCGGCGAGGAGTCGTTCGATCCGCAATACATCGATCAGTTGCGTCAGCTCCAGGATCGCTCCGGCCGGGAGCTGGTGTCGCCCGTCATCGACCGCTTCCTGGCCGAGGCTCCACTCCGGCTCGCGGAGCTGCGACGGGCCCTGGCCGCCAGGGACGACCACAATCTCGTCTTCGTCGCTCACACCTTCAAGTCGAGCTGCGCCCAGCTCGGCGCCCGCCAGCTGGCGGAGATCTGCCGCGACCTCGAGACGCGGGGGCGCAAGGTGGAATGGTCAGGAATGGAGGAGATCCTCGGCCATCTTCAGAGCGAGATCGAGCACCTCGCGCCACGGCTGCGGGCTGTGAGGGCAGATGCCTCGGAATAGGGGCTAAGGGGCAACCGATCGGTCAGCGTCCACGCGGTGACCCGAAAAACGAACAGGAGGCCCGAGATGGCAGACCGCGCTGATACCCGGTTCGACTGGAGCTGGCTTGCGGGCACGTATTGGTGTGTGCCGCGGCCGGATCTTCCAGCGCTTCAGCTCGACCCGGAGGACAATGTGTTGAGCTGGCTGGCCGACCAGACGGTCTGGCACATCAGCGGGTACAAGAGCGGCTACTTCTGGGGCGTGACGGCGGCGTTGACGTACGCCGCCGGCGAGGAGCCGCCAACCGCCGGTCCCGGATCGAGGGTCGGTCATCTCACCATGCTCGGGACCGTCCTGCCGCAAGGCCAGGTTCAGATCACCTTTCTTTCCGCTCGCAAGGGGAGCTCGCCGACGATCGGATTCGGCCAGATGGTGAGGATTGGAGAGGCTTGGACGTTCGAGATGCAGATGTCGACCGATCGCCGGGGAAACCGCCTCCTGCACTGGGCGAGCATGGTGCAGACCCGCGAAGGCGAAGCTTGTCTCCGCCCCGGGCGCTGGAGGGACTGAGAGGCTGTGAAGAAATTCCGGATACCGGGTTCCTGGCACCCCGGGTTCGTGAGATACTTTGTGCATGAGCGATACCTTGTTTCCCATCCCCGAGTCGGAGTCGAAGATCGCGGCCTCCCCCGTGAAGGGGAAGCC
>DASXJP010000558.1:0-12815 GCA_036497345.1 Thermoanaerobaculia bacterium
CTCGCTGCGCTTCCAGGCGTCGCCCGGCACCCCGATCGAGGCGACCCTGCAGGGGCCCTACTTCTTCGATCCCAAGACGGGAGCCGACTGGGCCTGGGAGACGCTCTATTTCAACGGCGTCCGCTGGCACGGCAAAAAGCTCCCCGAGATCCCGCTGATCCAGCCGGAGAAGGCGGCGGCCCTGCCGCTGGAGATCCACTTCACCAAGGAGTACAACTACCGCCTGCGCGGCTCCGACCGCATCGACGGCCGCGACGCCTGGGTGGTCGACTTCGCGCCGGCCGGCCAGGGAGAGAAGGGGAAGCTGTATCAAGGATCAGTTTGGATCGACAAGCAGATTTACTCCCGGCTGCGTACCCGCGCCGTGCAGGTGGGGCTGGAAGGGGAGGTGCTCTCGAACGAGGAGACGCTCTTCTATACCCCCGTCGACGCCAACGGCCAAGCCGCTCCCTGGTCGGTGGAGAGCTACATCCTGCCGCTGCGGCTGGTGGGCCAGCAGATTCTCTCGGTGCTCAACGCCGCCCTGGTGGTGGAGCGCGAGACGCGCCTGACCGACGTGCGGATCAACGCTCCGGATTTCAGCGCGGCCCGCCAGAAGGTGAATGCCTCGGAGGTGACCATGGTGCGCGACACGGACAAGGGGCTGCGCTATCTGGTCAAAGACGGCCAGGGGGAGCGGGTGGTCAAGGAGGGCTACAGCTCCAGCAAGCTGTTCGGGGCCGGCGGCGTCTTCTACGACGACGCGCTCGACTACCCGCTGCCGCTCGCCGGCATCAACTACTTCTCCTTCGACTTCAAGGGGACCGGCGAGCAGGTCAACCTCTTCTACGGCGGCGTGCTGCTGGTCGGCAACATCGCCCAGCCGCGCCTCTTCGGCAGCCGTTTCGACGCCGGGGCCCAGGTCTTCGCGATCGCCGTGCCCTCCACGGACACCTTCTTCCGCAACGGCAAGGAGGTCAAGGGGGAGGACATCAAGCAGCTCCCGGCCAACGTCAGCTTCAAGCTCGGCCATCCGATCGGCAACTTCGTCAAGGTGTCCGGCGAGTACGAGATCCTCTACACCCACTACGGCAAGGCGGACACCACGGCGAAGAATTTCGTGCTGCCGACCGACAATCTCACCCACTCCTTCTCGGTGACCACGAGCTTCTCCCGCTCGGGCTACCACCTCGAGGCCTCGGGGACCTACAACCTGCGGTCGAGCTGGGACTTCTGGGGCCTGCCGGGGAACCCCGACTTCGACGAGACCAAGAAGGATTTCATCACCTGGGACGCCGCGGCGGGCAAGAGCTGGTACCTGCCCAAGTTCCAGAAGATCAGCCTCGAATTCAACTACGCCTCGGGGTCGGACCTCGACCGCTTCAGCAAGTATCAGTTCGGCTTCTTCGGCGGCACCCGGGTGCATGGCTACCAGAGCAACAGCGTGCGGGCGACCGAGGTGTGGTCCGGCCATGCCTCCTACGGCTTCGAGATCGGCCAGGCGTTCCGCCTGGACGGCGTGGCCGACGCCGCCATCGCCACGGACAAGGCGACCGGGCTCGACCACGAGCTCCTCGCCGGCGTGGGCGTCGCGGGGACGTTCGTCGGCCCCTGGGACACCCTGGTGAACCTCGACGTGGGGACGCCGGTCGCGGGGCCGGACAAGGGGTTCGTGCTCTACCTGGTGTTCCTGAAGCTGTTCAAGTAGGACGCTTCTTCCTGACCTCTTCCCTGAGGGCCCGGTACTGCTCCAGCCGGGCCTTCAGCTTCGCCTCGAACCCCTCCCCCTGCGGCTCGTAGAAACGGGTCCCCTGGAGGGACTCGGGGAGGCAGTCGATCCCACCCACCCCCTCCTCGGTGTGCGGGGCGTAGACGTACCCCTTGCCGTAGCCCACCTCCTTCATCAGACGGGTGGGGGCGTTGCGGATCGCCATCGGCACGGGATCGGCCGGGCGCTCCTCGACGGTCCGGCGGGCGGCCTTGTAGCCGTCGTAGAGGGCCACGCTCTTGGGGGCCAGCGCGAGATAGAGCACCGCCTGCGCCAGCGCCAGCTCCCCCTCGGGCGAGCCGAGACGGTGGTAGGCGTCCCAGGCGGCCAGGGCCTGGGGGAGGGCCTGGGGATCGGCGAGCCCCACGTCCTCGCTGGCGAAGCGGACCACCCGGCGGGCGATGTAGAGCGGATCCTCGCCGGCCGCCAGCATGCGGGCCAGCCAATAGACCGCCGCGTCCGGATCGCTCTCGCGCAGCGACTTGTGGAGCGCGGAGATCAGGTTGTAGTGCTCCTCCCCTGACTTGTCGTAGAGCAGCACCTTGCGCTGGGAGACCCGGCGCACGGTCTCGGCTTCGATCCTCCCCCCCTCGGAGTCTGACGCCGCCAGCTCCAGCAGGCTCAGCGCCCGGCGGGCATCCCCCGAGGCGAGCTGGGCCATCTCCTCCAGGGCGTCGTCGTCCGCCTCGACGCCGGACGCTCCCAGCCCCCGCTCGGGATCGGCGAGGGCCCGGCGCATCAGGCCCACCAGATCCTCGGGGCGGAGCGGCTCCAGCACCACCACCCGGCAGCGGGAGAGGAGGGCGCCGTTGAGCTCGAACGAGGGGTTCTCCGTGGTGGCCCCCACCAGCACCACGTCCCCGCTCTCGACGTAGGGGAGGAAGGCGTCCTGCTGGGCGCGGTTGAAGCGGTGGATCTCGTCCACGAAGAGGAGCGTGCGCCGCCCCTGGGCCTTGCGCAGCCGCACCGCCTCGGCCATCACCTCCTTGACCTCCTTGATCCCCGAGGTGACGGCCGAGAAGGGGACGAAGCGCGAGGAGGTTTCCGTGGCGATGATGCGGGCGAGAGTGGTCTTCCCCGTCCCGGGCGGCCCCCAGAAGATCAGCGAGGGGACGCGGTCCGCGGCGATGGCCCGGCGGAGGAAGCCCCCCTCCCCCACCACCTTCTCCTGGCCGACCACCTCGGACAGAGTGAGCGGGCGCATCCGCTCGGCCAGCGGCGCGGCGGCGTTGGACGTTTCTTCCCGTGACGGGCGGGGCGGCTCGGGCTCCTGGTCATCGAAAAGCGAGCGCGGCATCAGGAGATCTTATCGATTTCCACCCGCGCGTCGTTGAAGCAAGCCCCTTTTCCGACGTCCGTGAGGGTATCGGGGGCGAGGGCGTTCGCCGTGGTGCCCGAGAGGGTGTTGTGACTCCACAACCCTTTCGGTAGATAGACGACTCCCGTCCGCAGGTCCGGATTGAGCCGCGCCGCCACCCGCACCTCGCCGTATTCGTTCCAGACCCGTACGGCGTCGCCGTTCGCAATCCCGCGCGCCTCGGCGTCCCGCGGATGGATCTCCAGGGCGGCCGGTCCCTTCTCGAGCTGCCCCAGCGTCGAGTTGATCCGGCGGCTGGTGGCCGGCGAGATCAGCGCCAGCGGATGGCCGTCGTCCCCCGGATCGTCCAGGAAGGTGTAGAGGCCGTGCTCGGACTCGCGGTCGAGCGCCTCGGGGGCGAGGTGGATCTTGCGGTCCGGCGTCTGGGGGAAGGTATCGACGAATTGGATCGGCGCGCTGCCGAAGTCGGGCACGGCCACGCCGTCTCGCTCGAGCTCGCCGCGGATGCGCTCGAAGCGGCGGAGCAGCGTCCGGCTGAGCTCCTCCGCCGTGGACGGATCGCCGGACCGCGCGAGGCCGAGCCGCGCGATCAGCGCGGCGAAGACCTCCGGGTTGGAGCGCGCCTCCCCCGCCGGCGTCACCACCGGCCGGCTCTCTTGGAGCACGTAGGAGCCATACCCTCGTACCAGCTCCGCATGCTCAAGGAAGTGGGTGGCGGGGAGCGCCAGGTCGGCCCAGCGGGCGGTGTCGGTCCACACCTGATCGAAGACCACGGTGAACAGGTCTTCGCGCGCCAGCCCCCGGCGCACCTTCTCCTGGTTCGGCAGGGTCATCAGCGGATTGCAGTTGTAGACGAAGAGCACCCGCACCGGCGGGTCCGCCGCCAGGAGCGCCGTCCCCATCCGGTTCATGTTGATCGTCCGGGTGTCCGGCGGCGGCTCCGCGGTCGCCTGGGATTGATCGATCCCCCAGATTCCGGAGTTGCTCATGGTGTAGCCGCCCCCGCGCACGCCGAACTTCCCGGCCACCGCCGGCAGCGCCAGGGCCGCGGCCACGGCCGAGCCGCCGTTGCGGTTGCGCTCCATCCCCCAGCCGGTGCGGATCAGGGCCGGGGACGCTTCGGCGTACAGATGGACGAAGCGCTCGATCTCACCTGCGGGAACGCCGGAGACCCCGGCCGCCCGCTCGAAGGTCCAGCCTGCCGCCCGCCGTCGCAGCTCCTCGGCTCCCGTGGCGTGCCGGTTGAGGAAATCCAGATCCGCGCGGCCGGTGGCGAAAAACCAGTGGATGGCGGCGAGGGCGATCGCGAGGTCGCTCCCCGGCCGGACGCCAAGATGAAGGTCGGCCTTCTTGGCGAGCGGCGTCCGGCGGGGATCGATCACCACCAGCCGCGCTCCCGCCTTCTGGGCCTCCTGGATGAACGGGACGAGATGGATGCCCGAGGACGAGGGGTTCGCCCCCCAGAGGACGATCAGCCGCGCCTGGGGAAAATCCGCGTAGGCGACGCCCGCCATCTTGCCGTAGAGGCCGATGGCCGCGCGCCCCGACGGCGCGGCGCAGACGGTGCGGGCCAGCCGCGAGGCGCCCAGCCGGTGGAAGAGGCGGGCGTCGGTGGTGTCCTGGGTGAGCAGGCCGTTCGAGCCGCCGTAGCAGAGAGGGAGGATCGACTCCCCGCCGAAGCGCTCCCGCGCCTCGCGCATCCGCTCCGCGGCGAGGCCGAGCGCCTCGTCCCAGGAGATCCGCTCGAAGCGCCCATCCCCCTTCGGCCCCACCCGCCGCGCCGGATAGAGCAGCCGGTCCGGACCGTAGAGATGCTCGGGGGTCCGCCGCACCTTGGCGCAGATGTACCCCCCGGTGACCGGATTGCGGTGATCGCCGTCGATCTTGACCACCCGGCCGTCCACCACCCGGACCTCCAGGCTGCAGGCGTCGGGGCAGTCGAGCGGGCAGGCGCTCGGGAAGACGTCAGGGGGGCGGAGGGATTCGGTCATGGGGGAATTGTAGCTGGTTCGCGGAGCCTCTGCCCACCCGTGGTCGCTACCGAACATAGAAAGCGCCGTTAGTGCTGGATCTTTTCCCAGCTACCGCAGATGAGCATTTCTCTTCAGTAACAGACCATAACCATATGATGAAGTCGAAGTGCTGGAGCTGTACTACGCATATGAAAGGATGTCCTATGTGGCCGTCCCTCATATTCATGGACGGTTTCAAGCCGCGAGGCAAGGTGCTCTTGCAGGTTAAGGAAGACAGCGTCCGTGCTCCCTGAAAGCAGATAGGCTATCATGCCACCCTCTCCGACCAAAGGCGCTGCGACACCAGACTCAAACTTGTTTCGAACATCTCCAAGATAATCGTGCAACAATCCGGGCGTTGGCAAAACCTTTGCCTCAATTGGCCAAATCCATCGGCGATGCTCAACATGCACGAACCCAAAATCGTACGAGGGTGGCCTTGCTCCTCCCGAGGAGAGGCTCTCAAACTCTTCGCATTCATGAACAGGGATGAGAGAAGAAAACCCCTCGGTCTGTTCACGGACAAGCACTTGAAGATCGATAAAGTGATGAAAAGTGAGACCACGCTCTAATTGATCGATTGGCTGGCCAATGTCCACGCCAGCCAAATGATTCGCTTTCAACCGATCAAATGACAACCACATCCAGCCAAGAATTTGGACCGCCACTCCTTTCGCCCACTCAACAGGAAGGTCCCGATAAGCAGTATCCGTGGGGAAGGTAAGCGCACTCAGTGTACGACGCAGTTTCACGGACCGCCTCTCTCACTGGCAACCTTCAGAATTGCCGCTGAAAGCTCATCTGCATCACGCATGGCTTGCGAACGCGTCCAGTAGCGGCGTTCATCTGGCTTGATTACAGTAAGATTCTTTCTATACTCCTCGCCGCTCCGGTCAGCGTGCAGGAAGAATGCAACTCGCCTAAACGCAAGTCCCCCACCGTTAGCCATGCCCCAAGTACGCCCTAGGGCGACAGAATGGAATTCTGCTAGCCGGTCCAGGAGCTCCTTGCTTTCAATCTGCTGAACAGACACGGAGCCTCGGTCCTGACAATCAAAGTGCAAGGTCAGAACCCGGACTGGCAGCCTGCTAGTTTCTGGCTCTTGGAAAATTGTAGAGGCGACCTGCTTATCTTTACCGAATGTGCTCTTAAGGACACGTTCAAAGGTCTGCGCGTAGGTCGTCAACTCAGGCTCATTTGCATTTTCATCGGTTACCCTAGTTGTGCGTTCTCTTCCAGAACCGGGGGCCTTGCGCAGAGTATCGGGGAATACTGTTCCTAGAAAGTCTTCGACGAGAGCCCACTCTGCCTCCGAAAGCGCAAACATCCCGCGAGTCAGATCATCGATTTCCTTGAACGAGCTCAATCCGGAGGCATTGACTTTCGAATTCGGCAGAGGAACTTTAACCAACTCATCTGTGAGAATCTCAGTACGGTAGTACCCGAGACGACTGCTTGTAAGTGCCAAAAAGTATACGGCAAGCAAACTATTGTACACCACACAAGCAGTATTGATGTGATCCGCGTCAAGGTCACAGTCCCTCACTGAGAGATAGGTCTTCTTGCAGATAACTCCCCAAGTCGGATCATCGGAGCGCACAAGCGCTGCTCGAAAACGCCCCATACCCACAGGGTAACTCTGCTTAATAAGCAGTTGAGGATTCTTGAACGCTTCGAAGTCGGTAGAGTCCTTGCTGCTCGTCCGAGGATCATCCCACTTTGGCACCCGACTCGCGTCCAGTTCGATAAAAACATCTTCCGGGAAATTCGTTAGATCAAAATAACGCCTCCCGCGCAGCTTAGACAATTCCTTCGCCCGGTTGCCCGGAATAACCCCCACGCGGGTTTTTATTTTGCCTTCGCTCTCGAGCTTTTCCAGCGTTGGCAAATCGCGGAGCTTGCGAATGAGATTCACGTCACGACTCCCACCTAAGGCCAAGACTGACCAAACCCAAGGATCCTCCGCTGCCTCTCGCTGCGAGATCGTGGAGACATCCTGAGGCTCTATAGAGAAATCCTTAGAGAGTCCCGCGGTTTTGTTCGGCTTCGGCGCATAGTAGAAAAGTACCGCGTCTCTCTGCGGACTCCCCCTTCCAACTACTAGAAGACACGCCGGGCCGATCACGTCGTTAAATAACTCGCGTCGAATGGCAGTTAGATTCGTGACCTCGTCCACCAAATAATCTTGGAATAACTGTCTCCTCAATTTCATCGCCGGCTCTGCTCGATGATAGAGCCATGGCCCAGCCGGCTGAACGAAAGCCACCCGCCCTTCTTCTTTGACTAACACCAGGCTCTTGGAAACAAATAATGGCCCAATGTCGTTGTTCACTATGGGCCAGCTATTTGACAACGCCCACGCTTCGGCCTTTGTGATTTCTTCTTCGCGCTGGCGCCTTCCTGACGCGTCGGAGGTCTCCTTAATAGAACCGTCTCCCCAAGGTGCGTTACCTATCACTACATCGAATAACCCGGAATCTTCTCGGGTGCGGAAGCCTGACGTTCCTTCGTCGAAGAAGTCTTCCGCGATGAGCCGAGTTCCACGGAGCCGGGGAAAGGCCTTCTCTCGTGTCACGTAGTGCTTAGGCTCTATGGCGTCTACCATCGCCAAATAGAGGCTGAAAGAGGCTACACGCACAGCATCAGGATTGATATCTACTCCGACAATGTTATTGGCCAGTATCGGCTTAAGATCACGAACTAATGGCTCTCGTTTATGGAGGCGACGCCAACGATATATGAGACGCTGAAACGCCTTAACAAGAAAAATTCCGGATCCGCATGCAGGGTCTAATATACGAACATTCCATTCGCCGCCGTCCCAAGGCAAAACGGCATCCAACAAGTAATCGACTAGATGTGGGGGTGTGTAGAACGCCTTGGTTTCGTATCGTTCCTCATTTAAGAATTCCTCATAGACACTACTGATAAAATCAAGCGGGATCGTGTCAAACGAGTATTGGGGCCAGAGAAGAAGCTGCTGGTCGCTGGTGGAAATCTCGCCAGAAACTAAATCTGCTAGCAGTTCTAAGTGCTGCGGTTTTACTGCATCCCGCTCAGCCTGCCATGCAGCTTCTCGTTCCGAGTCCGTAGAACCGTCGTGTCCCGGGAAGAGATCTCCATTAAAGCGCTCATCAAGCCAACGAAACAAAGCATATGTTTCATCATGATCACGAAGAATCGAGCTGAGATCAGAGTGCACCTCCTGCAATGCTCCTCCGCATCGACGCCCCAGAAGGCTGGGACTAAAAAACGCGTTTCCGTCACTATCCTTACGATGAAAGAGGTATTGCGTAAAGATAATCCGTGCAAGCAAGTCGTGACAGAAGGATCTGTCAAGGTCCATGTCAAGCAGCCTTCGGCGGACATCACGTAGATTTCTCAAAAGCAAAGCATCTGCACGGCCGTCAGCCGGGAAGTGATCAGGGTACTGGCGACGGATTTGGCCCGTGATGAGGCTTATCCAGTGCAGCAAATTCCGAACGCTCTCCTGCTCAGGCGTTCCCGACGGTATGAACTCACCGGGAGTAGGAAGCTCACAGACGCGTCGACGATTCTCCGGCTGCTTGGGGTCGAGAAAGCAAGACCAAGCAATCAGTTGATGTGGTTCAAGAGTTATTAGCAGTGACGTTCGCGAAAAATTCCAGGCAAGACGATGCGCCTCATCCAACTCTTCGGGACGAGCCCCCCTAGGGAACTGACAGACAACAGCTAACGGAGCTGATGTGTCTGCCGAAAAAGGATCTGTTGCGAGAATGCCCGTCTCCACGGATAAGCTTGGGAAAGCCCTCTTGAGCGTCTCCTCGATTTTCTTCCTAGCGAAGTCACCAAAGACCCGCGCCCCTTCGCCGGGAGGATCGAGGATTCGTTCCGGCTCGGGCCATCCGAGCCACTGATGAGCTTTATCGAGAAGCATCGAGCACTTCCTTCACGTGCCTCCGGATCGACATTCCATGGACTATGTCCGAGCTTGCATAGCCAGTCCTTCTCGGTGGAAGCCAAGTCTGTATTGGAGGTACCTGCTGGCGAGGCAACTCTCGGGTCCAGCTCAACGAAGGAATCCTCAGTAGCAGTATGTTTTGCTCTGGTAGCATTGGAGTAGCAGTGAGCATAGCAGACTCAGCCCCCGCCGGGGAGAAAACGAGGGCTAGTCGCGACTTAAGCAGGCGAGCCTCTAGGAAGACCTTATCGTCCCCGGCGAGGTGAGGGCTGAGCTCTTTAGTGGTCGGGAAACAACTGGACAGTGCCACAGCGAACTTAGTTTTCGGTTTCGATAATTCTGAGCCCTCTCGACTTCGAGGGCCAAAAATGCCTACGCCACCCCATCCTTCTGCAACGCCTCCACGATCGCGTCCGTGAACCGCGTCGTGGTCGCCTCGCCGCCCAGGTCGCGGGTGCGGATCCGGCGGTTGACCACCACCTCGCGCAACGCGCGGCGGACCCGCTCGGCCACCTCGTCCTTCCCCATGTGGTAGAGCATCATGATCCCAGAGCGCATGAGGGCCAGCGGATTCGCCAGGTCCTTGCCGGCGATGTCCGGCGCGCTGCCGTGCACCGCCTCGAAGACCGCCACGTCGAGACCGATGTTGCCGCCCGGCACCACGCCGAGCCCGCCCACCAGCCCGGCGCAGAGGTCGGAGACGATGTCGCCGTAGAGGTTCTCCAGCAGCAGCACGTCCCACTCCTCGGGGCGCATCACGAGCTGCATGCACATGTTGTCCACGATCTTGTCGTCCGAATGGATCTCGGGGTACTCCACGGCCACCCGGCGCACGCAGTCGAGGAAGAGGCCGTCCGAGAGCTTCATGATGTTCGCCTTGTGGACGGCGGTCACCCGCTTGCGGTGGTGGCGGCGGGCGTACTCGTAGGCGAAGCGGGCGATGCGCAGCGAGGCCTTCTCGGTGATGATCTTCAGGCTCTCCACCACGCCCGGGACCACGACGTGCTCCAGGCCCGCGTAGAGGTCCTCGGTGTTCTCGCGCACCACGATGATGTCCACCCCCTCGAAGCGGCTGGGGATGCTCGGCAGCGAGCGCGAGGGGCGCAGATTGGCATAGAGATCCAGCTCCTGGCGGAGCTGCACGTTGATCGACTTGAACCCCTTGCCCACCTGGGTGGTGATCGGCCCCTTCAGGGCCAGGCAGTTGCGGCGAATCGATTCGAGCACCTCGGGCGGCAGCGGATTGCCGTACTTCTCCAGCGCCTCGGCGCCAGCGAGGTGGCGCTCCCATTCGATCTCGGCGCCGGCGGCGTCGAGCACCCGCACGGCGGCGTTGCTCACCTCCGGGCCGATGCCGTCGCCCGGCAGGAGTGTGACGGTGGTCTTGCTCATGAGCTCTGAGTCCCTCCAAAGGCCAGGGGATAACGCAATGTTTTCCGGAGCCACTCCCCGTTGTCGCGCACGTTCCGGGAGAGCTCGCCGACCAGGGCGTCCCGCTGCTCGAAGAGGCGGTACCCCTCGCGCGGGCGCAGGTAGCCGGCGGCCCTGGGCTCCTCCTGGAAGAGCGCCTCCTCGCCGATCTCCGCCGCCCGCCGGGCGTAGCGCTCGCGGTTGTCGAGCAGCGCCTTGACCAGGAACGGCATCACCATCGAGTAGTCGGCCTGCGCGCTCTCGGTGGTCGACTGGTAGGTGTCACGGTCGACCTTCCCCCAGGTCACCGCCTCGGCCGGCGGGCAGGAGGAGAGGGACCCCTCGGTGACCGGCGCGCTCACGATCTGGACGTCGAACGTGTAGCCGCGGATCCCTTCGAGCCCCAGGACCTGGCCCAGCGCCGGCTCCGGCTGCAGGTTGTAGTTCTTCGGCACGCCGCCCCCCAGGATCAGCGTGGCGAGCGAGTGTGCCGGGTGGGTGAACAGCCCCCAGTAGTGGTAGGCGCACGACTCGAAGACCTCGGCGTGGAGGTCGAGCGAGAAGTCGTACTTGTCGAGCAGCCCCGTCCGCCGCATCGCCCACAGCTTCATCGAGCTCAGGAAGAGGCTGCCGTCGCCGGGAGCGCCGACCAGGATCGGGACTCCCAGCCGCCAGCAGGTGGCGAGCAGCCCGGGGGCGACGCCGTTCTTCTCCTCCTGGGCGGCGTAGATGCGGCCGAGCAGGTAGCGCAGCTCGGTCCCGGTCATCGCCTTCTGGAATTCCGGGCGCAGCAGGCAGGCGGTCACGAAGCGGTCCTGCTGGAACAGGACGTCCTCGTCGAACGCCATGTCGGTGACGCGGATCGTCTTCTCGTCGCGCAGGACCCCGTCGTCGCCGAAGATGGGGACCTCGAAGATCGGGTCCGGGTGCTCGTCGAGGCTGCGATGGCCGTCGTGATAGCAGACGGCGTCGGTGGTGCTGAGATAGGCCACCCAGCCGGTCTCCAGCAGGGGGATCAGCCAGGTCTGGTGCTGCCCCGAGACCGTCACCGGCCCCGCGATCGCCAGCGTCAGCGGGCACCCGGCGCCGATCGCCTGGTCGAGCAGCCCATAGACCCGCCGCAGATAGGCGCCGCCGAAGGCCGGCAGGCAGGAGCGGAAGATCTCGTCCAGCGTGCCGCACTCGTCGACCCGCCGCACGTCGACGCGCCGCTTCGACTGCAGGTGCACGTTGTGGGGGAGGCGGTTGTCGTGGGCGCTGCTCATGGCGGGTAAAGGTATAAGGTCGGGGCGGGGGGCGCAAGGCGCCCGTGGCCCTCAGGGCGTATGGAGAACGACCGAAGGGAAGTAGGTCCGGAAACGTCCCGCGTCGGCAGTCGCGAGAGGCCAACCCATGACCTGAGCATGGGCACCGATGAAAAAGTCGGGCAGTGGCACAGGGGGCGCGTCGCGGCCAGATTCCGCGCGTCGGCGCTCCCGGTACTTCAGGTAGGCCAGGGCACAGGGCTCCGCGGCGGCCGTGGGAATGTCCAGCAGAGTTATGCCCCAGCTCCGAAGCCGGTCGGCAACGGTCTCCGGCTCGGTATCCCCAACGCAGACCTCCGCGAGACTGACCGCATTGGCCGCCGCTCCCCCCTCCGCGGCGCCAGTGGCGATCGTCTGGCGTGCCCACTCGAGGAGGGGTGACCCTTCGGTGGAGGCGTAGATCAGGACATTCGTGTCGAGAAGGATCATGGCTCCCGGGTCAACGCCTTCAGGGCCTCCCAGGACATCCGGGGCCGCAGGGGGGCAGCGGCAATCGCCGCGAGGGAGCGCTCCTTGCTCATACCGGGCTCCGGCTTCGGAGGCTCCAGACGCACCAGGAGCAGGCGACCCTCCCCCTGGCTCTGGATCTCGAAGACATCCCCGGGTTTTGCTGCCGGGAGGACTACGCGCCGCTTGGCATCCGCCGTCGAAATCGCCATGGTGGGATTATCCCACTGAACCTTGGCGAACGCAATTCAAGGACAGGGGACCTTCTCCTACCGTCCCAATTCCTCGATCCGCGCCACCACGTCCCGATACCCGTTGTTGATCCCGTAGAGGTCCACGAAGGCCTTGTAGGCGGAGGCCTTGTCATCCACGGCCAGATAGGCGCAGCCGAGATCGTAGAGGAGGCCGAGATGGTCCTCCTCCGCCAGATTGGGCGCCTCGAGGCCGCGCCGGTACCACTTGACGGCCAGCTCGGGGAGCCCCTTGTCGAGGAAGCAGAGGCCCAGCATCGAGCAGCAGAGCACCAGGTGGCCGGCGTCCTTGGCGGCGATCTGGAACTCGCCGATCGCCTCGTCCAGCAGGCCCATCTCGCGGTAGGCGATGCCGAGGTTGAAGTGGGTGTCGTAGTCGGTCGGCG
>DASXJP010000559.1:0-9582 GCA_036497345.1 Thermoanaerobaculia bacterium
GTTGTGCCTTACTTAATAGACCTGCGACCACCTCTAGAATTCCCGTTAGCCCAATTTCAGTGCGCAGAGGCTACCGAGATCGGGACTCATGCTCTTCTGCGGGCTATAAATAAGGCTCAAGAATCGCCATTCTCAGACGAAAAGCTCGCCAGGGCTTTCAATAAGTGGTGGCCAGATTTTCGGCAGATGCTTGATGGCATTCCGGATCTGGGTGTCACCATCCCGGCACGTGCAGACAGGGAGATTCTTGAAGAAATACTGGATATTTCAAGGAGCCAGTATAGAACCAATCTCAGGCCTGTAGCCTCTCTTGCTCCTGATGCCAGAAGCACGCGGCAGGGTACTCGGGCTGTTATTTACTGGCATGAGGAGGGGTTGACGTTTAAAGCAGCTAGAAGCCTTGCCGACCTCCTGGAGAAGAATGGGATTCAATCCGTTCTGGCTAAACACAGGGATCCAAATTGTCCGGATTCTCTATTCATCGGGGCGCTAGTTGGGGCCGAGGATGCGCAACGGGTATTCGCCAATCTGCCATATAAAGCCAAGTATATTTTTCACCCTGACTGTCCGGACTCTTGGGGGGGAGATGGGTCCGGCCTAACGATCGGAATCGGCTATATGTCAAGTCATCCTCAAAGCATAAGTGATGAGGCCGCTAAGCCAATCTTGCTGTCAGAGGATATTCTTCGAGAATTATCTGACCCCGGCCTATCCAATGCCCGTTTTCAGGCCATGCTGAGGGGACTGATAGCTATTGAGCAAAGACCTGTTAGGGCGAGACCCTCCGAGCGGATTAGCAGCCAAAGTTATCGCGGCGACAGAGATGTCGGCACCAAATGTGTCACGCCGGTGATGCCTCCCGATGCGCAGGTTTCACCTCCTCCGAGAGAAGGGGATAATGATGATAAATGACGATATGTCGTTTCCTGCAATCTCGGGTCTGAGTACCTGCTCGTATACCATAGAGGGTTATGCAGCCGTTACAAGGAATCCACCCGCTCGCACCCCTCCTCGATCGCCTCCTCCATCCTGCGGCAATCGTCAGGCTCGATCGTCCCGAAGAATTGTAGGAGGTCTTTGCCTGGAGTGCCTTTGAGGGGTGAGGGAAGCTTTTCCGCGTACTCGAGGAGCTTCCGCTGCTCCCCTTCCGAGAGCTGGTCCATCCGTTCGAGGAGCTTCTGTTTCATCTGAGAAGAGGTCATCATCATCTCCTGGCATGATTATACACCCACGCGGGCTCCACATCCCGAAACCAAAACCGCCCCCGCCCCTCGACCCGTCCCAGCTTGACCGCCACCGGCTCGCGGAAGATCGGCCCGGCGTGGACGAAGGTGTGGAATTCGCCGTTCTCGCCGCAGGGATCGACCCCGGGGGGGAGGTCGCGCAGGAGGCTCTCGTCGAAGGGGCGGCCCACGAAGGAGGAATCGAGGGCTTCGGTGTCCACGCAGACCAGGAGGGCCTGGAAGCCGAGGGTTATGAAGTCGCGGGCGAGCTGGGGGGTGTCGAGGCCCCAGAGGGGGAAGACGGGGGTGAGGCCTAGCGCGGCCATCTGCTTCTCGCGGTAGGCGCGGATGTCCTCCAGGAAGAGGTCCCCGAAGGCGACGTGGTGGAGCCCCAAGGCCTTGGCTTCCCGGAGGGCCGCCGCCAGGCGATCCTCGTAGATCTCGTTCGGACAGTCCTTGGGGATCAGGACCTTGCGGAGGGGGAGGCCGATCGATTCCGCCTGCCGCTCCAGGAGCTCGCGGCGGACGCCGTGGACGCTGATGCGGTCGTAGTCCTCGTTGAGGGTGGTCAGCAGCCCCGCGGGCTCGAAATCCGGGGAGGAGCGCAGTGCGTGGAGGGCGAGGGCGCTGTCCTTGCCGCCGGACCAGGCGAGGAGAATGGGTCTTTTCATGAGCGGACTGGGCCCGATTCTACTCCCGACCGGTTCCTCGTGACTCGGCTCCAAAGAGCAAGGACCCAAAGGACTGCAAGGACCTCAAGGACAAGGAGAAGACAGCCGAGCGCGGGCTTCTTCGTCCTTGGAGTTTGCAGTCCTTTTCCGCCGCCCCCTACTCCCGCCGCCTCCACACCAGCAGCCAGAGGAAGAACGGCCCGCCGAGGAGCGCCGTTAGGATGCCCACCGGCAGCTCGGCCGGGGCCATGACGGTGCGGCCCACGGCGTCGCAGAGGGTGAGGAAGGCGCCGCCGCCGAGCATGCAGGCGGGGACCAGGAAGAGGTGGTCGTGCCCCACCAGGCGGCGCAGCATGTGGGGGACGATCAAGCCCACGAAGCCGATCGGGCCGGCCACCGCCACCAGGGCGCCGATCATCAGCGAGGTGGCGAGCAGCACCAGGCGGCGCAGGCGGGCGAGGTCGACGCCCCGGCTGGCGGCCAGCTCCTCGCCGGTGAGCAGGAGGTTCAGCTCCCAGCGCAGGGCGAACAGGGCGGCGCTCCCGCCCAGCACCCAGGGGAGGAGCCAGAGCACCTCGGTGTAGCCCACCACGGAGAGGCCGCCCATCATCCAGCGCACCATGCGGAAGGTCTGGGTGGAGTCCGAGAGGTATTGCAGGAACAGGATGATCGCCGAGCAGGAGAGCGAGACGGCGACCCCCGCGAGAAGGAGCGTCGAGGTCTGGATCCCCTGGCGTCGCAGGGCGAGGCCCACGATCAGGGCGGTGGCGCTTAAAGCGCCGGCGAAGCTCGCCAGCGCCACGATCGAGAGACCGAGGAGCGATCCGCCCTGGAGGCGCAGGGCGAGCACGGCTCCCAGGGCCGCGCCGCTGGAGATCCCCAAGGTATAGGGCTCCGCCAGGGCGTTGCGGAAGAGGGTCTGGAATCCCAGCCCCGAGACGGCGAGGGCGGCCCCCCCGAGCAGCGCCAGCAGGATGCGCGGCAGGCGGAGCTGCCAGAAGATCGAGGCGACCGTGGGATCGCCGCGCAGGACGTCCGCGAGCCGCACCGGCTGGCTCCCCACCAGCGGCGTGAGGATCGCCGTGGCGATCCAAAGGGCCAGCAGGAGCAGGAGGGCGGTCCGGGGCCTCATGCGTTGAGGTCCAGGACGGTCACCGGCCGCTCGCCGCCGCGGACGATCTCGAAGCGGGCGCGGAAGAGACGCTCCAGCAGCTCCGGCCGCAGGATCTCGGCCGGCGTGCCCGTGGCGAGCGCCTTGCCCGCCGACAGGGCCAGGAGCCGGTCGCCAAGGAGCGAGGCGAGGTTGAGGTCGTGGGTGGCGAGGACGACCGTGTGGTCCGTCCCCTCTTTCAGCCGGAGCAGCAGGGTCGCGAGGTCGTGCTGGTGGCGGGCGTCGAGGTGGAGGGTGGGCTCGTCGAGCACGAGCAGCTCCGCCTCCTGGGCCAGGGCCGCGGCGATGAACACCGCCTGCCGCTCACCGCCCGATAGCTCGTCGACCGGCCGCCCGCGCAGCTCCTCGATGCCGACCACCCGCAGGGCCTCGTCCACGGCGGCGAAGTCTTCTTTCCGCGGCGCGAGCTGCAGGGTCGAGAGGTGGGGGTAGCGCCCGAGGAGGACGATCTCCTCCACCTTGAGGGGCACCCGGGCGGGGCGGATCTGCGGCACGTAGGCGATGCGGCGGGCGATCTGGCGGCGGGAGAGCGACGCCAGGGAGCGGCCGCCGAAGGCGATCTCACCGCCGGACGGCTCCAGCAGCCCGGTGAGGCAGCGGAGGAGGGTGGTCTTGCCCGCGCCGTTGGGTCCCACCACGGCCAGGCATTCGCCGCGCAGGACGTCCAGGTCGAGAGGCCCGAGGATGGCGCGCGCGCCGGAGCGCCAGGCGAGCCCGCGGGCGCTGAGGAGGACGGTGGGGGTCAACGGGGGGCCTCACACATCTCGCCCCATCCATTTGGGGTGGCCGGTGCGGTCTGCCCTCCGAAGCCTCACCCCCTGGCCCCCTCTCCACTCCGTGGAGAGGGGGAACGTCGCGGAGCCGATCTTGCCGATCTCCAAAAACGTCGATCTCTGGGCCCTCCCTCTCCACGAAGTGGAGAGGGACCGAGGGTGAGGCTTCGGAGGGCAGGACGCCCCAGAGGGCAAAGATGCTTGTTGCGCCGCCTTCCGCACCTTCACCAACACCTCCCGCATCTCCCGATAAAACCGCGGGATCCGGGGCCCCGGGATCAGCACGTGGGTGCCCGCGAGGACCGCGACGCCCCCGTCGCGCACGGCCGGCACCTGGGAGAGCGGCTGCCAGTCGCGAACGAGGGCGGCGGCCTGCTCGGGCGTCTGCGGGTCGGCCCGCAGCTCGAGGATCACGTCCGGCTTGCGCGCCACGATCTCCTCGACGCTGATCTGGGGGTAGAGGGTGGGCGAGTCGGCGAAGACGTTCACGGCGCCCAGGCGGCGGAGGAGCTCGTCGAGATAGGTGCCGCGCCCGGCCACGACGATCTCCCCCAGCCGGCCGGTGGGACGGCCCACGGAGATCATCACCTTGAGCGGTGGCGGCGGGAGCGGCGGCAGGGAGAGTCCGGCGCGCCATTCGGCGGCGACCCGGTTGCCGGCCTCAGGCACGCCGCAACGCTCCGCGATGGTGTGGAAGGAGCGCTCGACATCGGCCAGCGATTCGTCCGGGACGATCAGGACCTCGATCCCCAGCGGCTCGAGCTTGGCGCCGAGGTCCTTCTCGCTCGGCAGCAGGACGGCGAGGTCCGGCCGCAGCGAGACGATCCGCTCCAGATTGGGGTTGAACAGGCCCCCCACGTGCGGCTTGCGGACCGCCTCCTCGGGCCAGCGGGAGTAGTCCCCCACGGCCACCACGCGGTCGCTTAAGCCCAGGGCGAACAGGGTCTCCACCAGGCTGGGAGTGAGGGCGATGATCCGCCGGGCCGGCGCTTTTGGATCAGTTGGAGCGGATGGAACGGTGGACGGGCCTCCGCCCTCCCGCCCCCGGCAGGCCGGGAGCAGGAGGAGGGGGAGGAGGACGAGGGCGCGTCTAGAAAGCAAACGACAATCCACCGATCAGCGTCCGGCCGGGGCTGGGGAAGCCGAGCGCCTGACTGTACTCCTTGTCGGTCAGGTTCTCCACCCGGGCGTAGGGAGAGAGCCAGGAGAGCGCCTTCCAGCGGGCGGCGAGATCGAAACGCGTGTAGCCCGGGCTCACGGCGCGCAGGAAGGTGACGGGGTCCACGTCCGCCCGGTCGCCGACGTACTGTCCGACGAGGCTCAGGGTCCAGGGGCCCGGCCGCGCGCTCAGCACGAGGTTGGCGCTCCGCTTGGGGCGCCGGAGCAGCTCGAGGCCGGTGTCGAGGTCCTCGGTGTCGAGCCAGGTGCCGTTCAGGTTGGCGTCCACGATCCCGCGGCGGAAGATCACCTCGCCCTCCACCCCCCGGGCGCGCGCCCGCCCCACGTTGACGTCGCGGAAGGTGGCGAAATCGAAATCGATCAGGTTGCGCAGCCGGTTCTCGAAGCCGGTGAGGACGAAGCGCCAGCCGCCGGCGGCGTGCTCCAGCCCGAGCTCCCAGCTCTCGCTGTCCTCCGGCTTGAGATCGGGATTGCCGCTGCCCGGGAAGAACAGCTCGCCGAGCGAGGGGGCGCGGAAGGCCTCGCCGTAGCTCGCCCGCAGCAGGGTACCGGAGGCCAGCGTCACCACCGTGCCCGCGCGCAGGCTGGTCTTGCCGCCGTAGACGTCGTTGTCGTCCCGCCGCACGCCGAGGTCGAGCCGGAGGGGACCGCGCCCCCAGCTCCCCTCGCCGAACGCCGCCCAGGTCCGCTGGTGCGCGGCGTCTAGGTTGGTGAAGCCGTCCGAGGAGGCGGTCACCTCCAGCCGCTCGGCGTCGCCGCCGGCGGAGAGGCGCAGGTCCCCTCCGTTCCACGAGGAATTCCAGGAGGCCACCGCCCGGCCCCGCGTGGCCTTGGACTCCGTGTCGGAGGATTTCGAGAACGGGTCGTCCGGATCACGGAAGGCGTTGTCGAAGTCGGTCCGCGAGGCTTGGGCCTCCACCCCCCAGGGGCCCTGATTGACCTGGAAGGGGATGGCCACCTCGCGCTCCTGCCAGGAGATCTTGCGGTGCGGGGTCACCTCGCCGCCGGAGAAGGGGATGCCGGTGTCCGAGTCGTCAGCCCGCACCAGCACCCCGAGGCTCGATCCCGCTCCCAGGGTCCAGACGCCGCGCGCCACCCCCTCCTCGCTGTCGAAGTCGTCGTTGACGAATTCGCTGCCGCCCCGCCGCAGGTTGCCCGTGAAGTCGAAGCGGCCGGAGCCGAGGTTGGCGCCGGCCGCGAGCCCGGCCCGCTTGTAGCCGTATTCGCCGCCCTCGACGTTCAGGGTCCCCCCCTGGTGAGTGCCGGTGAGCACCTGGATGACGCCGCCCACGGCGTTGCTGCCGTAGAGCGAGCTGAAGGGGCCGCGCACCACCTCGACGCGCTGGACGCCGTCCAGGGGGACGAATTGCCAGTTGGCGCCGCCAAAGTAGGGGTCGTTGAGCTGGATGCCGTTCCACAGCAGCAGCGTCTGCACGGAGCTGGTGCCGCGGGTGAACAGCGAGGTCTGCTGGCCCGCGGGGCCGGCCTGGACGACCGTGACCCCGGGAGCGGTGGAGACCAGGTCCGAGAGGTCGTTGGCCTGGCGGGCCGCGATCTCCCGCTGGTCGAAGACGGTGGTGGAGGCGGGGACCTGCTGGCGGTCCTCCGGGGTCGGGGTGGCGCTGACGACGACGGAGTCGTTGAAGACGGGGACGGGGTCAGCTTGAGCTCCTGCCGGAAGTCCGCCCCCGAGGACGCCGGCGATCAGAAACGGGACGATCTGGCGCATCGCGTGCTCCTTTGGGAATCGACGCCCCGCCTGGCGATGGGGGATCGAAAGAGAGCGCGCGCGCGCAATCCTCGCCCGCACCCCGGGGGAGGCGTCTTGACGGGCGGCAGGTCTCCTGGCTTCCGGATCTTCCTACTCCCGGGCCTTCCCACGCGGGCGACCCCGATCCGATGGATCAGATGGATCTTTCTCCCGTGCAGTGGCTTTTCCGGTTTCGTACCCGGTTACAGTGGCGGGGGCCGCGCCGGCTTCACACCGGCTTCCCTCTTGAAGACGCGAGAACCTCCCGTTCGGGGAGGTCCAGGCATCACCGCGCCGTCTGGTCTGTCAAAGAGGCCCTCCACGTTGGAGGGCTCGGATCCAACGAAATTCTACCGCTGCCTACTGCTGCGGCGGACCGTTGCCGGAGAGGCCGCCGAAGTCGGTCGGCGAGGCCGCGCCGTTCATTTCGGTCGGCGAGCCGCCGCCGAGGTACATGCCGCCGCCGTAGCCGCTCACGGCGCCGGAGCCGACGCCGTAGCTGATGAGCGGGATACCCGCTGAGGCGCCGGGCTCGACGAACTGCTGGACCGAGTAGTTCCGCCGCTCCTCCTGGAGCTGCATCTGCCGCTCTTGGAGCGCGAGGTAGCGATCGGCGATCTGCTCCGCCCTGCTCTTGGTGCTGTCGTCGGACGTCGGCAGGTCGTTCGGCGAGCGGCCGAGGGCGATCGCCTTGTCGCTGATCTTGATGCCGTACCCTTGAGTCGGGTCCTCGGCGCGGACGCCCTGGATCTGGTCCTTGGGGAAGCCGATCCAGTTGCCCACCTCGGTCAGCAGGAGCACCATGTTGGGGTCCCAGCTCGCCTGCTGCGGCTGGTGAGCGGTCTGGATCACGTTGCCGTTCGTGAGGGTCACATAGTAGACATCCGCCGAAGCCGGCACCGCGAACAGCGCCAGGACGAGCAGCAGAGGCCAGACACGCGTCAGAGAGCGAAGCATCGGAACCTCCCGCGGCGGACGACGGCCGCATTGGAAATCTCCTATAAGCTTAGCACCGACGAGGTCAAGAGGCCAGAGGGGATCTCTGCCCGCCCCTCCAGGGCGGGTAAAGGTGTATGTAAAGGCATAGGTTTCAACCCCAGGCCACCTTTGCGGTACCATCCCCCAAGACTCTTCACCAACACTCGCTCTTCATGAAGCGCTCCCGCTCGCTCCGCGACCTTTGGGCGTCCCTGCTGCCCGCGGCGGGGGGCGCTCTGGCCCTCGCCATCGCCTGGCGGGTGCCGGCGCTCGTCGCCGGGGCGCCGATGCCGGCGTGGCTGCTGGTGATCCTGCTCGTCTCCGGCATCGCCGCGGCATGCCACCGGCCCGCGGTGGGGATCGCCTCCCTCGGGCTGGGGACCCTGGTCCTGCCGGCCGCCCTCCGGCTCTCCGGCGTGGCGCGGACGGCGGCGATGGCGGCCGGCCTGCTGCTCGCCGTCGAGCTGGCCCTCCGCATCGTTCACCGGCTGACAGCCCTGCAACCCGCGGAGCGCCGGGGATTCCTGCCGCGCTCCCTGGAGGGCTCCGGCCGGGCGGCCCTGGCGACCCTCGGCGCCGGCGGCGCGTGGATGGGGCTCGCCGGCCGCTGGAGCCCGGAGCCCGCGCTCGTCGTGGCCGCAGCGGTCTACCTCCTCCTCTGGACCGGCCTGGAGATCGCCGACCGCAAGATCCGGCGCCCCGAGGCCCCGCTCCAGGTCTGGAAGATCCTCGTCCCCCTCTCCCTGGACGCCGGAGGGTGGATCGCCGGCGGCGTCATCCTCCTGGCGGGGGACCGCGCCGGCTGGCCGTTCGCCGCCTTCCTCACGGCCTGCTTCGCGGGGCTGGCGGTCGAGGCCACCCGCCACGGTCTGCTCCACAGGAAGGCCCAGGACCGCGCCCGCGACCTCGAACGGCTGCGGCGCGCCAGCCGCCGCATGACCACCCCGCACGAAGAGATGGCCGCGATCGCCGACCGCATCCACACCGAGTGCGAGAGGGTCCTGGAATCCGACAAGTCGCCGCTCTTCTGGTTCCAGTTCGAGGCGCTGGCGCCCGGGAGCGAATTCAAGAGCTGGTGGTGGGGCCCCGGCTCCGAGATCCTCGAAGAGGGGGTGCCCGAGCCCGACCGCTATCCGCCCAAGCTGCCCGGCTTCCACCGCCGCACCCAGTGGCAGATCCTCGAGCGCCTCCTGCGCGCCCGGCCGGACGCCACCGTGCTCGCCCGCATCCGCCTCTGGTGCGATCCGCGCCGTCTCGATCCCAAGAAGATCGAGCTCCTCGACAGCCTGCTGCCGCAGATGACCGCCTCCGTCCAGCGCTGCCTGCTCGACCGCGAGGCTCGCGAGGATCCCCTGACCGGCGTCGCCATGCGCCGCGTGCTGGAGAGGCGCCTGCGCGAGGTGCACACCCGCTGCTGCGACACCGGAGCGGCGATGGCCGTGCTCCTCTGCGACCTCGACCACTTCAAGCGGATCAACGACACCTGGGGGCACCCCGCCGGAGACTCCGCGCTGGTCACCGTGGCCGGGGTGCTCAAGGGGATGCGCCGCGCCGAGGACCTCTGCTGCCGCTACGGCGGCGAGGAATTCGTCCTCCTCATGGAGGGGACCAACGGCGAGGACGGCCTGGTGATCGCCGAGCGCCTCCGGCAGGCCGTCGAGGCGCTCGACTTCCAGGTCGAGGGGCAGCGCGTGCCGCTCACCCTGAGCGCCGGCGTCGCCTCCTTCCCCGACCTCTACATCAAGACCGGCGCCGAGCTGATCCTCTTCGCCGACGAGGCCCTCTACGAAGCCAAGCGCCGCGGCCGCAATCGCTGCCTCCTCGACATCGGCCAGGG
>DASXJP010000560.1:0-11942 GCA_036497345.1 Thermoanaerobaculia bacterium
CGACCCCGAACCGGCACCGGCCGCCCTCGATGCCGGCGAACCAGGCGAGGGTACCCTCGCGGTGATAGAGCGCCTCGTGACGGTCGTAGACGCGCAGGTCGGCGGCGAGGTCGAGGCCGGCATAGAGCATCAGCCGCCGCAGCAGGATCTGGGCGCTGGCGAGGTCGCCATGCCAGGCATCGGGCAGGTACCGCGGCTGGGGCATGACGATGGGAGAGGTCAGGAAGACCCCCGTCCCCCGGCGAGAGATGATCTCGGCGAGATCGGAGAGCAGCTCCTCCTGCTCGGCGTCGGAAGGCAGGTATGCCATCGAATCCTCTGAAATGACTCAGTGTATTGGGTTTCCTCATTCTGCCTGAGCTGATTTCTCAGTGCAAGGGCGCTCTCCTCGCCCGCTCGACCTCAGGCGAGATCGTCCGCGGGAGGCGGCACGCTCGGATAAGGCTCGATCCGCTCTCCGAGGGCGCCCATGGCCGCGATGAAGAGATGGGGAAACGAGAGGGGGACGGTCTGGCAGAGACGGAGGATGCGCCGCCGCAGCTTGGCGGCCTCCTCACCCGGCCCGGAAGCGAGCCGGTAGATCTCCCGCCAGGCTTCGAGCTCCCCACGGTCGAGGATCTGCGCCAGGACCTCGTCGCTCTCCAGCGCGAGATGCGAACGGTTCCAGAGCGCCTGCGAGTGCGAGAGATCGAAGTGGCTCATGCGCCGTCCTCCTGTTCGCGGAGCAGCAAATCCACCAAGGCCTCCGCCCACCAGCGCCCGCGCGACGCCACGTGCTCCCAGTCGTTCCACGGCGGCTGGAGACCGCGATAGCTCGCCAGATCGATCTCCGCGATATCGACAGGCCGGGCAGATCCCAGCCGGTCGACGACCTCAGCCAGCACCGAGGCGCCGCTCGGCTGGGGATAGATCGTATCGAGCGTCCGGAGCGCCTCCCGAGTCCCCTCCTCCCCGAGGCGCTCGAAGAGCACCACGGCATCGAGGTAGTCCCGGGTGGTGAAGCGCGTCGCTAACAGCCAGGCCTTGATTCGCGCCATCTCGGCGAGCGTGGGTACCCGTAAGCCGGCGATCTCCTCGGTTTCCAGGGGTTGCACACGGCGGAGCTGGCGGATGCCCGTAAGGACGCCATTCAACTTTCCGAGGATCAGAACCGGCCGGCGGACGCGCGAGGTCCGCCAACCGGCAGCCGCCTCCAGATCCGCCAAGACCTCATCGAACCGATCCCGGAGGTCTGCCACGACGTGATCCCCGTCCATGCTAACCCGGTGGCCAGCATGGAGAGCCGCGGCCGTCCCACCGACCAGCACCGAGCCCTCCACCAAGGCTTGGAGGTGCCGCTCGGCTGCCAGCAGGTCTTCCCAATCAGAGTGGATGGCTCCGGTCATGTCTCAAGGATAGCGCGGCGAAAAGACTTTGGGAGAGACCTTTCCGTCCCAACACGATAGAATCCCCCCGCCATGAGCCCGGATTCGACTCTCTACGACGCTCTCATCATCGGCGGGGGTCCCGCCGGCTCGACGGCCGCCCTGGTCATGGCCCGCGCGGGCCTGCGGGTGCGGCTCCTGGAACGGACGCCGTTCCCGCGCTTCCATATCGGCGAGTCGCTGCTGCCGCGCAACTTCGCGCTGTTCCGCGAGCTCGATCTCCTGGACGCTCTCGCAGGGATTCCCAAGGTGGACAAGTACGGGGCGGAGTTCATCCTCGGGAGCGGCGGCGAGCCCTCCCTCTTCCCCTTCACCATGAGCCTGCTCGGCTCCGAGACGATGTCGTACAACCTGGAGCGCGCCCCCTTCGACACCCGGCTGCTCGCGACCGCCGCCCAGGCCGGAGCGGAGATCCGCGAGGGGGTCGCGGTCCGCCAGATCCTGCGTCTGGAGGACGGCAACGTCGAGGTGGCCACGGACGAAGGGAACGTCGCCGCCCGCTTCCTGGTCGACGCGAGCGGCCAGTCGACCCTGCTCGGCAAGCATCTGAAGATCCGCAGCGTCCTCTCCCATCTCAAGAAGATCGCCTACTTCGGGCACTTCGAGAACGTCTGGCGCCGGCCGGGTCCCGAGGGGGGCTACATCGTGATCGTGGTCTGCGAGGAGGGGTGGTTCTGGATGATCCCCCTCGACGAGACCCGCACCAGCATCGGCCTGGTGATGCACGAGCACGTGGCGCGCAAGGTGGGCCTGCCCGCGGACCAGATGCTCGCCTGGGGGATCTGCCGCTGTCCGGAGGCCCGCCAGCGCACCGAGGGCGCGACCTTCCCCACCGAGACCCACGTGCTGGCCGACTTCAGCTACCGCTGCACGCCCTTCGCCGGCCCCGGCTACTTCCTGGCCGGCGACGCCGCCGCGTTCATCGACCCGATCTTCTCCACCGGAGTCTGCATGGGGATGATGAGCGGCGCCGAGGCGGGACGGGCGATCATCGCCGCCGTGCGGCGGGGGGAGGATCCGGCGGCTCTGCGGCGGCGCTACATCCGTTTCGTCAAGGGGAGCTCGTCGACGTTCTTCCGCCTGGTCGACATGTATTACGACCACTCGTTCCGCGAGCTCTTCCTCAACGGCACGGGCCCGCTCCAGGTGCACCGCGCCGCGATGGCGATCCTCTCGGGCTGGGTCTTCCCGCGTCCCCCCTTCGCCCTGCGCTGGCGCTTCGCCCTGCTGGACCTCTTCATCCGGATCAACCGCTACGTCCCCCTGGTCCCCCGGCGGGAGCGGTTCTCATTATTGGCCGAATAATTGGCCGAATAATTGGCCGAATAAAAAGACGAAGGCCGCGGCTGGGTAAGCCGCGGCCTCGCATCGTCAGCGCCGGAAGGCTCTTACTTCGGAGTCATGTCCAGCTTGAAGTTGGAGTACTTCCAGCCGATGGTCGCCTCTTCCGGATGGTGCTGGTTGGTGTAGTTGCCGAACTCGTTGCTCGAGATCAAGCCCACGTAGCCTGCCGCACTGAACCGCTTGAAGACCAGCGTCTGGTTGTTCCCGGGCTGGGAGTTCAAGCCGAAATTCGAGACCGTCTGGCCGTTGAGCTGCAACTGCATGGTGGCCCGCTTGTTGGTGGCGTCGTAGGTGTAGATCACATGGTACGTCTGCCCCTGCACCATCAGGTAGCTGGCCTTGGCATTGGTGTTGCTGCCCGCCGGCATGCTGACGTTCTGCATGATCTTGAGCAGGCTCTTGTTGGGGCCGAGCGCGTTGACGTTGCCGATGACGCCGCTGCGGTAGCGATCCAGGAAGAAGTAGCCCAGGTTGTGGATGCCCGACTTGTCCCGGGGGCTCCAGGGCCCGACGTAGACGTCCCACTCGTACACCGCTTTCCCGATGCGGAGATCCTGGGAAGCCGCGAGGCAGACAATGCCCTTGGGATCGGCCTTGGTGGCCTCGTGGAAGACCCCCTGCTGCGCGGTGGCCCAGTGGCCGTTGGGCTGCTGCAGGATGTTCAGGTAGTAAGTGCACTTGCCGTTGGGGCCGTTGCCCTTGGCGATGATCGCGGGCTTGCCACTCCCCTGCGTGGCGATGGCCAGAGGATAGAAGCTCTGGTCACAGGTGATGGTGACCGAGCCGATGCGGCCTCCGCCGACCGCGGCCAGCGCGTCACGGCGGGCCAGCGACATCGGCTCGACGTCGAACTGGACCTCGCCCAGGCGGCTGCCGTCAGGCCGGGAGAGGGTGGCTTGGCAGGAGGCGGTCTGCTCCGACAGGTTGGCGGCGCCGACCGTCAGCGACTTCATCTCCCGCGGGCGCGGCAGGTCGGCCAGCGGAACCTCGAGGCCTGCCTGGTAGGTCTCTTCTTCCGTGAACGCCGGCACCTCGAGACGATCGTCCAGCACAGCCCGGACGTTCTCGTACGCGTCGGCGTCGACGGCGACCAGACCCACGCGTCCAGTGGGAACCGCTCGATCCACCCCATCCGCGCTGGCGACCCACAGCTTGGTGGCTCCCAGGACTGGTACATAGACTTTTTCGGCGGCGGCCGGAATGGCCAGGGTGAGCGCGCAGAGCGCCCCGTAGACGAGCACCTTCTTCATTGGTACGGACCTCCCTTTACGGTTTGCTACGGAACCACGAACCTGTAACCTGGCTTGATCATAGGACTTTTTGAAGATCCATGCAATGCCTTCCAGGTAAAAAACGCGTCACCCTATTGAAAAAAGGGCCTGCTCCCCCCAGGAGCCCCGGAGAGCCCCGATGACCGGGGTTGAGCTCGTAACGGATCTCCGCTATCATATCCTCCTTACTGGATACCTGAGTCGGGTCGGGGAACGGGATCGGGGCGAACGGCAGGAAAGAGGGCGTAGAATAGGGGGCTGAAGCGTGAGAGCGACCACAAGGGCAGCCAAAGTGCTCACTGCAGTTGAAGGAATCTACGAAGACGGGGAGGTCGAGCTCTTGGAGCGGCCCAAGGGCCTGCAGAGGGCACGGGTGATCGTCACCTTCCTTCCCCCGGCGACCTCTGAGCCGTCCCGAGAACGAGAAGAGGCCCGCAAGCGTTTGCTTAACCTGATGCGGGAAGGGATAGATCTCGGCGGTCCTCCCTACCCGACGCGGGAGGAGATCTACGAACGGGATCCCAAAGCGTGAGCAGGGTCCTGATCGACTCCAACATCTTCGTCTACGCCTTCGATCGTGCCGATCCGGATAAGCGCGCAAAGGCTCTTCGTCTGATCGAGGAGGTCACCCTGAAGGATGACCTCGTTCTTTCGGCGCAGGTCCTGAACGAGCTCGCCTGGACTCTGCTCCGCCGAGGGAAAGACCTCGATCTCGATCCCGAGAAGGTTCGTAGGATCGTCGCCTATATCGTCCAGAGCTTTCAAGTGGTGCCACTGACTCCTGAGATGACCCTGACGGCCCTGACCTCCGCGCTTCGCCATGGGCTCTCCTTCTGGGATGGTCTGATCTGGGCCGCCGCTCGTCATCATCGACTCTCGACGATCTACACCGAGGATTTTCAGCACGACCGAGAGGTCGAGGGCGTACGCTTTTTGAATCCCTTCGTCGCCTGACCCCCGTTCAGGACGGCCTGCCCTCCCCCCAAGATCCCAGCGCCCGCCCCAGCGCCTCCAGGCTCTCCAGGTTGTGGACGGGACGGTGCTCGTCGACGTTGGGCAGGAGCGCCTTCACCCCCTGGGCGCGGGGCTGGAACCCCTCCCAGCGCAGGAGGGGGTTGAGCCAGATCAGCCTTCGGCAGGAGCGATGGAGGCGGCCGGCCTCGGCGGCGAGCCCCGGCTCGGGGTCGCGGTCGAGGCCGTCGGTGACCAGCAGCACCACGGCCCCCTGCCCCAGGACGCGCCGCGACCAGACGCGGTTGAAGTCGTGCAGGCAGGCCCGCAGGCGGGTCCCCCCCGCCCAGTCCTGCACCTCCCGGCCGCAGCGCGCCAGCGCCTCGTCCACGTCGCGGCGGCGGAGGATGCGCGTCACGTTGGTCAGCCGGGTGGCGAACAGGAAGGCGTGGACGCGCGTGCGGACGCTCAAGAGGGCGTGCACGAAATGCAGCAGCATCTCCGAATAGCGACCCATCGATCCCGAGATGTCGCAGAGGACGACGACCGGCGGCGGCAGCAGGACCCGGGAGCGGAAGCGCAGAGGCGCCAGGTCGCCGAAGGTCTTGCGGCTCTCCCGCACGGTGCGCGCGAGGTCGATCCGGTCACCATAAGGATCGGGGGTGAGCCGCCGGGTGCGCACCGGCCGGAGCGCCACCACCATGCGGGCGACGATCCGCCGGGCCTCCGCGAGCTCCTCGGCGCTCATCTGCTCGAAGTCGCGGGCGCGCAGGACCTCGTCGGCCGAGAAGGTGAGCGCGGCGTCGAATTCGACCTTCTCCGGCGGCGCCTTTCCCGTGGGGGCCGGCGGGTGCCAGGCCTCAGCGATCCGGCGGGAGACCGTGGACGCGGCGGGCACGCGCGTGTGCGGCAGCATCTGGGCCAGGGCGGCCTCGACGCCGAACGGATCGCGCCAGAACAGCCGGAACGCCTGATCGAAGAGGTCGAAATCCTCGGGCCGCCGGACCAGGACCGCGTGGAGGGCCCAGTAGAATTCCTCGCGATGGAGCACGTCCACGGCCGAGGCCGCGGCCAGGGCGTCGAGCGCGCTCGCCGGCCCCAGGCGGAGGCCGGCGCCGCGCAGGAGGCGGGTGAAGTGGACGACGTTCTCCGCCAGCTTCGAGGTGGTCACGGAACCGGTTGTCCGCAAGGCCCCGTCAAGCGACCTCTTGCATGGGACGGACTCGGGGAGCAGGCAGGGCTCGTCCCTCGGCCTCGAAGTGGCGGATCACATCCTCAATGACCTCATGAAGATCCGCATACAGCTTCACCGGGTCATCGCCATGAATTCCCGTAATCAGATCGGGGCACTTCCCAAGATAGGCCGAGTCCTCCTCGCTCCATTCAACCCACTTGTGGTATCGATCGCTCAGCTTCATTCTTGAACCTCCTCGATCGCTTGCCTGACTTGCTTCTCCTGATAGGGCTTCGCATCGTCGCCAGGGCTCCCGCTGAGGGTCACTGCACCTGCATATCGAACGTGCGTAAACTTACGGTGGGATCCCTTTCCGCCAGAGATCTCATAGAACTTGGCATCGAGCAGATCGCGAACCAGCTCCCTGACCTTTCTCGGCATGGCTCCCTCGATCTCGCCGTCCTTATTATAGTTCGCTCAAGCGGCCGGCCCGGAGGTCACGGCTTTTCGGCCAGCATCGCGCTCACCGGCGCGCCCGCCATCTTCTCGATGTCGTCCTGGTATTTGAGGAGAACGCCGAGGGTCGAATTCACGGTCGCGGCATCCAGGGAGACCTGATCGAGGGCGAGGAGCGCGCGGGCCCAATCGATGGTCTCGGCCACGCCCGGCAGCTTGAAGAGGTCGGCCGTGCGCAGCTGCTGCACGAAGCGCACGATCTGCCCGGCGAGCGCTTCGGCCAGCTCCGGGGCGCGCAGGCGGAGGATCTCGAGCTCGCGGGCGGCGTCCGGATAGCCGATCCAGTGGTAGAGGCAGCGCCGCTTGAGCGCGTCGTGGACCTCGCGGGTGCGGTTGGAGGTGAGCACCACGATGGGCGGCTCCGGCGCGCGCACCGTGCCCATCTCGGGGATGGTCACCTGGAAATCGCTCAGGATCTCCAGCAGGAAGGCCTCGAACGGCTCATCGGTGCGGTCGATCTCGTCGATCAGGAGGACGGGCGGTCCCGCCGGGTCCGGCTCCAGGGCCAGCAGGAGCGGGCGCTTGAGCAGGAAGCGGGGATCGAAGATGTCGTGCGCCAGCCTCTCCCGGCCCGCCGCTCCCCCCTCGCCGCCGACCTCGGCCAGCCGGATCTCCAGCATCTGGCGGGGGTAGTTCCACTCGTAGAGCGCCGCGGCGGCGTCGAGCCCCTCGTAGCACTGGAGACGGATCAGCCGCCGTTCCAGGGTCTCGGCGAGGACCTTGGCGATCTCGGTCTTCCCCACTCCCGCCTCCCCTTCGAGCAGGAGCGGACGGCCCAGCTTGAGCGCGAGAAAGACCGCGGTGGCGAGGCTCGCGTCGGCGACGTAGCGTCCCGACGCGAGCAGCCCCCGGGTCTCCTCGACGTTGCGCGGCAGGCTCGTGGAGTCAGGCATCGTTCGCCTCGACCGTCACCAATGGCATCGTATGTGCTACAAAATAATGAGATCTCAGCTCCAGCCGGTTCGGGCCTGACTCCGGCCCACACTTCCCGGTTCTGGCAAAAAAGGAGGATTTCATGAGAAAGGTCTTCGGAACGGTTCTCGTCCTCGTGGCTGTCGCGCTTTTCGCGCCTGCCCTAGCTTCAGCGTGCCGCACTTGTGACGTCCCCTCTTTCTGGGACCCGAATTGTCTGCACTCCGGCTGCACTTATTGCGCCGCCTGCGACATCTGCTGCGGAGGGGATCCGGGGGCTGGAGGAAACTGCGAGCTGTATTGCGGCGGCGCCGCGCTCAGGAGCACCCAAAGCAGCTTGTCGCGGATCTTCCTCAAGGTAGACGGTCAGGACCAGACCGCGGGCTTCCTCCTGCAGCCGGTCTCCTCCCAGTGCTCCCCGCAACGGCCCTAGCCCGGCAGGATCGGTGCCGGCCTTCCGGCCGGCACCGGTCCTTTCCCAGTCCCTGAGGCTTGCTGCCGACACCGCGGCGATCGTGCTATCCGCACGCCTGGACGGCGCGCCTGGCCATCACCGTCACGAGATGGGCCCGGTATTCCGGGCTCGCCTCCCCGCCCGAACGCAGGCTCCCGGGATCGACGGCCCCGGAGGCGACGGCGTCGGGAGAGAAATTCGCGGCGAGCGCCGACTCCAGCGCCGGCACCCGGAACGCCTTCGAGCCGGCGCCCGTCACCGCGACCCGGACGCCCCCGCCGGTCTTCGCCACCATCACTCCGACGATGGCGTACTTCGAGGCCGGATGGGGGAACTTGGCGTAGGCCGCGCACTGCGGCACCGGGAAGCGCACTGCGGTGATGATCTCGTCCGGCTCCAGGGCCGTCTGGAAGAAGCCCTGGAAGAAGTCGTCGGCCGCGATCCGCCGGCGATCGGTGACGATGGTCGCGTTCAGGGCCAGCACCGCCGCGGGATAGTCGGCGGCCGGATCGGCGTGCGCGATCGAGCCGCCGATCGTCCCCCGGTTGCGGATCTGCGCGTCGCCGATGCCGCTTGCGAGGCCGGCCAGCGCCGGAATGCGCTTGCGCACCTCGTCCGACGTGCTGACCTCGTCGTGGGTGACGAGCGCGCCGATCACCAGGTCGTTGCCTTCGGAGCGGATCTCCCGGAGACCGGGGAGCCCGGCGAGGGACACCAGGTCCGACGGCTGCGCCAGGTCGAGCTTCATCACGGGGAGCAGGCTCTGCCCTCCCGCGAGGAGCTTGGCCGCCTCGTTGGCCTTCAGCAGAGCGACCGCGTCGGCGACCGACTGCGGACGGTGAAACTCGAAATTCCTCATGCCACACCTCCCGCCGCGCGGATCGCCCGCCAGACCTTCTCCGGGGTCGCCGGCATGCTGATGTCCGTGACGCCGAGCGGGGCCAGGGCGTCGAGCACCGCGTTGATCACCGCGGGCGGAACGCCGATCGCCCCCACCTCGCCCACGCCCTTGATGCCCGTCGGGTTGTGCGTGCACGGGGTGACGTGGTTGCCCACCTTGAAGGAGGGGAGGTCCGCCGCGCGCGGCATGCAATAGCTCATGAAGGAGCCCGAGACGAGCTGGCCGTCCTCATCGTAGACGCACTCCTCGAGCAGCGCCTGGCCGATGCCGTGCGCCAGCCCCCCGTGCGCCTGCCCGTCGACGATCATGGGATTGATGATCACCCCCACGTCGTCGGCGATGGCGACGTCCACCACCTCGACGACGCCGGTCTCCGCATCGACCTCCACCTCCACCAGGTGGCAGCCGCCGGGGAAGGTGAAGTTCTTGGGATCGTAGAAGGCCGAGTCCTCGAGCCCCGGCTCCACCGTCTCGATCGGGTAGTTGTGCGGCACGTAGGCGGTGAAGGCGATCTCGCCGAACGTCTTCTCCCGGTCGGTGCCAGCCACCGTGTACTTGCCGTCCGCGAATTCGATGTCGGCCACGCTCGCCTCCAGCAGGTGGGCGGCGATCTTCTTCCCCTTGTCCACGATCTTGTCCATCGCCTTGACGATGGCCGAGCCGCCCACGGCCGCGGAGCGCGAGCCGTAGGTCCCCATGCCGAACGGGATGCGGTCGGTGTCGCCGTGGACGACCTCGATATTTTCGATCGGGATGCCCAGCCGCTCGTTGACGAGCTGGGCGAAGGTGGTCTCGTGCCCCTGCCCGTGGCTGTGGCTGCCGGTGAACACGGTGACGCTCCCGGTCGGGTGGACGCGCACCGTGGCCGCCTCATAGAGGCCGGCGCCGGCGCCGAGGGCGCCCACCAGGGCGGACGGCGCGATGCCGCACGCTTCGATGTAGGTCGAGATGCCGAAGCCGCGCAGCTTGCCCCGCTTCTCCGAGGCCGCCTTGCGCTCAGGATACTTGTCGTAATCGATCGACTCGAGCGCCATCTCCAGCGTGGCGGGATAGTCGCCGATGTCGTACTGCAGGGCGACCGGCGTCTGATAGGGGAACTGGTCCGGCTGGATCAGGTTCTTGCGCCGGATCTCAACACGGTCGATCCCCAACTCGCGGGCGGCCTTGTCCACCAGCCGCTCCAGCAGGTAGGTGGCCTCCGGCCGGCCGGCGCCGCGCACCGCGTCGATCGGCACGGTGTTGGTGAAGATCGCCTTGACCTCCGCGTAGATGGCCGGAATGACGTAGGGCCCGGAGAGGAGCGTGGCGTGGAGATAGGTCGGGATGGCCGGCGCGAAGGTCGAGAGATAGGCCCCCATGTTGGCCAGCGTGCGCACGCGCAGGCCGTGGAACTTGCCGTCGTTGCCGACGGCGAGCTCGGCGTGGGTCACGTGGTCGCGGCCGTGGGCGTCGGAGAGGAAGGCCTCGCTGCGGTCGGAGGTCCACTTCACCGGCCGGCCGACCCGCCTGGAGGCCCAGAGGACCAGCAGCTCTTCCGCGTAATGGAAGATCTTGGAGCCGAAGCCGCCGCCCACGTCCGGCGCCACCACGCGCAGCTTGTGCTCCGGCACCTTGAGGGTGAAGGCGCCCATCAGCAGGCGGACCAGGTGGGGGTTCTGCGACGTGGTGTAGAGCGTGTAGCGGTCCTCGACGCCGTCGAAGGAGCCGTTGGCGGCGCGGGGCTCGATGGCGTTGGGAGCGACCCGGTTGTTGGTGAGGTCGAGCGCGACCACCCGGTCGGCCTTGGCGAATTCAGCATCGGTGGCCGCGGCGTCGCCGAGGTGCCAGTCGAAGCAGACGTTGCCGGGCGCCTCGTCCCAGACCTGGGGGGCGCCGTCCGCCACCGCGGCATTCAGATGCGCCACGGCCGGCTGCGGGTCGTAGTCGACCTGGACGAGCTGGGCCGCGTCCTTGGCCTGGGCCCGGGTCTCGGCGATCACCATGGCGACCGGATCGCCGGCGTGGCGGGCCGCTCCTTGCGCCAGGGCCGGATGGGGCGGCGCGACCATCTTCGAGCCGTCCTTGTTGGTGATCACCCAGCCGCAGGGGATGTTGCCGAGGTCGTCGGCGGCCACGTCCGCGCCGGTCAGCACGGCGAGCACGCCCGGCGCCTTGAGGGCCTGGCTGGCGTCGATCGAGCGGATCTTGGCGTGAGCGTGCGGCGAGCGCACGAACACGGCATGGGTCTGTTCCGGCAGCGTGACGTCGTCGGTATACCGCCCCTTGCCCATGAGGAAACGGCGGTCCTCCTTGCGCAGGACGGAAGCGCCCATGCCCTGATCGCTCATTGGGCACCTCCGCGCATCGTCTCGGCGGCCGTGAGCACGGCCTTGACGATGTTGTGATAGCCGGTGCAGCGGCAGAGGTTCCCCTCCAGGCCGTGCCGCACCTCCTCCTCGGTCAGGTTGGGGTTGCGCTGCACGAGCTCGGCGGCGCGCATCACCATGCCGGGAGTGCAGAAGCCGCACTGGAGCCCATGGCAGGTGTGGAAGGCCGTCTGCATCGGGTGCAGGTCGCCGTTGCGCGCCAGCCCCTCGATGGTGGTCACCGCCCGGCCGTCGGCCTCAAGGGCCAGCATGGCGCAGCTCTTGACCGACTTGCCGTCCACCCAGACGGTGCAGGCGCCGCACTGGCTGGTGTCGCACCCCACATGGGTGCCGGTGAGACGCAGGTGCTCGCGCAGCAGATCGACGAGCAGCGTGCGCGGCTCCACGTCGACGGCGTGACTCTTCTCGTTGACTTTCAGCGTGATCGTGGCCATAAACCTCCCTTTCCCAGAGAGCTGCCCACAGGCCGCAGGATGTGAGACGCACCGCATCTTAAGCCTCGGGAGAGGGCGGTGCAAGATATGTTTGAGCCACCCTCTGGCCTGAAATTAGGGAAGGGGGTATGTAGGGGCGGCCCTGTGTGGCCGCCCTGGGTGGAGGAAAGCGCGGATCTGGAGCAGGCCCCCACC
>DASXJP010000561.1:0-11574 GCA_036497345.1 Thermoanaerobaculia bacterium
ATCCTACGGGAAGGAAAGTCAGCGCGCGAGAAGCCGCGGAGGTCAATCTCCGTCGCGACAGTTTTCACGGTGAATGGAACTATACAATCCTGCCAAGGACGCAATGCCAAAACGGAGTAGTTATTTCGTGACGGACTCTTAATGCTGTGAGTCTCTGTCCGAGAGGGTCCCTCGTAGGCCATGAACACGGCATAGGCACCAGGGATGAAGCGGGTCGGCTCACGGCTGAAGAGCAAGAGCGCAAGGTACGTAGGCGCTGGCCGGGGTTCCTCCGGAGGTCCTGGCTGGGGAAGCACCAGCGGATGAGAGAGGGCATCCAAACGGACGCCCGGCTTCAGATACTCGGCAGGAGGTTGTGGAAGGCCCACCTGGCTCAAGAATTCTTCCGCTGAGAGGAGATCGAGGTCGGTCAGAGATGCTCCGGGACAAGGCCGTTCCAGAAATGAAGGGATGTCCTGCTTTCCTTCTTTAAGTCTGCGCAGAAGCTCTCCTCGGGCCTCCACGGTCCGGCTGCCGTGCCGCACCCAGCAACGAATGCTCCTGTCCTGCTCTCGAAAATAATGGAGATGGGGAGAAGCCGGGACACAAAAGACGAGAATACGACGAGAGGGATCGTCCGGAAGGAGGATCTCTTCGACTTCCGCAACGAGAGGCGGCGAAACCCTCTCCAGACACCAGTCGAGGACCTTGCCTTTGATTTCCTGGAACCGGCTGGCAGCGAGCCCTACCTGCTTGGGAAGCACGAACCCGTGCTCATCCCGCCTCTCTTCGATTCCGCAGACGACCCAACCACCAATCCTCGATCCCTCAAGATCATTGGCGAAAGCCGAAAGAGTCTTGACGACGTCTTCTATCTCCGCAGCCTGCCGCTTCCACTCGACATGCGCGTCCTCCTGCCGCAGAAGACGATCAAGATCGGCCGGAGACATGCTGGACAGGCTATCACCTGCTCCCTCGAGAGCGCGTCTACCCCTTCCCCCCACACAACCGGAAATGCCCCAGAAACTCCTGCATCGCCGCGGGATCGGCCGGCGTTCCCTGGAAATCCACCTCGGCCACGGGCTTGCCCTCGGAGCCCGCGGGGGCGGGGCCGATCCAGACGCCGAAGCGGAGGCGGTCGTCGGAGCATTCGGGGAGGACCATGGTGACCACCCCGTTCTTCCTCTCTCCCTTGTGGGAGATCTCGCCACGGCTCGCCTGGTAGAGGACCTTCTGCCCCCCCACCTGGACCTCGCCGCGCCGGATGACCTCCTCGGTGTGGAAATTGACGTTCCCCCGGTTCCAGGCGCCGTCCTCGGGCGCCGGCGCCTCGCCGCGGAGATAGCGCTCCATCTTCTCCCGGTTGTTCCGCAGGTGGCGCATGCTCATGAAGATGAAGCTGCGCTCTTGGTAGTTCCCCTGGTCCGGCTTCTCCCCCGCGGCGGGCTCCTTGTCGGTGAGGACGGCGAAATCCATCAGGAAGGGGATCGACATCGCGCCGCCGGCGTAGTAGCCGGGCGGCAGGTTGTCGTAGGGGAGCACCTGGCGGGTCTTCGCCTCGCGAGTCTTCGGGTCCTTGAAGCCCGCCTCCATCTCCTTGGCCTTGCTGTAGGCCAGGTAGGTGAAGCCCACGATGCCGGCCAAGGCGAGCAGCACGGCGACGCCACATCCGACGCCGATGTAGACCCAGGGGGACGTCGATTTCGGTTGCGGACGGCCAGAGGAGGGGTCCATGTCACATTTTCTCCGGGACGGGGATCCCCAGGAGCTCGCCCAGGCTCTCCAGGCCGCGGCGGAAGATCTGCACCGTGGCCAGGCGGCCCGCCCGCACCTGCGGGTCCTTCTCCTGGAGGATCGGATGACGGTGGTATAAGGCGTTGAAACGCTGCGCGATGTCCAGCGCGTGGCGGGCGATGAGCGACAGCTCCAGGCTCTCGGCGGCCTTCTCGACCGTCTCCCTCGTCTGCGCCACCTCCAGGATGAGATCCCAGAGGTCCTCGCTCCACACCTCCTCGGGGAGCGCGGCCACCTCCTCGGCGAAGACGTCGGCGGCGATCCCCTCCTGCTGGAGGCGGCGGCGGATGTTCTTCGCCCGCACCAGCGAGTACTGGAGATAAGGGCCGGACTCCCCCTCGAAATTGAGGGCCTCGTCGAAGTCGAAGGCGATCACCCGGTTGTTGGTGGCCTTGACCATGAAGAAGCGCAGGGCCGCGATGGCGATCTCGTGAGCGAGCCCGTCGAGCTCGGCGTCCCCGAGGTCCCGGTTGCGCTTGGCGATCTCCTCGCGCGCCTTGAGCTCGAGCTGGTCGATCAGGTCGTCCGCCTTGACGCCAATCCCCTTGCGGCCGGACATCTCCAGGGTCTTCTCCCCCTCGGCCTCCTCCAGGAAGCCGAGCTGGCGGGCGGTGGCCGGCGAGAGGGCGACCATCTCATAGGCGAAATGGACCGAGCGGTCCGCCTCCGACGGATGGCCGAGCGCCTGGAGACCGGCGCGGACGATCTTCTGCAGATAGCTCTGGCGGACGTCGATGACGTTGAACACCCGCCAGGAGTTGCCGAACAGCGGATGCCCCTCGACGCCGTCCTGGGTGGTCTCCCAGACCCCCTCCTCAGCCCAGAAGCGGTAGCCGAAGTCGCGCCCCAGCAGGCCGAATTTCCAGAGCTGGTAGGCGATGTCCTTGCCCACGTAGGTCACCGTGCCGTCCGAGCGCACGATCACCTTGTCGGGGTCCTCCAGCCCGGCGAACTCCTCGGCCTGCGACAGCGGCATCACCCAGCAGCCGGCGTTCTTCCCCTCTTTCTCCAGATGGACGGCGCCGCTCTCCTTGAGCCGGCCGAAGGCCTGCTCGAAGAACCGCAGCCCCAGGATGTCGCTCTCGCGGGTCAGCAGGTCGTAGGAGACGTCGATCCGCCGCATGGTGGCGAGATGGCGGGAGACGATCCGCCGCGCCACCAGCCGGCCTATGTCCGCGCGCGGCCCCTTGCCGATCTCCATCTCGTGGAGGGTCTCGCGGCGGAGGCGCTGGCGCTCCGGGTCCTCGGCGAGCCAGCGGCCCACCTCGCTGTAGAGGTCCCAGCAGTAGAAGTCGAACGGCTCGGGGATGGCCGCCACCTCGGCCAGCGGGATCCCCCGCAGATCGACGAAGCCCACCACCACGTCCGCGAGCTGGACCCCGGTGTCGTCGATGTAGTTCTGGATCTCGACCGGGTAGCCGAGGCTCTTGAGCGAGCGGCCGAGCACGTCGCCCAGCACGGCGTTGCGCAGGTGGCCGATGTGGGCCGCCTTGTTGGGATTGATGTTGGTGTGCTCGATCACCACCTTGCCGCCGCGCGCGCCGCCGTCGAGCAGCGAGGCGTCCATCAGGGCGGCGGCGAAGGCGCGCCGGTCGAGGAAGAAATTGAGGAAGCCGGCGCCCTGGATCTGGACGTCCCGCACCAGGGATGGCCGCGGCAGGGCCTTCGCCAGCTCCTCGGCGATGGCCCGCGGGTTGCGCTTGAGCACCCGGGCGAGCTGCATGGCGGCGGGAGAGGAGAGGTCCCCCAGCTCGCGGCGCGGCGGCACCTCCAGCACCGGCTCGTGCGCGACGCCGAAGCGCTCCTGGATCACCCTGGCGAGGTCGGCCGCCAGCCCTGCCTTGAGCTCCATCCACATGGCGGCGAGGAGTCTACACTATTGATAAGGAAGGGGCTGATATGATCTCCGGGAGGGCCTGATGGCAGAGATGACCGAGAACAGGACCGACAATCGAGTGACCGTGACGCTGGATCACACCCAGCTCGAGCTGCTCGAGGGGGACATCACCGAGCTGGACGTGGACGCCATCGTCAACGCCGCCAACGAGCACCTCCAACTGGGCACCGGGGTCGCCGGAGCGATCGCCCAGAAGGGGGGCCCCTCGATCCAGGTCGAATGCGACCGGATCGGCGGCACGCCCGTGGGCACGGCGGTGATGACCGGCGCCGGCAACCTCAAGGCCAGGCGGGTGATCCACGCCGTGGGGCCGCGGATGGGGGAAGGAGACGAGGACAAGAAGCTCGCCGCCGCCGTGCGCTCCGCCCTGGCGCTGGCCGACCGCCGGGGCTTGAGGTCGATCGCCCTGCCGGCGATCTCCACCGGCAACTTCGGCTTCCCGCTCAACCGCGCCGCGCGCATCATGCTCACCGAGATCCACCGCTTCCTCCAGGGGGGCACGAAGCTGGAACGGGTCGTCCTGGCCCTCCACGGCGACGAGGCCTTCAGCACCTTCAAGCGCGAGCTGCGCCGCGGGTTCCGGTAGGCCCTTGGTCCCCGCCGTCGTCCTCGTCCGCCCCCGCGAGGAGGGGAACGTCGGCTCCGCCGCCCGGGCGATGGCCAACATGGGGCTGGAGCGGCTGATCCTGGTCGAGCCGGTGGCCGAGATCGGCAAGATCGCCACCGCCTTCGCCGTCGGCGCCAGGCACATCCTGGACAGACTGGAGCGCGCCCCCGATCTCCATCAGGCGCTGGCCCCCTTCCGGCGGGTGATCGGCACCACCTCCACCCGTGACCGCCGGCTGGGCATCCCCCTCCTCTCGCCGCGCGAGCTCCCCGGTTGGCTGGCGCAGGACGGGCCGGACGTCCCCACCGCCCTGGTCTTCGGCCCCGAGGTGGGTGGCCTCACCAACGAGGAGCTGGCGCTGGCGAGCGCCGTGGTGACCATCCCCTGCTCGCCCGTGCAGCCGACGCTCAACCTGGCCCAGGCGGTGCTGATCCTCACCTATGAGCTGTTCGTGGCCCGCGGGGACGAGGCCGCGCCGGTGGCGCCCCCCGAGCCGCCGGCGAGCGCCGCCGAGATCGACGGCCTGCTGGAGCACGCCGCCCGGGTCCTCCAGAAGGTCGGCTTCGCCCGCGACGACTCCTATCAGGGGGTGCTGCGCGATCTCCGCCGCCTCGCCGCCCGCGCGGCCCCGGACAGCCGGGACGTGCGGATCCTCCGAGGGATCTGCCGGCGGATCGAGGGGGCGTTGGGGGAAAAAACCTGACTACGCGTCCGACTCGTCGTCGTCGCTCTGCGGCACGCTGATCTTCGAGAAGCCGCGGGTCACCATCTGGTAGGTGAGCGCGGCCATGCAGCGCCGGGCGACCTTGCGGACGCTCGACGGGTGATAGCCCATGCGCTCGGCCACCTCGGTGGAATCGAAGCCGAGGCCGTAGCGCAGGCGCAGGAGCTTGCGGCAGCGCGGCGGCAGCTCCTCCAGCAGGTTGTTGAGGTCCCACAGCAGCTCGGACCGCTCCTGCGGCGCCGCCACGGGCTCGGAGAGCAGCTCGAGGATGGCCGTGTCGACCGAGTTGTAGAGGTTGTTGCGCCGTTTGCGCCAGTAGACGACGCAGCGGTTGCGGAGCGTGACGAGCAGCCAGGCCTCGGGGTCCTGGATGACGTCCCACTTCTGGATCGTCGAGATGAGGGCCTCCTGCACCAGGTCCTCGGCATCGTGCGCGGGGATGCGGTACCGACCAAGCACCTGCTTCAACCGCGGGCGAAGCCGCCGGAGGAGCTGGTCCAGGGTCTCTCCTGTTTTACCCGGTGTCTCAGGCACTGCCATTTGCCGTTCTTTCCGCTGAAAAACGTCCCCCCCGCCGAAGCGTCTGGCAATGATACCTCGGAAGGAGGCCGTTTCCCACCCGGAAGCTGGATTCCGCGTGGAAAGATGGATGATAGACTCCCGGCGCCATGGCTACCACCCTCCAGATTCACGACTCCGTAGCTCTGAGCCTGCGCCGCGCGCCGATCATCGGCGTGGTGCGCACCGCCTCGCGCGACGCGGCGGCGGCCCAGGCCCGTTCGCTCGCCGCCTCGGGCGTCGAGCTGGTTGAGATCACCTTCACCGTCCCCGGCGCCTCGGGGCTCGTCCGCGAGCTGCTCGCGGGCCGCTCCGCCGAGGGGCCGCCCTGGTTCGGCATGGGCACGGTGACTACCGCCGCCCGCGCCCGTGAGGCCGTCGCGGCCGGCGCCGAATTCATCGTCACCCCCAACGTCAGCGCCGAGGTGGCCCGGGAGGCCCGGCAGGCCGGGCTCTTCCTGGTCATGGGCGCGCTCACGCCGACCGAGATCGTCGCCGCCGTCGAGGTGGGCGCGGATCTCGTCAAGGTCTATCCGCTGCCCCCCGTGGGCGGTCCGGCCTACCTCTCCGTCATCCGCGGCCCGCTGGGGGACGTCCCCATGCTGGCCGCCGGCGGCTTCGGCGTCGAGGAGATCCCCGCCTACCGTCAGGCGGGCGCGACCGCCTTCGGGCTCGCCGCCCCCCTGCTCGGCGTGGGCTCCGGCGAAGCCGAAGCCCGCCAACGCATCCAGCGCGCCATCACGCTGGCCCGTGGCGCCCAATCCGAGGAGAAGAGATGAATTCCACCCCCACCCCTCCGCGGCAGGTGGTGTTCGACCCCACCCCCGAGATCTTCGCCACCGACACGGCCGGCTCCTTCACCTTCCCCCTGCTGGTCGCCGGCAAGGCGTTCCTCGGCACCAGCGCTTACGACGAGGTGCGCTTCGTCTTCTCCATCTGGCACCCCTCGGGCCAGCGCACCATCGACCTCGACCGCGCCTACGTCGAGCTGCGGGCGTCGTTCGACCCCGACGAGGACCACTGGACCAAGATCGCCGAGATCGAGCCCGTCGTGCCGCCCTACGCCGGCGGCGAGAGCTTCGACGGCTGGATCGTGCTCCCCATCCTGGGCAGCACCAGCGCCTTCGCCGTGGTCGGCAGCGGCTTCGAGCCCCGCGCCCGCTTGCAGATTCGAGCCAGTGCTTACTTCGTGGCGTGAGGAGGGAAAAAGGGGACACCCATGAGCTCCCGACCGATCCGGGTCTACATCGTCTTCGCGGGCAGCGGGCCGCTCCTGCTGCTCTCGACCTACCCCAAGCTGACCGACGAGCGGATGGTCAGCAAGCTGCGCTACAAGGGGATCGACAAGTTCATCGCCTACGAGGTCGACCTCGCCGCCGCCCGCGAGCGCTACGGGGACTCCTTCGACAACGTCGCCCGCGACCTCGACGGCGTCGAGGACATGCGCGTGCTCGACTTCAACGGCCACCAGATCATGGCCAACTTCTCCCTCAACGCGCTGGGGGATCCCATCAAGTACGGGGAATAGGGGGGCCCGTAGAAGAACAGGGGAGCCTTGGGGTCTTGCAGTCCTTGGGGTCCTTGGCGGATTTTCCGCCGTTCCCCCAATCGCCGGAGGGTTTCCCCAAAAACGCTCGGCCTTTCCCCCAAGCGCCGGGGCGTTTCCCCCAATTCCGGGGCCATTGCCCCAGGGCAAGCGGCGTTTCCCCCAACCGGCGGGACCGTTCCCCCAACGGCCGGAGCGTTTCCCCCAATCCGACCGGCCTTTCCCCAATTTCACTGGATGGCTGCCCCAACCGCAGCGGCGTTCGCCCTCCCGGCGTGAGCCGTCCACGCCGGGTCCCGCGCGGCGGAGGAAGCCTCTCCGTCCTGGTAGAGCGGATCCGTCAGGTCCTACGAGAGACCGCCGTCCCTGCGCCTCAGCGCAAGCTCTTTGCCAAAACCGGCCCAACGGGCCGGGAGAACCCAGCCCAGGGCTGAGGCCGAAGGCCGATGCCCTGGGTGGGAGGCGCCACAAATCCACAGCGGCCTGTAGGGCCGCGAGAGACGGCGAGGCGAGGCTGAGTGAGCGCCGCCCGCGTTGAGCTTACCCGCTGTCCGTTCCTGGGTTCGGCTGCATCATGGGTATTTCACCCTTCGCCTCCAAGATGGCAAAAAGCCTTCTGCCTTCTACCATAATCTTTATTATCCGGTTCATGTCGCCCGGCTCTGGAAGATCCCCTAAATGCATCTTCCTCATATCTGAATAGATATTGTTCACTAGCACGACGACCTGGTCTGCTTCACCATATGGAACGGCACTCAATAGCCAGCATTCATAGTCGCTTAGGTCCATGATTGAGCAATGCTCACCATCCCACGTGAGCAGCATCGGCACACCGTACAGAATCTGTTTCACGAGAAAGTCGAAATTTTCACAAATCATCCGAGCAGCTTCTTCGCAGGACGGGAGCGCTACTCCCATCTTCCGCATACGGTTTACAGCCAACAGGCTCATAATTCCGGGGAAAGTAGATGCCTGCCCAGCGGTACCGGTATATATGTCAATTCCTTTTTCTCGCCATGCCTCAAGGGTTCGTTGCTGAGAGGTTCGCTGCAATTGGTGAGATAAGGCGAACGCCCTGGCGATATCGTTCCGAAAAACATGCTGAGCTAACTTTACCTTCAATACCCCTCGGAGGCTCGGATCTAGAATGTCGGAGGCCCAAATACATGGATAAGGTTTGTGGGGAAGTTTACGATAGTAAGCTTCGGCAATAGACGGGTCAATCTCTCTGTCCAGCAGGATAGCGACCTTGGCCTTGGCTGGAGATTCACGAAGAAGAAGTAGGTCCCGATCGACTTGGCCAAGGCTTGCGAACAATTCGAAGCATATCGAATCACCTCCGGATTCGAAAAGAATTGCGTCATTCCTTCCCCCTGGTGTCTGACCGATCTCGGAAACGTAAACCCAGTCAGGGAAGAGCTCGCGAATCGCCTCTGCAAGCGCGGAGCAGACCCGGCGGTGCAACACCTTCTTCTTGCGGAGATTCTTGATCTCCTCCATTAAGGTCGAGGCTTTATCCGCAATAGTGCTCATCCGTAAATCCTTCCAGGTCGGTTCCTTCCTCTGCCCTTACCGGAACTCCATCAGCTCATACCCCATCTCCCGGAACAGCCGCCACGTGAGCGGCAACGGCAGCCCGACCACGTTCGTGTAATTCCCGAAGATCTCCTCCACGAGCAGGGCGCCGATCCCCTGCACCGCGTAGGAGCCGGCCTTGTCGAGGGGCTCGCCGGTGGCCACGTACCATGCGATCCGCTCGGGGGTCATGGGTGCCATACGGACCCGGGAGACGGCCATCCCCGAGGCGCGGCGGCCGGTGCCGGGCTCCTCCAGGGCGACACCGGAGAGCACGGTGTGCTCGCGGCCGGCGATGCGGGCGAGCATGCGGCGGGCGTCCTCGGGGTCCCGGGGCTTGCCCAGGATGTCGCCGTCGAGCACCACGTCGGTGTCCGCCGCCAGCACCAGCTCGCCGGGGCGCGCCACCGCTGCCGCCTTCTCGCGGGCGAGCCGCAGGACGGTCGTCTCCGGGTCCTCTCCCGGCCGCGGTGTCTCGTCGAGATCCGCCGCGCGGAGGGTGAAGCGGACGCCGAGCCCCGCCAGCAGCTCGCGGCGGCGGGGGGAGGCGGAGGCCAGGATGAGGGTGGGGAGGCCGCTCAGGGGTGGTATCAAGGGTAATAGCCCTTCACCGTCTTCGCCTCCATCCCCGGCTTCGCCATCTTCACCTCGACGATGCGGAACTTGTCGTCGTTCCCCTCCTTGGAGGACTGATAGGCGAGGAGGTATTGCGAGCGCAGCTCCTTCTGGATGGTGTCGTAGATCCCGTCCAGCTCCTTGGCCTTCTCGATGAAGAAGAAGCGGCCGCCGGTCTCGTCGGCCAGGCGGGAGAGCTTCAGGCGGACGTCCGCGTTCTGCGTCGAGAGGTCGATCCCCACCGTGTAGATGGCCACTCCGCTCCGGCGGGCGTATTCGAGGGCGTCGCTGAAGGAGTAGTGGCTCCCCTCGTCCTTGCCGTCGGTGAGGATGATGATGGCCCGCTTCCCCTTCATGCCGCCGAAGTAGTAGAGGCCGTAGATGATGCTGTCGTAGAGGGTCGTGTTGCCGCTGGCGGTCAGCCCGGCCAGGCCTCCCGCGAGCACCGAGGCCTGGTTGGTGAAGCGCACCGCCAGGTTGGGCTGGTCGGCGAAGGTGATCACGGCCGCGCGGTCCTTGGGGGTGATCACCTTCTCGAAGAAGCCGAGCGCCCCCTGCACCGCCTGGTCGAGCCGGCCCCCCTCGGCCATCGAGCCCGAGGTGTCGAGCAGGATGCCGGCGTAGATGGGCACGTCCTGGACCCGCTCGAAGCGGCGGACCTGCTGCGGCGTGCCGTCCTCCAGCACGGTGAAATCGTCCTTGCCGAGCCCGTCCACCGGCCGCCCCCGGCCGTCCACCACCGAGGTGTAGAGCTCGACGAACTGGACGTCCAGCTTCTGGTTGAACCCCGGCGCGTTGACCAGCACCAGGTCCTCGGTCGAGGTGCCGCCGTCGAGATAGGCCACGGCGCGCACGTAGGTGACCTCCTTGCTCTTGGGCAGGAGGATCGGCTGCGTGTAAGGCGGCTGGTAGAGGGTCGCCACTTTGTCGTCATTGAGGTAGAGCTCGACGCGGTCGAGCCGCTCCCCCTCCGGCACCTGCACCTGGGCCTCGGCGCGCAGGCTCGACTGGTAGGTCTTGCCCGCCTGCGGCTCGATCAGCCGCACGGCGAAGCGGTGGGGACCGACGTTCAGCGGTAGCTCGTCCTCGGCGAGCTTCCGGCCCTGCTCGTCCATGGCCACCGCCCGCAGGCGGTGGATGCGCGGCTGGTTCCCCAGGCTCAGCTCGACGCTGTAGGGCGGACGGCTCTTGGTGAGCACCGGATGGCCGTCGAGCTCGAAGGAGACGCGGGCGATGCCGGGCCCGGTCGTGGCCGCCTCGACCCGCAGCTTGCCGGTGACCAGCCCCGGGGGCGGCGCCAGGATGCGGATCGTCTGATCGCCCGAGCTCATGGCGGCGTTGGCCTCGGCGAGCGCGCCCTGGACGGCCTGAGCGGGAGACGGCGAGGAGGCGGGCGGCGCGGGGCTCGGCGCCGCCACCGCCACCGGGGCCGCGTCGACGGCGGGGACCTCGATCTGCCGCTGCTCGCGGAAGTAGCGCTTGCCCGCCGTGTCCTCGATCTTGAGGATCAGCGAGTAGCTCCCCGGCCGCAGGTTGCGCTGGAAGACGACGGGGATCTCGGACGTGGTCGCCTCGCTCTCCGGCAGGGTGAACCGGTAGCGGAAGTGCTCGAAGAGCTCGTCCTTGACCAGCACCTCGCCGTCCACCAGGAAGCTGTAGTAGGCCTCGGGCGCGCCGGCCAGCTTCTCGGGGCGCACGGCGTCGCGCGGCACGGAGACCAGCCCCTGCACCACCGTGCGGCTGCCGTAGCGGCCGGGGAAGGAGAGGGCGAGCCTGGCCGGGAAGCCCGCCGCGCCCTCGGGCACGTCGGTGGAGTAGGAGGCGAAGGTCGAGAGCCACTCCTCGCCGGGATGGGGGATCAGGTGGGCCTCCTTCTCGGCCTCGGGCCAGTCGACGGCCTCGGCGAGGCGGGCGGCGATGTCGTCCCCGCGCGGGCAGATCTCGGCGATGGCGGCGAGCGCCCGCTGCGGGTTGCCCGGCGGAAGCTGCTGCTGCGCCCCGCCGAGCGCGAGCAGCGTGTCCAGCCCGTCGCGGGGGGACCAGAGCCGGAAGGGCCCCTTGATCGATCCCCCCTTGGAGACGAAGACCACGGTGAAGGTGCCGTGGATGGGCTCCGACTCGGTGAAGGTCCACATCTCCAGCGGCAGCAGAAGATCGCAATGGCTCTGGAGAGCCTCCTTGGGCTCGCCGTTGAAGAGGATGAGCCGGGCGCGTTCGTCCTTGAGATTGCCGTAGCGCTGGCGGGCGACCTCGGCCCGCTGCTCCCAGCGCACCCGGAG